>NZ_JBHTVA010000024.1:0-142056 GCF_042793325.1 Embleya sp. NPDC056575
GCCCGGCACGGCTCAGCCGGCGGTGCCGGCCGTCGCCTCCCACGGCCACCGCGCGTCCCGGCCCGCCTCCAGGAGCGGGATCATGGTGAACGCGGCGTCGGTGAGGCCACCGAAGGTGTGCCGGTTGCGGCTGCCCGACGGGGTGTGCCCGGCCTGGTAGCCGGCCAGGTTCCAGGTGTAGAGCGGAATGTTCTCCGGGATGGACCTGGTCACCTCCTGGGTGTCGTGCCCGGCCTGCTCGTCGGTGACGATCAGCACCCGGTCGTGCGCCCGGTACTCCCGACGCAGCGCCAGGGCGGTGTCGGTGCCGCCGCCCAGGAAGTAGCCGTCCTGCTTCCAACGATCCAGCGAGCGCAGCAACGACTCGCCGCGACGCGCCGGATAGGTCTTCGTGTGCGCGCCGGGCTCGTCCTCCCAGTACCGCCGGGTGCTGGAGAAGGACACCACGTCGGCATACCCGCAGCGCCGACCGATCGCGATGCCGAACAGTGCCGCCGCGTCCCAGCGCATCAGCGTGCCGTCCCGGGAGAATCCCGACTCCATGCTGGAACTGGTGTCCACCAGGATCAGCGTCCGCCCGGGCAGCTTCGGGATGTTCGCCAGCGCGTGACCGAGCGCCTGCTCCAGCGGGTACGCCCAGCGCAGCGACGGCGCGGCGCGGTGCGCGGACAGGAACCGAAACGGCAACTGCCGCGAACGCGAGACCTCTTCGGGATCCGCCAGCCGAGCCGCGACCCGCGCGGCGAGGACGTCGTCGACACCGGCCTCGTCGAAGTTGCGCAGGTTGCGCAGCAGCGCCATGTAGCCCATCGACGGGATCACCGCCGACCACGCCGCCGAGTCCATCGGCCCCTGGAGCCAACCCGCCAGCGCCTCCCAGGTGATGCCGGCGGCCCGCAGCCGCTCGGCCGCGTCCGGAGCGCGCAGCAGCGCCGCGCGCTCGGCCGCGGGCACGGCCATCAGCTCGGCGCGTGCGGTGAGTACCGGGTCCGACGCGGGCGCGATCGCCGTGTCGGGGTGGTGCCGGCGGTCGAGCGCGTAGCCGAACAGCGCGCCCTGCCACGGCTTGTCCGCCGCCGGACGCGGGTGGGTCAGGTTGAGCACGTCGGCGAAGCGGTAGCCCTTGCTCGCGGTGTCGTACTTGAGCAGCGCGTGCGAGGTGTACAGCCGGCGCACGGCGTCCTCGATGCCGCGCTTGATCGGCTTGGGAATGGCCCGGCCGTAGCGCGAGGTCCAGTAGCCCAGCAACTCGCCGGGCTCGTCGGCGCGGCGCAACACCGCGTCCACCGCCCGGCGGGACAGGCCCGGCAGCCCGAACTCCAGGCGGGCGCGCGTCATTTCGGCGGCGCCGACGATCGCGGCGGTACGCATGTTGGCGTCGCGGCGCAGCCAGGTGAGCAGGCCGAGCAGCCATTCGCCGTCGTACACCGCCAATTCGTGGACGAGCTGGGTGAACCGGTCGTCGCGGGTGCCGCCGCTCTCGTAGAACGTGTCGGTGCCGACGAAGTTCGCCACCGCGAGCAGGAACAACTCACTGCGCGCGTCGCGGGTGTAGCCGGTGCCGCCCTGGTGGGTGACGGTCTTCGAGCCCGTGCCGCGCACCGGCGAGACGGCGGCCGGGCGGCCCCGGGGCAGGTTGAATCGAGACATGGTGATCCCCCGTGGAATGTGGGGGAGGTGACAACGCCGAGGTGCCCGAGGTCGGGACGACCGGGCTTTGAAGGCGCTCTACCGCTGAGCTACCACCGGCGAACCGGTGACCGGGACTCGAACCCGGGACCACCCCTACAAAAGGAAGAAATCCCGGTCTGCGCACCGGGAACCCCGACGTTGATCCTCCCGAGATCGAGATGACGCGCGGCGGTGGGACCAGGTCCCACTTCTGGGAGGAAGTAGCCGCTTGTCTGCGCACCGGGAGGTGCGTTGCTTCGTGTCCGAAGCCTAGGGGAGCGGGACGGGTGGGCGACATCCATTTTCCGCGGCGGCACGGAGGTGTGCCGTATGGGATTCCCGGTCTCGGGTGGGCGACCGTGTGGGTGGTGCGACGCTTGGGTGTATGAGCGTTTCCGCAGATCCGGGTGCCGCCGGCCGCGCGATCCGCCGCGACGGCCGGTGGTTGCGGGTGTGGGGGTGAGCTACGGCGTGGAGTACCACGTCGAGGCGGAGGCCATCCGGCGTACGCTCCCGGCCGCCGCACGGCGGGCCTGGACGGAGTTGGAGCGGCGGCTGCGGTACGACCCGTGGACCGTGGGGGCGCGGATGAGCGGCGGGTTGCGCGACACCCTGGAGGCGGCCTTCGCGGCGCACGGGTTCGCCACGTACATCGTGCAGGAGAAGCGGGTGATGGTGAGCGTGATCAACCTGGTGTGGATCGGCTGAGGCGGGCGGGGTTCGGCCGGCGGCGTCCCGTGGCATTCGTGGGGGGTTGGGAGGGCTGTTCGGGACGTGGGGGCTGGTGTCATATCGTCTGGAAATCGGTGATCGTGCTGGCGGTGGAACCGGACGGGAGAAAGCGGATGATCACGGAGCGGGGATTGGTGGCCGAGCGGTTCGAGGAGAACCGGGCGCATCTGCGGGCGGTGGCCTATCGCATGCTCGGTTCGCTCAGCGAGGCCGAGGACGCCGTGCAGGAGGCGTGGCTGCGGCTGGATCGTTCCGACATCTCCGGCGTGGATAACCTGGCGGGCTGGTTGACCACGGTGGTCGGCCGGGTGTGTCTCGACATGTTGCGCTCGCGCAAGTCCCGGCGCGAGGACGAGTGGGATACGCACGTCCCGGACCCGATCGTGACCGACGCGGACGGCGCCGACCCCGAGCAGTCGGCCGTGCTGGCCGATTCGGTCGGGTTGGCCATGCTCGTCGTACTGGACACGCTGCCGCCGGCCGAGCGGCTCGCGTTCGTGTTGCACGACATGTTCGCGATGCCGTTCGACGACATCGCGCCGATCGTGGACAAAACCACCGCCGCGACGCGCCAGCTCGCCAGCCGGGCCCGCCGTCGGGTCCGGGGCGCGGCGCCCAAGCCCGATCTGCCGCGCCAGCGCCGGGTGGTGGACGCGTTCCTCGCGGCGTCGCGCGGCGGCGATTTCCAGGCCCTGCTCGATCTGCTCGACCCCGACGTGCTGCTGCGCGCCGACACCGGGGACGGCGCGCTCGGGGTGTCGCAACTCGTCCGCGGCGCCCGTGCGGTGGTCGCCCAGGCGCTCTCCTTTGCCCGTATGGCGCAGTACGCGCGGCCGGTGCTGGTCAACGGCTCCCCGGGGCTGTTCACCGCGCCGCAGGGCCGGCCGATGGGAGTCATGGAGTTCACCATCGTGGGCGACAAGATCGTCGAGATCAACATCCTCGCCGACCCGCGGCGACTGGAGCGTCCGGAACTCGTGGACCTGGGGACGCGGTCGGAGTAGGTGCCGGAGCAAGGGAGTGGGTCGCCCCCGGGGCGTGCGAACGGCGCCGGGGTCGACGCGGCGCTTCGGGGGCCGTCCCGGGTTCTCGGCTTCAGGGCGGGGTGCGGGGCTATCCCTGCTGCGGCGGGCGGGACAGGCCGGTGCCGCCCTGGGCGATCAGGCCGCTCTCGTAGGCGAAGACGACCGCCTGGGCCCGATCGCGCAGGTCCAGTTTGTCGAGGATGCGACTGACGTGAGTCTTGACGGTCTGCTCGGCGAGAAAGAGGTGGGCCGCGATCTCGCCGTTGGAGCGCCCCTGCGCGACCAGTCCCAGCACCTCGGTCTCGCGCGGCGTGAGCTTGCCCAGGCGGGTCGAACTCGGCCGGGTGATCGGGCGGTTGCGGGCGAAGTCCTCGATCAGCCGACGGGTGATCGAGGGTGCGAGCAGCGCGTCGCCGGCCGCGACGATGCGCACCGCCGCGATCAGGTCGGCCGGGGACGCGTCCTTGAGCAGGAAGCCGCTGGCGCCGGCGCGCAGCGCCTCGTACACGTAGTCGTCGATGTCGAACGTGGTGAGCATGAGCACCCTCGGCAGCGGGTCGGACTCGCCCGGTGCGCCCAGGAGTTCGCGGGTCGCGGCCAGGCCGTCCAGGACCGGCATGCGTACGTCCATCAGCACCACGTCGGGCCGCGTCTCGCGGGTCAGCCGGATCGCCTCGCGCCCGTCGGCCGCCTCGCCGACCACCTCCAGGTCCGGCTGCGCCGCGAGCAACGCGGCGAAGCCGGCGCGGATCATCGACTGGTCGTCGGCGATCAGTACGGTGGTCATGCCACTCCAGGGGTCGACGGGGCCGCCCCGGCGTCGGCCGGCGGCAGGGGCAGTATGGCGGCGACGTGGAAGCCGCCGTCGGGCAGCGCCTCGGTACGCAACTCCCCGGCCAGCATGGCGACTCGCTCGCGCATGCCGATCAGACCCTGGCCGCCGGCGGCCGGCCCCCGGCCCGGGTCGGCCTCGGCGGAGGCGGGTTCGACGGGCCGACCGCGGTGCGCGGGCGCGGAGTTGCGGACGTCGACGCACAGCGCCGAGGCGTCGCCGGACAGGGTCACCCGTACCGTGGCGCCGGGCGCGTGCCGGACCACGTTGCTCAGCGATTCCTGGACCAGGCGGTACGCGGACAGTTGTACGCCCACCGGGACGCGGTCCGGCGCGGGCGCGGTGTCCGCGATGGACAGGTGCGCGTCCAGGCCGGCGCGGTGTGCGGTCTCGATCAGTACCGGCAGATCGGCCAGGCCGGGTTGCGGGCTGTGCTCCGCCGCGGGGCCGCCGCCACCCGCGCCGGTGTCCGCGTCTTGGCGCAGCACGTGCAGCAGTCGGCGCATCTCGGTGAGCGAACGACGGGCCTCGGCGGCGATCGTGCCGAACTCGTCGACGGCGGCGGGCGGCAGGTCGGCGATCCGGTAGGGCGCGCTGTCCGCCTGCACGGTGATCACCGACATGTGGTGGGCGACCACGTCGTGCAACTCGCGGGCGATGCGGGCGCGTTCCTCCAGGAGGGCGCGCCGGGCGTGTTCGGCCCGGCCGACCTCCTCGACCAGGACCAGTCGGCGCTGCGCGTCGCCCCGGCTGCCGATCGCCTCGGCGGTGAGCGGGGCCAGTGCGGACAGGATCGTGATCGGCAGCAGTTCGTCGACCCGGATCGGGCCGCGCGTCGCGGCGAGCAGGGTGCCCGCCGCGAGCAGGGCCAGCCACAACACGAGGAGCACGCGGCGCGGGGCGCGCAGGGCGACCACGGTGAGCACCACGACGAGGGAGAACACCGACGTCACGGCCCACGGCCACGGCTCCGCGGAGGACACCGGGTGGGTGGGTACGGCGGTGGCGATCGCCGCGGCCAGGGCCAACCACCAGGCCGGCAGCGGGCGATACAGGCACAGCAGGACCGGGACGGCGCGGGCGATCGCGGCGATCGTCGTCCCGGGGGCACCCAAGTCGTAGTGCTGGTGGAGGTCGAGCCACCCCACGACGGTGAGCGCGAGGGCGGCCAGGGTCAGCACCCGCACCGTGCGGCGCGTGGGCGGGAGCGGGGCCACCGAGGAGGGCGACACCGCCTCGCGCAGCGCGGACCGGATCGTCGCCGGCCGAACGATCTTCACGGTTGGTGATGGTATGCCGGGAACGGGTGGTCGGTGGGACGCGGCGGGGGCGGAGTCGGCTTCGAGGGTGGTGTGCATGGTGGCGTCCGGGGGTCGGCGCGAGGAGGCGGCCGGATCAGGGGTGGCATCGGTTCGGGTGGGTTCAGGCAGGGCTTTCGGTGCGGAAGGTGCGACGCGCACCGGCTGCCCGGAGATCGGTGAGGCCCTGGATCAGGCACAGGCAGACGGCGAGGAAGGCGAGGCCGCCGATCGTGTGTACGGCCCAGACGCCGGCCAGGGAGGGGCCGCCCCACGCGTCGTGGTAGTCGCTGTCGCCGTACCAGATCGGGTAGGTCAGGTTGCGGATCGTGTTGCCGTAGGCGTACGCGGCCAGGATCAGCATCGGTACACCCAGCGCCGTGTCGAGGACGGCGTGTCGGAGCACCCGGACGGCGCCGGGAGCGCCGCCCCTGTCGGTCGCGGCGCCGCGGTGCCGGCCGCCACCGGTGTGCGGGTCCAGGAATCGGCGGGCCGCGGCGAGTTGCAGGCGCGCGGCGCGGGACGAACGGCCGCCGAGCGTCAGGACGATGCCGATCAGGCCGAGCGGCAGTGCGAGGAAGGCGTACGCGGAGCGCCGGGCGGCCTCGGACACCGAGGCCGGCGTGAAACGGCGCAGCGGGCGACGGCGTCGGGTCGGGGGCGAGGCGGCGGGCCGGGCGCCGGGGGCGGGGCGGGCGACGGTGGATGCCATGGCGGGTCCTTGGGGTGGGTGCCGGGAGCCGGCCGCGCGGGCGTCGGCGGGGGCCGGGTGTACCGGTTCGTTGCCGGCGGGCGCCGGATCGGCGCCGTGGATTCCACGCTAGGAGGCGGGCCACCGGGTGGGCATCACACCGCGGCGCCAACCCGCGAGTGATACCGGGGTAGGGGGTCGACGCCCGGCCGCGGTGGGCGCCGCTCGCCACGCGGACGCGGGTCCGCGCGCCAGGCCGGGCACCCCGGCACCTCTCCCGCACCATCCGGCGAACGCGTTGGTAGGTTGATCGGTGTAGTCGATCATCAGGGGGATGAACATATGAGCGGACGCACGCGACCGCGTTTGCGGCGGGGGCTGGGTACGGCGATCGGCGGCGCGGCGCTGCTGCTGGTGACCGCCGCATGCGGGAACGAGTCGGGCTCCGGCGATCGGGGCCCGGTCGCGGAGGGGTCGAGCGGGGACGGGGGCGGGACCAAGGCCTACGCGGGGGCCGCGGCGGCGGTCTTCGCCGCGGTGGACAAGGTCCACGGCACCGAATCGGTCGCGATCACGGTGCAGCAGAAGTTGCCCGGCGGCCAGGGCTCGAGCGCGCAGGGCGCGATCAGGTTCGGTGACGCGGGTGGACTGCGGATGACCATGGCGATGCCGCAGGGCGCCGTCAAGGGCATGCCGGCGAAGATCGAGACGCTGGTGACGCCGACCGCGATGTACATGAACATGGGCTCGGCGCTCACCGCCGACACCGGCGGCAAGTCCTGGCTCAAGATGGACTTCACCGCGCTGGGCTCGCTGGACAAGACCGGTGCCCTCGCGGCGGTGGGCGAATTGATGAACAAGGGCTTCGGCCAGCAGGACCCCACCAGCCAATTGTCGTTGCTCAAGGGGTCCGGCGACATCGCCGAGGTCGGCAAAGAGGACCTGGACGGTCGGCCCACCGTGCACTACAAGGGCACGGTCGACATGGCCAAGGCCAGTCAACTGGGCGCGGACGCACTCGGGTTGAGCCCCAAGACCCTGGAGAGCCTGCGCGCGGCGAACGAGGCGATCGGCGCCACGTCGTCGACCATCGAGGTGTGGATCGACGCCAAGACCGACCTCCCGGTCCGGCAGTCGGTGCGCACGCCGACCAAGGTCGGCGAGGTGGGCAGCACGGTGGACTACCGGGACTGGGGCACCAAGGTCGACGTGACGCCGCCGCCGGCGAGCGCGACGGTGGACTTCCGGGAGCTGATGGACAAGGAGCGGGGCGGCGCCAAGGCGGCCTGACCCGGGACGGGGTGTCATCGCGAAAACGCACGCAGCCGCCGGGTCGGACGACCGGCGGCTGCGGTCGGTATCGGCCGCGAGTCGATACCGGAAGAGTGGGTGACCCGCCGAGATCGAGGCGGCAGCGGAGACCGGGACTCGAGGCCCCGTACATTTCACCGCCCTTGCGGGCTCCATGGAGTATCCGCGACCTGCGCACCGAGGGTCGGGTGAAACCGTAGCGCGGGTGTGCGATCCGGCGCGCGGATTATCCGCCGGAGCGCGGACGGCGCCGATGCGCGGAGACCGACACGGCGGCCCCGACAGGCGGTGCTCCCGACGGTCAGGAGGAGTGCGCGCGGGCCTCGGCGTCCTTTTTCGCGTAGTGCTCGCGCTCGCGCCGATCCGCACGCAGGATGCCTCGGATCACGAACGTGAAGCCGACCGCGACCGCGAGGAAAGGGGTGAGTTCGGCGAATGCGCCCAGTGCGTCCAACACGATGACTCCCAAGGGTGGTGCAGCCGGCCGACCGCGTCCTCGGCAGCACCGAGGGCACGAACCGGGAACGGCTCGCTCCGCCGTTCGTCGTCCGAGCGGCGGGACAACCCTACCGCCCGCCCTCGCGTCAACCACCGGCGACCATGTACCTCGGACGGAGGACCCGGTCCGGCGCGGGCCCCGGCTACCGGGCGGCCCACGATCGTGATTGACTCGCCGGCGTGTCGCTCGGCCTCATCGTTGTCTACACCTCGCGCCTCGACGCGTGCCGCGAGTTCTACGCGTCGCTCGGTCTGGCCCTGGTCCGCGAGCGGCACGGGAGCGGTCCCGAGCACTACGCCGCGACCCTCGACGACGGCACCGTGATGGAGCTGTATCCGGCGCGGCCGGACCGGATGACCGGCTATCTGCGGATCGGCCTCGTCCTGGCCGCCGACTCGCCGCTCCCGAGGGGGCGCCATCTGCTGACCGACCCCGACGGGCGGAGCGTGGACGTACGGGTGGGGTGAACCGACCGGGTCAGCGGGGGCCGCCGGTGGCCTCGGCGAAGCGGCGCAGGTCCTCGACGTGCGTACCCCAGCCGTCGCGGTGGGCGGCGGCCAGGCTCGGCCCGTCGGGCAGGCGGCTCCAGCCGGTCTCGCGGACCCGGAGCTGGGTGCCGGGTCGGGCCCTGGTCAGCTCGATGGTCACCGTCGTGGACACGGGCCAGTCGTCGTCGGCCCAGGTGAAGCGCAACAGCCGACCGGGGTCGAGCGCCTCGACCCGACCGGTGGTCAACCGCGCCTCGCCGTCGGCCCCGCTCCAGCGCTCCGAGAGCCGGCCGTTCACGCGTGCGTCCAGGTCGAGATAGCTCCACCACATGGCGCGCGAGTCCGGATCCACGAGGGCATGCCACACGGCCTCGGTGGGCGCGGCGATCACGACACTGACCTCGACGAGCGGTTCACGGACCATGAACCAACCGTAGATCTCACGAACGCCCACGTCAGCCCACGAACGGTCCGCTGAAGGTCAAGACTGCACCACCCCCGAGCGCCCCCGCGCGCCCCCAGGAAGGTGAGCCGACTCCGGCGGTCGACATCGTGGGTCCGGGATCCCGGGGTTTGTCGATTGGGGAGCTTCCCGGATGGGGAACGCACTGCACAGGACACGTGCGTACCCCGCGTCACCGGCCCTCGGGAGGATCCGCCCATGCCGCACCCGCCGATCGCAGATCTGCGCAGCGCGTTCACCGCCTGCGCAAAACCCGGCAGCCAGGACTGGCCCAGCCTCGCCGACTTCACCGTGTTCGCCGCCGCCGGGCGCACCTGCGGCCGGGCCCCGCTGATCGGCCTGCCCGGCTGGACCTGCGACGACGCCGCGCGGGTCCTGGCCCTGGCCGAACTGGCGGCGCGTACGCCCCACGACCATCTGTCCGCGCACCTGCGCACCCTGTACTGGCGCGGCGACGCCCACGAACGCCGCGCCGTACTGCGCGCGTTGCCCTATCTCGGGGTCACCGGGCACGATCCGGCGCTGGCCACGTCCCTGGTCGCCGACGCCCTCCGTACCGGCGACCCCCACCTGATCGCGGCGGCCCGCTTCGCGGGGACGGACGACGGCCCCGAGCCGGGGTAGCCGGCGGGGTCGCGTGCCCCGGCCCGGTGTGGACGCGATGCCGCCTCCACCTACCAGCCGCCGTGCCCCCGGGCGTGGTGTTCGGCCGCCGCGTGCCACCAGCGCGGCGGCGACGGGCCGGTGACCTCGGCCGACGGCTGATCGGGATGCAGGCCGAGCCGGCGCAGCGCCTCGGGGGGTACGCGGATGTCGTACCAGCATTGCCAACCGCCGTCGGGACCGACCCCGCACAGAAGCCCGATGTGGATCTCCTTGTCGGCGAACGGCATCCAGTCGATGCCGCGTTCACGCAGTCAAGCGCGTACGGCCGCCGCCGGTCCGAGACAGCCCCGCACGTTCCGATACGCCGTGATCGTCAACCACCCGTCACCGAATCCGTCCATGACGGCAATGATGCCGGCCCGCCGGGCGGATGTCCCGGGCCCGGTCGTTGACCACGATCGGGTGCGGTCGGCAGGCTGAAGGCCGGCCCGCGTGCGGGCGGGAGGTCGGATCGGGAGTCGGGGGACCCACATGCGGCGAAGAACGGTGTTGGCGGCGTTGGCGGCACCGGTGCCGCTCGGCTCGGGAACGGGCGGCGCACGAGCGGGGACGCGGGATCCGGCGGCATCCGCGGTCGAGCGGATCGGGGGCGCGTTGGGCGACTCGGGCGGCGAACTCGTCGTGCGCGGGCGCGAACACGGGCCCGGCTGGACCCGTACCACCCTCGAACTGCGGGACACGGCCGTGCCGTTGGTGGTCGACGTGGTCGCGGACACCGGCCGCGTGCCAGGGCGCGTCGCCTATCTGCTGCCCGGCGGCGGCCTCGACTTCGCGTCGAACTTCTTCACGCCCACCGCCCACAACCTCGCCCACCACCTGCGCACGCACGGCTACCTGGTGATCGGCATCTCGCCGCGCGAGAGCGGCGCGACCGCCGCCGACCTCACCGCCGAGTGGGGTCTGGCCGCGCACAAGCGGGACGCCCGCACGGTGATCGACGCGGTCGACGCGGCGCTGCGGATGCCGTACGACCTGCTCGGCCACTCCGCCGGCGCCGCGCTCGCCCTCGACCTGGCGGCGGATCGGGCGCCGAGGCCGCGCCGGGTGATGGTGCTGGACACGACCGGCCCGTACGAGGGCGACCTCGCCGTCCGCGCCGCGCGGGCCAGGGCGGAGTCGGACGCGCTGCTCGCCGCCGGGGTGTACGCGAACGACCCGGGCCTGAAAGGGCTGTTGGCGCGTGCCGTGGGCGACCCGAACGGCGCCTCCGCGGTCCCGCGACCGGTCGATCCGGCGAGCCGGTTCACCAACGCCGCGCTCGCGCACTTCGCCCTGATCCACACCGCCAAGCTGCCCGGGGCGACCAACTGGATCTACGAACAGGGTTTCGCCGCAGGCACGTTCGCCTTCGGCGCGACCCCGTCCGACGACCGCTTCACGCTGACCCACAGCCCGCTCGCGACCTGGGCCGATGCCACCGCTCGCTTGGGCGGCGGCCTGGTCCCGATCGCGCTGCTGCGCGACCTCACCGCGATCTGGGCGGGCGAGGAATCGGTGTACCGCATCGACTGGTCGGCGATCACCGCCGAGGTCACCTGGATCAACACCGCCCTGGGACGCGGCGATCACCCCAGGGGCGCGAACCTGATCCGGGACGGCGACAATGCGAAGGTCACCTTCACGGTGATCCCCGACTACGGCCACGGCGACCCGGCCTGGAGCGGCACCGCCGACCGGGACGTGTGGCGGTTGCTGGTGTAGCGGGGCGAGATGGATTCGATCGGGTTCGATCACGAACCGATGTGTGAGGGAGTACGCATGGCCTCGATCCACCACACCACCATGACGCCCGGGAAACTGGAACTGCTCGCCGACTGGCTGCCCCGGCAGAGTTGGTACGCGGGCGGGGCCCAGGCGCCGGAGCGGATCCGGGCCGGTGGATTCCGGTTGGACGACCCGGCGGGTGAGGTCGGGATCGAGTTCATGATCGTGGCGGAGGCCGGCGCCCCGGAGTCGGCCGCGTATCTCGTGCCGATGGCCTATCGCGGCGCGGCGCTGGACGCTGCCTTCGACGACGCGCTGATCGGCGTCTCCGAGCATGGCGTGCTCGGTACCCGGTGGATCTACGACGGCGTGCGGGATCCGGTGGTGATGGGGCAGTTGCACGCGGTGCTGCGCGGGGAGGCGACGCCGCAGCATCGGAGTGAGAGCGACACGCCCGACCCGACCGTGACGGTGTACGGCGGTGGCGCGGCCGGTGTGCTCGATGTTCGGGTGAACCGGGTCCTTCGGCCCGTCGTGGCCGAGGAAGGGGAGCCGGGGCGCCTGGTCGCCGGCTGGACCCGGCCGGACGGGACGGCCGTGCGAGGCGTACTCGTGACCTTCGCGTCGCGGTAGTCGCGCCGGGTGCGGGAAGACCGGCCACGAGGTCGGACGGCACCGACCCGCTTCGACGGCACCGAACGGGTCGGTGCCGTCGAACCGCGGGCGGCGTCTACGGGGAAAGCTCGGCCAGGGAGTCCGACCACGCCGCGCACAGATCGTCCGCCAACCCGGCCGGGAGACACGTGTCGACCAGGGCCGTGATGTGCATGGTGTCGTCGAAGGAGCCGAGGAAGACGCCGATCGGGGCGCTGTGCGGCACTGCGCCGAGGGGGATCGCGTCGAACACCGGGGAGCCGCGGAAGGCGTACGAGTGGCGGGGCCAGTGGTGGGCGGAGCCGGCGGCCAGGTCGATCTGCCAGGGGGACATGGCGGTACGGAAGCCCCAGCGGTCGACGGGCGGGGCCTTGTCCTTCGCGACCAGGTGCAGGCGACGGATCGGGTCGACCTGATCGCAAGGCAGGCGGACCCGGGCCGGCCGGGCGTGGTTGCCCGGCTCCGGGGCGCCCATCGTGCCGGACGGGGACGGCACCAGCGCCCAGACCGGCCGCACGCCGCGCCGCCACGGTACGCCGGGGCAGGTGCGCAGCGCGCCCGCGAGCGCGGCGAGGAAGACGTCGTCCGGGCCGACCCCGCGACCGTGCCGCGACGCCGCGTGCAGGCGTTCCGGGTCCAGTTCCAGCCAGGCCATCCGTCGCGTGCCGGTCGCCCCCCGGGTCGCGAACGGCCGGGTGGACGGCGGCGACAGGCGGCGCGCGTGGTCGCGGACGCCGAGCACGGCGGGCCCGTGCGCGGTCACCGCCGCCGCCTCGATCGGCTCCACCCCGAACAGCCGCCGGGCCACCTCGACCACCGACGCGTCGTCGAGCAGCGTGTGGTGCGCCTTGAACACCACCGCCCATTCGTCGCCCGCGTAGCCGTGTACGAGCCGCGCCTCCCACGCCGGACGGTCCCGGGGCAGCCGATCCGCCAACGACGCGTCGACCGCCGCGCCGAGTCGTCCCGGACCGACCGGGTACACGTGCACGTGCCGATCCGGGTCCACCGGCCCGCGCCGCCGGAACGTGCCGTCCGAGCGGTAGGCCAGGACCGGCACCCGCCACAACCGGGCCGCCACCGCCTGACGCAGGTCCACAACCGTCGGCGTCAGGCCGCGAAACCGCAGTACGGCGCCGAGTTCGGCCGACCCGGCCCGGCCCGAATCGCGATACGCCCGCTCCAACGCGGTGTCGCGCCGCCCGCCCCGCCCCGGCCGGACACAGTCCACCAGGTAGTCCCGATCCACCGCGATCGCCGACCTCGGCTCGCCGAGCAACGCCCGTACCCCCGAGTCGTCATAGCCCCGACGGTGCGTCAGATACGGAGTGCACGCCGCGTGTGCCTCCGCGAGCCGTTCCACGCCGGTGGGCCGCGCGGGCGGCTCGGCGACGAACCGCAGGCGTACCGGCAGGAATTCGGCCAGCACCTCGCGCACCACCTCGATCGGGACGTCGTGCGGATGCCGTACGTGGTAGGTGTCCACCCCGCCGGAGCCGGTCAGATCGGCCAACCGCGTCATCGTTCGCGCCGCCTCGTGCACCGGCATGAAGTTGAGCCGGCCGTCCGGTGCCGCCGGCAGCCGCAACACCGGCCGCATCCGCCCCGGCAGCCGCGCCGCCCACCCGAACGCCGCACACCCGCTGGTCGCCGCGGCCCGCTCCACCACGTGCCGCAGCGAGTTCGCCGGCACCCCGGGACGATCCGAGACCAGCGTGGTCGGCCGCAGGATCAACGCCGAACGCCCCAGCCGCGCCGCCCAGTCCCGGACCAGCGTCTCCGCCTCGTACTGGGCCCGCTCGTAGTCGTTCTCGAAACCCGCCGAGTCATCGGCCGGTTGCTCCTTGATCGTGCCGTCGCGACGGGCGCCCGCGACATAGGCGGATCCGATGTGCAACACGCGCGGTCGCCGCCGCCCCGCCTCGGCCAACCGGAGCAGATGGCGAGTGCCTTCGACCGTGTCGGGCCACAACTCGGCCATCGTGGCGTCGGGTCGACGGTCGCCCGCGCAGTGCCAGATCATGTCGATCGAATCGGCCAGCGAGGTGAACTCGGACCCGGCCAGGCCCAGCCGCGGCGACGTCGGATCGGTCTCGACGATCCGCAGCCGCTCGGGAAGTCGCCGCACCAACTCGTCGGGGGCGGCGATGACTTCCAGAAAGGCCCGGATCCGGTCGAGGGCGCCGCGCGAGCCCGCGTGGGACAGGACGGTGATCGTACGGTGGCGGTCCAGCAGTTCGCGGAGCAGATGGAGACCGAGGAATCCGGTGGCTCCGGTGATGGCGACGCGCATGGCTCAGCCAACTCCTTGCAGGTGTTCACACGTGGCCTGACAAGACGTCACGTCGATGGTGTCGACGCGCGGCGAGTCGGGCCCGATGGCGCGCTGCGCCGGGGCATGCGTGGTCAATGTCTTCCCTGGGACGAGTGGGTTTCGTCAGGACGCTAGTCGCCGTACGACCATCGCCCGCGCGGTATTGGGCCAACCGATGCCGGTGTCACCCGATCGGGTTCACGATCGGTCGGCCGGTGTGCTCGACGACGCGACGGGTCGGCCGCCGGGCGGTCCGGGTCGGGGCCGCCGCGTTCCATACCGGTTGACCCTCGGTGGGGTGGCCGGTTCGGTGCCGCCGCATCCGTGTCCGGTTGCCCTCGATCGGGTGGCCGGTCCGGTGCCGCTCCGGCCGAGGTGCCGGCCGGAAACCAAAGATTGTGCCCTGCCCGGTGGGTTGGTGCCCCCGAAAGAAGCTTTCTTGACCGTTTGCGCCCGGTGATGCGGCCTTCGGGTACTACGGTCTGGTGCGAGACGAGGGCCCCGGGTCCGGCCCGGGGCGCGTCACGACCAGGGGGCATACGCAGATGGACACTTCCCAGGCCGGGGCCACGGTGGCCGCGGTGGGAGCGATGGAGTACGGCAGCCACTGCTGTTTCGTGTCGGCCGACGAGGCCGTCACGCGGCTCGCGGTGCACAGCTACATCAGGGACGGACTGTCCGCCGAGGACCGGGTGATGTGCCTGCTCGGCAGGCGCGACCGGGCCTGGCTGATGAGTGCGCTGTCCGAAGGACCCACCCGGCCCGACGACCGCGAGGCCGAAGGTTCGCTCGTGGTCGTCGATGTCGGCCGAACACCATTGTGGGAAGGTGAGTTCACGCCCGAGGGGATGGCGGAGACGTTCTTCGCGGCGGTGGATCAGGCCCTCGCCGACGGCTTTCGCGGCCTGCGCGTATGCGGCGACATGACGTGGGGTCGGGCCGGCGGCGTCGAACACGCGGACCTGCTCGAATTCGAACGCCTCGCCGGCCTCGGCCTGCCGAGCCGCCGGGCGATGGGCTTTTGCCTGTACGATCCGCGCGAGTTCAGTTCGGTACAGATCGACGCCCAGGAACGGCTGCACCCGCTCGTCGCCGGCACCGGTCGCGCGCGTCCGCCCACCCTCCAGGTCACCGACACCACCAAGGGGTTGCGCCTGGTCGGCGAGGCCGACGTGGGCACCCGGGACCTGCTGGAGGACGCGCTGCGGCGCGCGATGGCCCACTCGGGCCGGGACCTGGTCGTCGACCTGTCCGCACTGGAGTTCGCCGACCTCGGCACGATGGAATCGTTGTATCGGGCCGCCACCGCCCTCGGCCCGGACCGGCACCTGGTCCTGCGCGCCGCGGGACCGGCGGTCCGCAAGGTGGTCGACCTGCTCGGGTGGAGCGGGGCCGGCGGCCTGATCGTGGACGAGGACCGACCTTCCGGGGAGTGCAGTGGGGGAGTGCAGTGACCGGCCCGAACCGTGATCGCGCCCACGCCCGTACGCGGATCGGTGCCGGACCGGTGGAGGTACTGCCGTTCGGCGCGTCGGACCTGTGCCTGGTCCGTGCCGTGGTGCGCCGGCACGCCGACGCCGTCGGCCTGGGCGACGACCGCCCCGACTGCCTCGTGCTCGCGGTACACGAGATCGCCGCGTGCGCCGTCACCTCGGACTCCCGGCCCGCGCTGCTGCGTTGTGTGCCCAGGGCCGGGCGGGTGGTCTGCGAGATCCACGCGGCCGGGGACGACGGAGGCGGGGCGAACGGCGGTCGGGTCGACGGTGGCGGTGCCGAGGGTGGTTGCCGTCGACGCGCGTTTCCTCGGCTGACCGACAAGCAGGAGACGCCGGGGCGGGGGCTGTGGATCGCGCGGGCGCTGTGCGACGAGGTCGAGGTGGCCGAGTGCGACGAGGGCGTGGTGGTGCGGATGACGATGCATCTGAACGCGTCGACGTCGGCGTCGGCGGGGGCGGTCCCGAGCGAGGTTGCGGGGCGCGCGGAGACGGAGGGTGAGCTGCACTGATCGGGGGCTGAGTCGGATGCCGTCGGGTGTCGTCGGTGCCGTGAACGACCGTGATTCGTGCAGGAGTTCTCGGTCGTAAACGGCTTGGCTCGGGCGGGGTGGTGTGACACGGTCGGCCGATGATCGACGAACGTGCGTGCGTGCGGGCGGTGGCCTCGGGGGCCGCGGCGAGCTTCGGGCCGGAGCGGGCGGCGATCTTCGACGCGGTACGGGCCGACCGTGACGGTCCGACGGCTCGGCTGCTGTTGGCAATTGCCGGCGCGGGGCCGGTCGGCACGCGGCTGCGCGCGATCGAACTACTGCGTGAACTGGCGGAGTTCGGTACGGCCTGGCCGCCGGTGGCCGAGCACGCGTGGTCGTGGCTGACGGACGCCGAACCGGCCGTGCGGATCGCGGCGGCCCGGCTGTTCGTGGCGACCGCCGAAGTCGGGGCCGTGGCGGCGTGGCTGCCGGGGGCGGCGGATCCGGATGTGCGGGTGGCGGGCACGATCGCACTGCTTGGTCGTGGGCGGGAGTTCGACGACACGGCCACGGTCCTGGCCGAGGACGCCGATCCGGCGGTGCGCGTGACGGCGGCGCTGGTCCTGCTCGGGGATGGGGACCTTCCGTGGGCCTGGCGGCAGGCGTGGTGCCAGGCGATCCTGGCCGATCTCGCGGACGCGGTGCGGCGGTTGCGGCGCGATGGTGGGCCGATGGACGTGCGGGTGGGCTCGGTGTGGGCCTGGCGGCTGCTCGGGGACGAGGAGGAGTGCCACGAGATCGCGCGGTTGTTGTCGGCCGCCGAGGAGCGGGACGTGCGGTGGGTCGGCGTGGACATGGCGGCGGAGGCGATCAGGCTGTGGCGTACGGGGCCGACGGAACTGCTGCCGGCGCTGACGGAGGTGGCGGAGAGGGCCGATGGTGGGCGGACCGATGACGGGCTGCGTGCCGAAAGTTTGCGGGTGTTGTGCCTGTCGCGTGATATGTGGCGGGCGGCGGCCGGGCATTGGGCCGGGCGCACCGACGGCGTCGGGCGTCGACTGGCGGACGAACTCGGGTCACCAGGTGGCCTGTTGCCCCCGCCGACCCTGGACGAGGTCTTCGCGGTGCGTCGATTGCCGGAGGGGCGCGCCGAGGCCGATGCCTGGTTGGCCGCACAGCCCGTCGAGGCCGACGCGTCCGGCCGCCGGAAGGCACGCACGCTGATGGGGCTGGTCGCGCATGGTGGCCCGACCGAACGCCAGGCCCGGCAGGCGATGTTCCTGTTCGAGCGGGAATCGATGCGCAAGTATGAGGTGGCCGGCGTGTTGTGGCGGCATCGGGGGCCCGACGACGCCGAGTTCACCGCGCGCCTGGTCGCCGAGACGTCGGCTGTCGCGGGCGATCGGTTCGTCGGCGAACTCGCGCTCCAGGTGCCGGCTGACATGGGCGCCCACGCCATCGGTGCACTGCCGCGCCTGACCGCGTTGATCGACGACCACGCCCGACTCCCCGGTACGAGGGCAGCGCGGAGGCGCAGTTCGCTTTCGACGAGACGCGCCGGGCACAACTGGTCGGTGTACGTGATCGGATCGCGACCGCCATCCCGTAGGGTCCTTCCGGGTCCGGCCCGGTCCGGACGCCTGTGCGAAGTCGGACGTGAACCAAGGGAGATGGGCATGCCGATAGGTCGGGTCGCAGTGGTCGGCGGAAGCATCACGGGCTGCGCGTTCGCGCTCGCTGCGGCGCGCGGCGGGGCCGAGGTCACCGTGTACGAGCGCACCACCGGCGAACTCGCCGACCGGGGAGTGGGCATCGCGCTGCACATGGACCGCTACGCCGAACTGGTCGCCGCCGGCTACCTCGACGACACCACGCCCTGGCGCGACGTCAACGGGCGCACCTGGTTGCTCGACGACGGCGAGTCGGCACGCGGGCGATCGTTGTGGGATCAGCCCGCCGCGTTCCGGATGTACAACTGGGGCCAGCTGTGGGCCGGACTGCGCCGCCGGGTGCCGGCCGAGGTCGACTATCGCGGCGGTACACCGGTCACCGTCGGTACGGACGGCGAGATTCACCTGCCCGACGGTACGAGTGAGCGCTACGACGTGGTGGTGGGCGCGGACGGCTACGGTTCGGCGGTGCGTACGGCGGTGTTCCCGCAGATCCAACCGCAATACGCCGGTTATGCGATGTGGCGCGGCAGTTGCGCGTGGAACCACGAGCCGATCGACAACCTGATCTCGATCTGCATCCCGAACGGCCAGGGTGTGATGTACCGGATCCCGAGCAGTGGGGGAGACCGGATCTCGTGGGGCCTGTACAGCGCGGTGGGCGGCACGGCCGACCCGCGTCCGGCGTTGTTGGCGCTGGCCCGCAAGTACTTTCCGCCGTTCTGGGCCGACCTGGTCACCTCGACGCCCGAGAGCGACACGCTGATCCAGCCGATCAACGACCTTGTGGTGGACCGGTTCACGAGCGGACGCATGCTGGTCGCCGGGGACGCGGCGGCGATAGCCCGGCCGCATGTGGCCAGTGGTGCGGTCAAGGGCATCCAGGACGCGGTGGCGTTCGAGGCGGCGTGCCGGGAGGTGGGACCGGCCGGTTCGTGGGACGACGTGTTGGCGCGCTATGAGGCCGAGCGCCACCCGGCGGGGGCGGACCTGGTGCAGGTGGCCCGTTCGATGGGCTACGCGATGGTCGAGGACACACCGGACTGGACCACGATGACCCCCGAACGCATGGTCGACTGGTGGGCGGCCCAGCACGCCGACGACGGCTTCGGCGGGCACGCGCTGGGGGCGGCGATCGGCGCGCGGTGATTCGGGGTCTCGCCCGGGTCAGCCCGGCTGCTCGATGTGCATGTTGACGTTGAGGACCTTGCCGTTGGGGTCGCGCACGAAGAAGCGGCGTACGCCCCAGGGTTCGTTCGTGATCGGGTACACGATCTCGTAGCCCCGCTCGCGCGCCCGCGCGTAGGCCGCGTCGACGTCCTCGACCTCGATGGACATCGCCGTGCGGCCGGACTGCGTGTCCCAGTCGCACTCGTCGGGGACGACCACCATCACCTGCGCGGTGGGGTTGCTCGGCGAGCGCAGCATCAGAAAGCCGGGTTCGTCCATGCCGGCTTCGAAGCCGAGGAAGTCCTGGTAGAACTCCCGGCTGGGGCCGAGATCGGTGGCGGTGACGCTGGGTACGACGCGGCGGATCTTCATGCGGCCAGGGTAGGTGCGACGGCCGACATCGCCCGTGGAAGCGGTCGATGTCGGCGCGTCCGGTCGGTCAGGAACGGTCGCCCGGCGGGTCCTCCAGGTTCCAGCCCATGACGCGCTCGGGGTGGATGCGCATCACCTCGTTGCTGAAGAAGTCGAGGGGCAGTGGCGGTTCGTGGTTGCGCAGCAGTTCGACGCGGCCTCGGATCTCGACGCCGCGCCCCCAGCCCGGCCTGTACGCACCCGGCTCGTCGGGCGTCATGTCGTCGACGACGAAGGAGACGCCCGGATTGCGCTCGACGTTGCGCCACCGTTGGCTGGAGCTGAGGTTGGGCCCACCGATGTCGATGGTCCCGTCGTCGTTGAGGCGAAAGCCGACGGGCCGCACATGCGGGGCGCCCTTCGGACCGACGGTGGCGAGCCGACCGAGGCTCTGCCCGACCAGGTACGCACGTTCGATCTCGGTGTAGCTCGCCATTGGCACTCCATCCGGAGGCTCCCCCGCCGGGAGCGTTCACCTCGAACGTAGAACTTCAAGCCCACTTGAAGTCAAGGCCGCAGTGATCCCGACTTCGGCATTTTGGCGCAGGTCGCGTGTCTGATTCGCTACGTTGTGTGCACGTGATTTCGCCATCCTGCGATCCCCGCATACGCGAACACCGGGGCGGGCGCGTGGGGATGGACCAACCGGAGCTGCCATGTCCACACGACCACTCGGCGCCAACGCCAAGCTGGTGTCCGCCCGCCGCGCCCTCGGCCTGCACTCCCAGGCGGGATTCGCCGACGCCTTCGAGGAACACGCCCGCGCGATGGGCATGCGCCTGGCGGTGAGCGTGCGCCAGGTCCGCCGGTGGGAGAGCGCGGACCCGCCGTATCCGACGCCGGATTACCGTCGGGTGCTGGAGGACCTATTCGGGAGGCCGCTTGGTGTGTTGGGCTTCGCCGTGCCGGATGAGGCAACCGGTGACCGGATGGACGGCGGTTGGCGCGACCTGCTCGACGATGTGCCCGAACGGCTGCACCGGCTCGTCCGGCTGGAGAGCGAGACGCTGAGCCTGCGGAACTACGAGACGACGTTCATTCCTGGCCTACTGCAATCCCCGGACTACGCACTGTCGGCCATCCTGATGCATGACCCGACACTGTCCCTCGCGGCGGCTCGTGAGCGCCAACGCCTGCGCATGGACCGGGCTCAACGGCTGATGCAGTCGCATCACCCGGCCTGGTTCATCGTGGCCGAACCGGCGCTGTACCAGCCCATCGGGAGCCTCGATGTGCTTGTCGGTCAACTCGATCACCTCGCCAAGGTGCTGTCGGAGCATTCGCAGATTCGCCTCCAAGTGCTCCCGACAGGGGCGCCGTTTGCGGTTTCCGCTCCATGCCTGATCCTTGAACCCAGGCGAGGTCGGTATGTTGCATGGCTGGAGCAACTGATGGGCTCGCTACTGATCGACAGCCTGGACGATGTGCAGGCATTCAAAGCCGTGTTCGACCGTCTGCACTCGACCGCACTGTCACAGGTGGCGTCGCTCGCGATGATCGCCGGATGGAGGCACGAGCTGTGCAGGTCGATCGAGTTCAGCGTGGACCTCGTTGGGTCAAATCCAGTTACACCGGAAATGACAATTGCGTCGAAGCTGCGATCATCGGCGCTGCCATGGGCATCCGAGACAGCAAAATACCCGGATCCCCAGTGATACCCGTGTCGCCCGCAGCTTGGGTGACGCTCATCCAGGGACTCCGTCCATAGCGCGCGTCGGGCACTCGGCCCGGCGCGCCGATGGGGTCTGACGGCCCTACTCGGGAGTCAGGTCCGCGAGGACTTGTTTGGTCTCTGTCGGCTTCGGGCCGTACTTGGTTGGGTCGGACTGGTTCCGCGCGGTGAAGACGTCGACCGCCTCTCGGGCGGAGGAGGCCAAGCCTTTATCTGATGTGTCGTCAGATTGGGCTGTGGCGCTCGGGTTTCGTGCCGCTAGTGGGTGGGCGGCGGGAACAGCGCGCGGATGGTGTCGGTGGCCAGGTCGCGCAGCCAGGTGTGGGCAAGGTCGTCGTCGTGGCGTTGGTGCCACAGCAGGTACAGCGGCGTGGCCGGCATCGGGACCGGTAGCGGCAGGGTGACCAGGCCGAGTCGTTCGCGGGCCGTGTGGGTGACCGCGTCCGGGAGGCAGACCGCCAGGCCGGTGTCCAGGGCGAGCCGCATCGCGAGGGCGGCGGTGGGCGCGGCGGCGGCGACGCGTCGTTCATGGCCGAGCGTGGCCAGGGCGTCGTCGATCGGATCGCGCAGGCGCCCCCGCCGCGAGACGGTGACGTGGTCGGCGGCCGAGTAGCGCTCGACGCTCATGGGTCCTTCGGTGAGCGGGTGGCCGGGGCGGACGGCGACGACGAGCCGGTCCCGGCCGATGAGTCGGTGGCGGATGTCGGGCAGGGTCGGCCGGGCGGACGCGGATTCGAGGTCGACCTCGCCCCGGCGCAGTTCGGGGGTGTCCGTACCGGGTTCGGCGGACAGCCGCACCTGCACGCCGGGGGCCTCGCGATGGATGGCGGCGATCAGGTCGGTGCCGCAGGCGTCGGTCAGGGCGTCGTGCCAGCGCACGGTGAACACCCGTCGCAGGACCGGCAGTTCGAGTTCCTGCCGGCTGGACAACAACTGGTGGGCCTGCTGCACGAGGGCGTGGACCTGGGCCCGCATCGCCAGCGCGCGCGTGGTGGGGACCATGCTGCGGCCGGTGCGGACCAGGATCTGGTCGCCGGTGACCTTGCGGATACGGCCCAGCGAGCGGCTCATCGCCGGCGCGGTGACGTGGAGGCGAGCGGCGGCGCCGGCGACGCTGCCCTCTTCGAGGAGCGCGTCCAGGGCCGTGAGCAGGTTCAGATCCAGTTGCATGGGAGTAACTCTACGAGTGAGAAGCATGCACTTGTTGTTAATCGGTGGGGGTTCTAGGTTCGAAGTGCGGGCGAGCGGAAGCCGCGCCGCGACCACCGAAACCCGGGAGTCGATCATGAGTACAGCCCTGCCCTTCGACGCCGACACGACGCTGATGCCGGCGGTGACCGCCGCGGTGCGGACCGCTGGTGCGATCCTGCGCGACCGCTACATCCCGCATGCCCGAGTCGTGAGCCCGAACGAGATCGTCGAGCGGATCCATGCCAACGACGCCGCGGTGCTGAAGGTGCTGCGCGAGCCGCTGCTGCGGGCGCGGCCCGGATCGCGGTGGGCCGAGGACGAGTTGGCCGGCGGTGCGCTCCCGGCCGGGGAGTGGTGGGTCGTCGACCCGGCCGAGGGCAACATCAACCACGTACACGGGATGTCCGACTGGGGCGTCACGGCCACCCTGGTGCGCGACAACCGGCCGGTGCTGACCGTGGTCCACCTGCCGCTGACCGGTGACACGTACACCGCCACCGCGGGCGGTGGCGCGTGGCTCGACGGGCGTCCTTTGCGGGTGTCCGCCAAGACCGACCTCGGCGCGGCGCTCACCGGGACCGGTCAGGCCAGGCCGGGCGAGGACGGGAACACGTTCCGGCGGATCGGTGAATCCGTTTCCGCAATGTTGGTCAACGGCCTTGTCGTACGGGTGTCCGTGCCCGCGACCTTGCAGCTCGTCCACGTTGCCGGCGGGGGTATGGACGCGTTCTGGCAGTTCTCCGATGTTCGTTCGGGGCTGGTCGCGGGCGCGCTGTTGGTCGCCGAGGCCGGGGGTGTCGTCACCGACCTGGCGGGTGAGCCGTGGACCACGGGCAGCCCGGACTTCCTCGCCGCCGCGCCCGGTATTCACACTGCGGCGCTCGAGGTGTTGTCGGCGGTCGCCTGACCGTGCGCCGGGCGCCACCGCTGTTTGTCACCGCCACCGCCAACACCGCAAGGAGCATCACCTCATGACCGCCATCGGCATCCTGGGCACCGGCCGCGTCGGTGCGAACCTGGCCAACAAGTTCGCCGCGGCCGGGCACCGCGTCACCCTGGGCCACCGGAGCCCACCGAAGGACACCGCGGCCTCGGGCGACGGCGCCGCCGACCCCCGCGTCTCCTTCGCCGACCAGCGCACCGCCGCCCGCACCGCCGACGTCGTGATCAACGCGACGCCCGGAGACACGGCCCTGGAGCGGCTGTCCGACCTACGTGCCGAACTCGCCGGAAAGATCCTGGTCGACGTCTCCAACGCGACGCACGATGCCGACGACGGACTGCCCGGCGAGCTGGTTTACCCCGACGGCAGCCTCGCCGAGCGACTTCAGGCCGCGTTGCCCGACACGCGGGTGGTCAAGACGCTCAACACCATGCTGTTCATGGTCATGACCGCGCCCGAAACCCTGGCCACTTCGCCGACCGCCTATTTGTCGGGCGACGACGAGCAGGCGAAGAAGACCGTGGCGGGGCTGCTCGGCGACCTGGGATGGCGGCCCGGATGGATCGAGGATCTTGGTGGCATCGGCACGGCCCGCGCCACCGAGGCGATGATCCTCGTGGTGCCGCACGTCATGCGCCGGCAGGGCTTTCGACCGTTCGCCGTTGCCATCGCCCGCTGACCCCGCCGGTTCGGCTCAGCGCGTGGCGAGCGCACGCCGACGGTCCCACGCGACCGCGATGTACGCGGTTGCGCCGGCGAGGGCGAAGGAGAACAGGGAGGCCGAGGTCCAGCGTTGGGCGTGGATGTGGAGGGTGTCCTGGATCGGGGTCCAGAAGTCCACCCACCACTCGACCGTGCCGGGGTTGATCAGCTGGTACATGCAGAAGCCGAGCAGCCACGGGGCGAGCATCACCCAGCGCGCCGGCGAGTGGTCGCCCAGGTCCCAGCCGGCGCGGCCGCGGCCCGCGAACAGGTCCACCGCCAGTACACCGAGCAGCGGGATGAAGATCGAGCCGATCAGGGACAGGAAGCTCGCGTAGGTGTCGAAGTCGTTCACCATCAGCGCGAACGCCGTGACCAGCGCCCCCACGCCCAGGCAGAGGATCCGGCGGTCGACGCGCGGCGCGAGGTTCTGGATCGACATCGCGGTGCTGTAGACGTTGGCGAAGCTCTGGTCGACCTCGCGGACGACCAGGACCGCGAAGAACACCCAACCGGCGGTGACGCCCAGGAACGAGTCGAAGATCTTGTCCGCGTCGCCGCCCACCTGGGCGAGGGCGACCAGGCCCAGCAGATAGCACCAGATGCTGGTGACGGAGAAGCCGCTCAGCGCGGCCCAGAACGCCGGCTTCGTGCCGCGCGAGTGGCGGGTGTAGTCGGAGGCCAGCGGTACCCACGAGACCGCGACCGCGAGCGCGGCGTCCATCGCCGGGAAGAATCCGGACCACGAGCCCTCGGTCATCGGCGGCAGCCCCTCGCGCCACAGCTGGACCGAGAAGTAGAGCATCGCGATGCCCACCGCGATCGTCACGTAGCGGCGCAGGATGCGCAGCATGCCGAGCGGGCGCAGGGTCATCGCGGTGGTGACCGTGCCGGCGGCGACGATGTAGAGCCAGTGCGGGCCGTCGCCGTCGGTCATCGCCTCGATGCCGAGCGCGATGACCAGTAGCTCGAAGGTGCCCCAGCCGATGCACTGGACGATGTTGAACACGGTCGGCACGTACGAGATCTTCGTGCCGAACAACCCGCGCAACACCGTCATCGCGGGCGCGCCGCTGCGGGCGCCGGGGATGCCGGCGACCGCGACCATGAGCGTGCCGAGCAGCGTGCCGCCGATCGCCGCGACGATCGCGGCGACCATGGACAGTTGCGGATAGCCCGCCGGGGCAAGGACGAACAGGGCGCCGGAGAAGCCGAGGAGGCTCACCCCGAGGTTGGCCCAGAACGCGGCCTGGTCGCGGAAGCCGAGGGTGCGCGGCGGCGCGGTGTCCAGGACCAGCGGGGCCTCGGTCGCCGGGTGTGCCGCGGCGGGGCGTGCGTCGTCCACTGCTGGAGCCGACATGGCTCTACCTGCTCTCCCTACGCCGGCATTACCCGGACAGGTTCAAGCGGTCGGTGGCCCCGGGGTGTGCGCCGGCTCGCCACCGACACCCCATGCCGCCCTCTCAGCCCGGTTGGTCCGAGCTCCCGCGATGGCGTGGCGAACAGTACGCCCCCGGCGGGCGGCTTGGGAAGGCGGGGTGGGGGTCGGCGGCGGCGGCTCAGCGGCCCGAATGGGTGAAGGCGGCCCAGCCGGTGAGGTCGTTCGGGACGATCTCCCGGGCCTGCGCGGCGAGTTCGGCGGGCATCGCGGTGGGGATCCCGCGTTTGGGGTCGCGCATCCAGAGCTGGGCGGTGCGGAGCGCCTGGGCGGGCGGGAGGTCGCGGCGGTTGAGGTAGTGGTGGGCCATGTACAGGACCAGCGCGGCGGTGGTCGGGGCGACGGGCCAGAGGGTGGACACCACGGTGTGGGCGCCGGCGGCCAGGTGCTCGGCGGCGGATCCGGCGGCGCGGTCGGGGGCGAACACGATCGGGGCGCCGGCGGTGTGGCCGATTTCGATCGGGCGGTGCCGGCTCCGGTGCGGGTCGGCCGTCGGGCGCGCGGCGATGTCGCACAGCAGGCGGGGCGAGGCGATGTACGAGATCCGCGCGACCTGGAGCGCGTGCCGGCGGCGGCCGTCGACGGTCGACCAGGCGGCGTGCCAGGGCACCGAATCGAACAGGCCCGCCGGCAGCAGGACCAGGGACGGCGTGCGGCCGAACGTGCCGGGGACGGCGGCGAGTACGGGGGCCATCACCGCGTCCCAGGCCCAGGCGCAGAGGGCGTCGAGGAAGTCGGACAGGTGCTCCCGGTCGCCGTCGGGCAGGTCCAGGCCGTAGTCGAGTCCGGGCAGGTCGAGCAGCCGGGTCGAGCCGTCGACGCCGCTGACCACGGCGGCCCCGGGGACGAGTTGGACCAGCGCGTCGGCGCCGAGGCGGCGCAGCGCGACGGCGATCTCGGCGGCGGGCGGCGGGTCGAGGAGGGCGCGCCACCGGCCGTTGGCGGGGCCGGCGCCGACTCGGGCGTCACCCACGTGGGTGGCGGCCCGAAAGAGGTGGGCATCCGCCGACGCGGCACCGCGGGCCCGCCGGAAGCAGACCCGAGCCTGGTCGCGGGTGTCGGCGTCGCCGTCGTGGTCCGCCACAGCGCCATGGGCAACACCGGCGGCGTAGGCGAATTCCGGCCAGCGCGTATCGGTGGCGGGGAGCGCGGCGAGAGCTTCGGTGAGCAGGGTGAGGGCCTCGTGGAGGGCGTCAACGCGGGGGCCGGGGTTCGGGTCCGCCCCGCCCGGTCTGGTTCGCCGGTCGGTCGCGTGCGGTCCGCCGGACGGGTCCGGCCCGCCGGTCGCCTCCGGGAGTCCGGGCAGGGTGCGGCGGGCCGCGTCATCCGCCAAAGCCTCCACGCAGCGGAGCAGGCCGCGTTCGCCTCGGTCCCAGGCGCGGCGTGTTTCGGTGTCGGTGTCGGCTTCGGTGTCGATGTGCTCGACCCGCGCCGCGCGTTCGGTGTGTTGCGCGCGCTCCACGTTCACCCCCGCTTGCCCCACGTGCCGGGACCACCGTACTCGGGTGGGTGGCGGTGCCTCGGTCGATCGCCGCGTGGCACTTCCGTCTTGGTTTACCGGCGCGTAACTTACTCGTGAGTCACCCTCCGACGCCGTCCCCTGGCGTCGCCTCACCATGCATTCTCGCGGGTCGGGTCACGCCCCGACCATGACGTCAGGAGACCCTGATGGGTCGATTCCGCCTGCGCCCACGCGCTCGTGCGGCCGCCGTCGTCTCGGCCGCGGTCCTCGCCGGGACCGCCCTCGGCCCGGCCGCCGCGGCCGGCGCCGCCCCCACCCCCACCACGGCGACGGTCGTCCGGTCCGCCGCCGGCTCGTCCCCGCGCTTCGTCGACATCCCCGGCGACGGCGGCACCAAACTGGCCGCCAACGTCATCACCCCCACCGGCGGCGCGCCCGGAACCCGCTACCCGGTCGTCGTACTGCCGACCAGCTGGGCGATGCCCCAGATCGAATACGTCGTCCCCGCACGACAACTCGCCGATCGCGGCTACGTCGTGATCGGCTACAACTCGCGCGGCTTCTGGCAATCCGGCGGCGAGATCGAGACCGCCGGGCCGCCGGACATCGCCGACGCGTCCAAGGTGATCGACTGGGCGCTGGCCAACACGCCCGCCGACCCGACCCGAATAGGCATGGCCGGCGTCTCCTACGGCGCCGGTATCAGCCTCCTCGCCGCCGCGTTCGACCCCAGGATCAAGGCCGTCGTCGCGATGAGCGGCTGGGCCGACCTGATCAAGTCGATCTACGCGGGCCGTACCGAACACGCGCAGGCCGCGGCCCTGTTGGGCGGAGCCGGCTTCCTCACCGGCCGACCCAGCGCCGAACTCACCGAAATCCTGAAGAACTTCCTCTCGGGCAACCTCGCCAAGGAGCCGGAGATGCTGGCGTGGGGCGCCAAGCGCTCCCCGGCGACCCACCTCGACCGGATCAACGCCAACGCCCCCGCGATCATGCTCGGCAACGCGTGGGGCGACTCGCTCTTCCCGCCCGACCAATACGCCGACTTCTTCGGCGGGTTGACCGGTCCCAAGCGCCTCGAATTCCGTCCCGGCGACCACGCCACCGCCGAGGCGGGCGGCCTGTTCGGCCTGCCCAACGACGTCTGGGCCGACTCGACCCGCTGGCTCGACCACCACCTCAGGGGCATCGACAACGGCATCGACCGGGAGCCGGCGGTGCAGCTGAAGTCCCGCACCGGCGGCGGCTACGAGGGCTACCCGAACTGGCCCGCCGCCGCGAACGCGACCCGCACCCTCGCGCTCACCGACAGCCGCCGCATCCTGACCGGCATCGATTCCGGGGCCGACGGCGGCACGATCTTCCTGTCCAGCATCCTCGACCAGTTCCTGCGGACCCCACCGACCGCGTCGATACCGCTCCTGCCCAGGGCCTTCGCGGCCGTCTGGCAATCGGACCGTTACCCCACGACAACCAGGGTCCGCGGCACCACCAAGCTGCACACCACGATCAGCGCATCCCACGAAAGCGGAACGATCTTCGCCTACCTATACGACGTAGGCCCGCTGGGCATCGGCAAACTCGTCACCCACGCCCCCTACACCTTCCACGCCAAAACCCCGGGCACCCCCTTCCCGATCGACCTCGACCTGACCGCCACGTCCTACGACGTCCCGGCCGGCCACAGCCTGGCCGCGGTAATCGACACGGTCGACCCCCTCTACCTCGAACACAACCCCCTCGGCAGCCAACTCACCTTCACCTCCCCCCGAAACGACCCCTCGACGCTGAGCATCCCGACCCGCGACTGAGGCCACATCCCGACGGTTCCGGTGCCCCCGGCGCGCTTCGCCTCGGGGGCACCGGAACAGCCCGGCCCGAGTGCCGACCGATGCCCGATCGGGCCGGGTCGCCGACGTTCCAGCCCTGGTGGTGCCACCAACCGATCGCCCCGCGCGGGGCAGCTGGAGCGCGCCCCGCTCCCGAGGTGGACACCATCCGCGGCCTCTCTATTGCATATCTCTTGCAATTGCGTGTTGCAGGCAGAAAGCTGGGCCGGCTCTTACTGTCGACTCGGGATGCGGAGCCGCCCTCATGCCCCTGATGCCGGAACCCGGACCACAGCGCGTCCTCGCCGCCTCGAACTTCGTCTACACGCTCGGCAGCGGGCTCTATCTGACCGCTGGAGTCCTGTACTTCACCGAGGCCGTCCGGCTGCCGGCAACCCAGGTGGGCCTCGGTCTCGGCATCGCCGGCGTGCTCTCGCTGGTCGCGGGCATCGCCGTCGGTCATCTCGCGGACCGGCATGGGGCACGCAGTGTCTATGCGGTCACCCTCGTCGTCCAGGCGCTGGCCACCGCGGGCTTCTTGCTGGCGGACAGCTTCTGGCTGTTCGCCCTTGCGGTAGGCACGACCATGGGCGCCAAAGCCGCCGGACTGGCCGCACGCAGTCCACTCATCAGGCACTACGGAGGGGACCGGCCGCAGGAGTTCCGCGCCTATCTCCGCGCCGTGACGAATGTGGGGATCTCCCTCGGCGCCCTGTTGGCGGGCTGGGCCGTCCAGGTGGGCACCCTCCCCGCCTATCGACTCCTGGTCATCGGCAACGCGGTCGCCTTCGCGGCTTCCGCGGCGATCCTGATCCGCCTGCCGTCGGTCACACCCGTCCCCACCGCGGGCGGTCCCCGCTGGGTTGCCCTGCGGGACCGGCCCTACCTCCTGCTCACCGTTCTCGACGGCATCATGGCCGTCCAGTTCAAGGTGCTCACAGTGGCCGTCCCGCTCTGGCTGGTCACAGCCACCACAGCCCCGCGCTGGCTCCTTTCGGGCGTCATGCTCACCAACACCGTCATCGTCATCGTGTTCCAGATGCGAGCCGGCCGCAGCATCGATTCCCCGACGGCAGGCGGAGCCGCATACCGTCGAGCAGGCGTGGCCTTTCTCGTCTCCTGCTCGCTGATCTCCCTGTCCGCGGGGATACCGGCGTGGGCCGCCGCAGCGCTGCTCATGACCGCGATGGTGATCCACACGATCGGCGAGTTGTGGCACTCCGCCGCAGGCTTCGAAGTGTCCTTCGCCCTGGCCCCGCAGTACGCCACAGGTCAGTATCTCGGGGTGTTCGGCCTCGGCGCAGGACTTGCCGAAGCCCTCGGCCCGGCCCTGCTCATTTCACTCTGCATCACCTGGGGCCGCCCCGGATGGTACGTCGTGGGAGCGCTGTTCACCCTGACGGGCCTGGCAGCACCATTCTCCGTCCGCTGGGCGCAACGCCACCAGCACAATCGGCAGGCGGCCCCACCGGCCTCGGGGAAGGAAGCAGCCGCCCTGAAAGGCTCCGGAGCACGTTGAACCACCGGCCGGCGCGGCGGTTACGTGCCTCTGGGTCGGCGGCGGCGGCTTTCGAGGTAGCGGGCCAGGCCGGACAGGAGCATGCACATGCCGATGTAGATGGGGGCGATCACGATGACCACCGGGATGAAGGGGAGGCTGTAGTCGAGGTTGGTGGCGATCTGCTTGCCGGCGTAGAGGAATTCCTCGTAGGAGATCAGGTATCCGAGCGAGGTGTCCTTGAGCGTTACCACCAACTGGCTGATGATCGTGGGCAGCATGGTGCGCACGGCCTGGGGGATCAGCACGTGGATCATCACCGCGGTCTTGCGCATGCCCAGCGCGTAGGCCGCCTCGCTCTGGCCCTTGGGGACCGCGTTGACCCCGCCCCGGAAGACCTCGGCCAGTACCGAGCCGTTGTACAGGGTCAGGCCGGCGATCAGGGCCAGGCGGGGTTCGACCTTCATCGCGATGAAGATGAAGAAGATCATCACCAGTACCGGCATGGCCCGGAAGAACTCCACCACCAGGCCCGAGATCCAGCGGATCACCCGGTGGTCGGACAGCCGTCCGGCGGCGAAGAACGCGCCGAACGCCAGGGACAACACCGCCGCCCACGCGAAGACCTGGAGCGTGTGCCACAGACCGCGCAGCAACAGCTTCTGCACACCCACGTATTGGAAGGGCGCCCACTTGTCGCTCGCGAACTGGCCCGTGTCGATCAGCTTGTAGATCACCCAGGCCAGCACGCCGAGCAGCACGGCGGTCGCGATCCAGCCGTAAGTCCGGTGCCGGGCGAGGGCCTTCGGGCCGGGGATGTCGTACAGCGCCGACGTCTCGACACTCATCGGGCCACCTCCAGACGCTTCTCCAGGAACCGGAACACCGCGCTGATCGTCAGCGTGATGATCAGGTAGCCGACCGCGATCCACAGGAACGTGGCGACGATGTCGTAGCCGAGTTCGTTGAGTGGGCGGTACGTGCCGAGCAGTTCGACCACGCTGAACGAACCGGCGATGGCGGTGTTCTTGGCGAGTGCGATCATCGTGCTGCCGACCGGCGGGATCACCGCGCGCACCGCCTGAGGCAGCACGATCAGGTTGAGCGTCTGGCCGAAGTTCATGCCCAGACTCCGGGCCGCCTCGCCCTGACCGACCGGCACGGTGTTGATGCCGGCCCGCACCGCCTCGCAGATGAACGCCGAGGTGTAGCAGCCCAGGGCGAGCACGGCGAGGGTGAAGAACGGGAGTACCACGCCGAATCGGGGCAGCCCCAGGACCACCGCGAAGAACAGCAGCGTGAGCGGGGTGTTGCGCAGTACGGTCACCCACACGCCGCCGAGCAGCCGCATCGGCCGCACCGGCGAGACCCGGCATCCGGCCATCAGCACACCCACGACCAGTGCGATCAGCCCGGCGGCCAGGGTCAGTTCGACGGTACCGACGAAGCCCTTGCGGAACAGGGTGAAGTTGTCGAGCAGGACGTTCATGGTCGACGCCTTCCGCTAGTACCGGTCCACGGGCGGCGGCGGGGGCGCCGGTACGCCGGAGAGGCCGAGGGTCGAGTCGTAGGCGCGCTTCCAATCGCCGTTCTGTTCGTGCGCGACGATCGCGTCGTCCAGCGCGAGTCGGAAGGTGCGGTCCCCGCGCGGTACGCCGATCCCGTACGGCTCCTGGGAGAACGGCTCGCCCGCGAGCCGGAGTTGGTCCGGCACCTTCGCGGCGTAACCCTTGAGGATGGTGTCGTCGGTGGTCACCGCGTCGACCTGAAGGCTGATCAGGTTGTCCACGCAGACCGAGTAGCTGTCGTAGGCGACGGCGGTCGCCTTGGGGTAGTTGGCCACGATCCGCTGGTACGGCGTGGAACCGGCGACCGAGCAGACCTTCTTGCCGGCCAGGTCCTGGGGGCCGTTGATGGACTTGTCGTCCTTGCGGACCAGCAGCGCCTGACCGGCGATGTAGTACGGCCCGGCGAAGCCGACCAGCTTCTTGCGGTTGTCGTTGATCGTGTACGTCCCGACGTAGTAGTCGACTTCGCCGTTCTGCAACGAGGTCTCGCGGTTGGCGGAGGTGATCGTCTTGAACTCGATCCGGTCCACCCCGAAGCCCAACGACGCGGCCATCATCTTGGCGATCTCGACGTCGAAGCCCGAGTAGTAGCCGGTCGCCGGGTCCTGCGCCGCGACATAGGGCTGGTCCGCCTTGGTGCCGACGACCAACCTGCCGCGCGACTTGGCCGATCGGAACGTGGGCGAGTCGATGTTCACGTCGGTGGCGACCTGATACGACGGCAGGTCCTTGGGTTTGGGGCCCTTGGGCGGGGGCGTACCGGATTTGCCGCACGCGGCGAGCAACACGACGGCGAGCAGGGCCGCGAGCGGCACCGCGGCGGAACGGGGTCGGCGACGCGGCGGCGCGCCGGTGCCCGCCGCGGGGCCGGGGCCGGTCGCGATGGCGGTATGGGTGCGCATGTCCGATCCCCCGTCAGTGCTTGAGGATCTTGGACAGGAAGTCCTTGGCCCGGTCGGTCTCCGGGTGGTCGAAGAACTCCTCGGGCGTACGCGATTCCATGATCTGTCCGTCGGCCATGAACACGACCCGATTGGCCGCCGAGCGGGCGAAGCCCATCTCGTGGGTGACCACGACCATCGTCATGCCCTCCACGGCGAGCGTGCGCATGACCTCCAGGACCTCGTTGATCATCTCCGGGTCCAGCGCGGAGGTCGGCTCGTCGAACAGCATGACTTTGGGATCCATCGCCAACGACCGTGCGATCGCGACCCGTTGCTGCTGTCCACCGGAGAGTTGCGCCGGATACTTGGGCGCCTGGTCGGCGAGCCCGACCCGAGCCAGGAGTTCGCGGGCCTTATTCTCCGCCTCGGCCTTGCCGCGCTTGCGCACCTTGATCTGAGCGAGGGTCAGATTCTCCAGCACCGTCTTGTGCGCGAACAGGTTGAAGGACTGGAACACCATGCCGACCTCGGACCGCAGCCGGGCAAGTCCACGTCCCTCGGCGGGCAGGGGCCGGCCGTCGATGGTGATCGTGCCGGAGTCGATCGGCTCCAGCCGGTTGATCGTGCGGCACAGCGTGGACTTGCCGGAGCCGGAGGGGCCGATCAGGACGACCACCTCGTTGCGGGCCACCGTCAGGTCGATGTCGCGGAGCACGTGCAGCGACCCGAAGTGTTTGTTCACGCCGGAGAGAACGACGAGGGGGTCTTGCGAGGTCACAGGTATTCGACTCGCCTTCGACACGGGGGCAGGGACCGTACGCAAGCGCACATGCCCGGAGGATCCACTCGCTCGGGACGATTCAGTCGCGCCGACCACGCCAACCCCCCTAACGGCCGATAGAGTCCCCTCTCGCGGGTGATGCGGCGGTCGTGCGGTGCGATACCCCGGGGATCCGCGGCGCTTCGGCGGCGGAGCGATCGCGCCGACGGGCGGGCAGTCGTGCGATCGTGTAAAGCGGGTCGAGTCGAGGGAGCCGTCGATGGCCAAGGTCAACATCAGCCTGGACGCGAACGCCGTGATCGAGGTCATGGTCCTGTCGGGCGTCCGCAACGCACAGGACGCGATCGAGGCGGTCGTCCTCGACTACATCGCCCGCGGACATCGCACCGAGGCGCTGACCGGCAACGTCGAGGAGCACCGGCGTACGGTCGAGGAGCGCGAGCGGCGCAACCCGGTCACCGAGTAGCGCGCACCGCTCCCGGCGGTGGCCCCGCCCCCACGCACCACATTGTTGTCCCTTTTGACCGGAGGCCCCGTGTACGGGCCCAAGGGGCTGGGTGAGAATGCTGGTGACACGTGTGACGCGAAGCCACACGTCGGGTCGCGGGGGAAGAGGTTGTGCGCATGCGGCTGTGGCTGACCTATTTCGCGTTCATGTCCTCGGTGGGTCTGACGAACCGTACGAGCGACATGTGGCGCAGCGCGCGTGTGGCCGACGACGTCATGCTCGCGTTCCGGGCGCTGCCGCTGGGCGACCCGGCGCGGCGTGGGCTGGTGCGGGCGATGGCGCTGGTGGCGATCCAGATGTGGTGCGTGTCCATAGTGATCGCGGTGTCGCCGTGGTTCGCGGCGGACGGGGAGAGTCCGGCGGCGTTCTGGGGCTACCTGTCGCTGGTCGCGTTCGTGGTGGCGCTCGCGGTCGCGGTGGTCGAGCTGACGGTGATCCTGTTCAACCGGCCGCGCAATGTGGTCGCGCCGCACATGCGCGCGGAGCGGGGCGTCCTGCGGTGAGGGAGCGGGGCGCGTTCGGGGGTGGGATGTGTAGGTGCGCGAAGCCCGGGGACGGGCGGGTCCGCGCGGGCGTGACGCGCCCCGGCGTGCCCTGTACCCGGCCGCGTGGCCGGTCGCGCCTACGGCGCCAACGCGCAGCCGCCGTAGCCCAGTACGTGTTCGCGCAGTAGGTCGCCCGTGGCCGGGTCGCGGCGGCGGAAGGCGGCGACGATCGGCTCGTGGTCGGCCGCGTTCTCGTGCAGGTCCATGCGGTACACGCGGATCGACAGCGTCGTCCAGACCTCGATGCCCAGCGCCTCCCACACCGAGCCCAGGAGTGCGTTCCCGGACGCGGCGACGATCTCGCGGTGGAAGGCCACCCCGTGCCGGACCTGCGCGGCGGCGTCACCGGCCGTCGAGGCCGCGTGCAGCGCGGCGACGTGGCGATCGAGCGCGGCGAGCCGTTCGTCGTCGATCCGCGGCAGCGCCAGCCGGGCCGCGGTCTCCTCCAGGCCGGCCCGGACCGGGTAGATCTCGCGCAGATCGGCCTCGCTGAAGGAGCGCACGCGTACGCCCTTGTTCGGCTCCGATTCGACCAGGCCCAGCTGTTCCAGCTCGCGCAGCGCCTCGCGTACGGGGGCCTGGCTGACGCCCAGCTCGACCGCGACGCGGCGTTCGACGATGCGCTCGCCGGGTGCCCAGCGGCCCGCGACCACGGCCTCGGTGACGTACTGGCGGATCTGTTCGCGCAGCGGACGGCGTTCCAGGGTCGGGCGGGGCGGCTCGGCGGTCGGTCGCGGCTGGGTCATCGCGCCAGTGTAGGCGGAGTGGGCGGCTTTTGCGCAATGATCGATCATTGCGCAGAATGAATATGCTTCGCCGCCGGGCTTCAGTCGGAAGCCGGTGCGGAAGCCTTCACCGATACGAAGGAGGCGGCCCGGATGTCACCCCACACGTCGAGCCGAATCCCGCCCGGGCAGCTCGACCAGCTCCCCGACCGGGACCCCGAGGAAACCGCGGAATGGGCCGAATCGCTCGACGCCGTCGTACGCGCCGCCGGCCCCGGCCGAGCCCGCCTGCTGCTGGCCCGTCTCCTCGAACACGGCGCGCACCACGGCCTCGACCTGCCGCCCGTGACGCGCACCCCGTACGTCAACACCGTGCCGACCGCGGCCGAGCCGGCCTACCCCGGCGACCTCGCCCTGGAGGAGCGGATCACCGCGTACAACCGATGGAACGCCGCCGCGATGGTCACCCGGGCGAGCCGGTTCGGCCTCGGCGGGCACATGGCCACCTACGCGTCGGCGGCCTGGTTGTACGAGGTCGGATTCGAGCACTTCTTCCGGGGGCGGGCCGACGGCGGTCCCGGTGATCAGATCTACTTCCAGGGACACGCTTCACCCGGTGTGTACGCCCGGGCCTTCGTGGAAGGGCGCCTGACGGTCGATCAGCTCGACCGCTTCCGGCGCGAGGTGGGCGGCGGCGGGTTGCCGTCGTACCCGCATCCGCGATCGTTGGGCGGATTCTGGGAGTTCCCGACCGTGTCGATGGGCCTGGGTCCGCTGGCCGCGGTCTACCAGGCCAGGTTCAACCGCTATCTGCACCACCGCGGCATCAAGGACACGTCGCGCAGCCGGGTCTGGGCCTTCCTCGGCGACGGCGAGATGGACGAGCCCGAGGCCACCGCGGCGCTGACCCTGGCCGCCCGCGAGGGGCTGGACAACCTGGTCTTCGTGATCAACTGCAACCTGCAACGCCTGGACGGCCCGGTGCGCGGAAACGGGCGGGTGGTCCAGGAGTTGGAAAGCGTGTTCGCCGGTGCCGGCTGGCATGTGGTCAAGGCGCTGTGGGGTCGGGACTGGGACGACCTGTTCGCCCGCGACCACGACGGCGAGCTGATCCGCCGTCTGGAACACACGCCCGACGGCCAGTTCCAGACCTACTCGGCCGCGGACGGCGCCTACATCCGGGACAACCTGCTCGGCGGCACCCCCGATCTGCGGGACGTGGCAGCGCACTTGGCCGATGCGCGGCTCGCCGAGGTGGTGGGGTTCTCGCGGGCGGGACACGAACCCCGCAAGGTACACGCGGCCTATCGGGCGGCGGTCGAGCATCGCGGCGGCCCGAGCGTGGTGCTGGTGCAGACGGTCAAGGGCTGGACGCTCGGACCCGGCTTCGAGGCGCGCAATGCCAATCACCAGATGAAGAAGCTGCGCCAGGACGAATTCCGGGTGATGCGCGACCGGCTCGACCTGCCGGTGTCCGACGCCGATCTGGACGGCGAGTTGCCGCCGTACCTGCACCCGGGACCGGACTCGCCGGAGGCCCGCTACCTGGCCGACCGGCGGCGCGCGCTCGGCGGCCCGGTCCCGGCCCGGCGTACCGCGTTCACCCCGCTCCCGGAGCCGCCGGCGCTGACGTCGGCGCCGTTCGCGGCGCTGCTCAAGGGGTCGGGGAAGCAGGAGATCGCCACCACGATGGCGTTCGTCCGGCTGGCCAAGGATCTGATGCGCGACCCCGTCGTGGGCCGGCGCTGGGTGCCGATCGTGCCGGATGAGGCACGCACGTTCGGGATGGAGTCGATGTTCCCGACGGCCGGGATCTACTCGCCGCACGGGCAGACCTACGACGCGGTGGACCGCGAACTGCTGCTCTCCTACCGGGAGGCGGTGGACGGCCAGATCCTCAACGAGGGCATCACCGAGGCCGGCGCGGTCGCCTCGTTCACGGCGGCGGCCACGGCGTACGCCACGCACGGCGAGCCGATGATCCCGTTCTACGTCTTCTACTCGATGTTCGGGTGGCAGCGGGTGGCCGACCAACTGTGGGCACTGGCCGACCAGATGGGTCGCGGCTTCCTGATCGGCGCGACGGCGGGCCGGACCACGATGACCGGCGAAGGGTTGCAACACGCGGACGGGCACTCGCAGTTGATCGCGTCGACGAACCCGGCGTGCGTGTCGTACGACCCGGCCTTCGCGTACGAGATCGCGGTCATCGTGCGGGAGGGGTTGCGGCGGATGCTCACGGCCACGCCCGAACACCCCACGGGCGAGGACGTCTTCTACTACCTGACGGTGTACAACGAGCCGCTGCCGCAGCCGGCGATGCCCGGGGGCGGGGCGGCGGAGGGCGAGCGCGCGGCGGCCGAGCGGAGCCGGGCGGTCGAGGGGATCGTGCGGGGCATGCACTGCTGCGCGCCCGTCGCCGACACGGAGGCCGACGCCGAACTGCTCGCCAGTGGCACGGCGGTGCGGTGGGCGCTGGAGGCGCAGCGGTTGCTCGCCGAGGACTGGGACGTGCGGGCCCAGGTGTGGTCGGTGACCTCGTGGACCGAACTGCGCCGCGAGGCGCTGGCCGCCGGGGAGGACCAAGTCCCGTACATCATCCGGGCCTTGGCGGACGCGACCGGGCCGGTGGTGGCGGTGAGCGACTGGATGCGCGCCGTCCCCGACCAGGTCGCGCCGTGGGTCCGGCAGGAGTGGACCTCGCTCGGCACGGACGGGTTCGGCCTGTCCGACACCCGAGCCGCGACCCGCGCCCACTTCGCGGTGGACGCCCCGTCGATCGTGATCCGCACCCTGCGGCTGCTGGCCCGCCGGGGCAGGGTCAAGCCCGAGGCCCCCGAGGAGGCGATACGGCGCTACGGCCGGTCGCCGGGGTGACCGCCGGGGCGGTCGTCGCGCGGTATTCGAGTACGTCGGCATCTGACGCCGATGCGACCGGGGCCGCCTCCGTGGTTGGGGGGCGGCCCCGGTGGTGGGTCAGGTGCCGGCGATCAGTTGTGCCGGGCCGAAGGTGTTGCCGGTGGCATCGGGGGCCTGGCCGGGGAAGGTGTAGATGTTGCCGTTGGGGGTGCGGGCCCACAGGTCGGCTTTGCCGTCGCCGTCGAAGTCGCCGTCGGTGGAGACCTGGGGGTGGGCGGTGGTGTCGAAGCCGGTACCGATGAGGGTGGGCGTGGCGGTGTAGGCGTCGAGGTCGGCGGTGCCGTCGGCCTTCTTCACGGAGGCGTATTGGTACACGTTGCCGTTGGTGCGGTCACGGATCCACAACTCGGGCAGTCCGTCGCCGGTGACATCGCCGGGGACCATGATGTCCTGGTTCTGCCGGGTGGCGAGGCCGATGGGGATGGCGTGGTCGAATCCGGTCCCGACGGTGCCGACGAACAGCCACAGGCGTGCGTTGCCCGCGCCGTCGTCCTCGATGGTGAACAGGTCCCTGGTCGATGCCGCGGAACTTCCGGTCGCCACTCCATCGACGTCACCCGCGGCCACGAGTTGTGTCACCCGAGACCACGAACCGGCGTATCCGATGCACGTTCCGTCCGCCGCGGTCGGGTCGACGCACGTTTGAGGGCGCGTGACCACACTGACGCGGGTCGAGAAGAATCCGTCCTCGGGCAGGGGACCGGGAACGCTGCGGTACGCGCGCATCGCTCCGTTCGCGTACGCGTAGAGGTAGTCGGCGGAGTCCCCCCCGCGGTGCGTGACGAGGGCGCCGGCCCACGTGCGCTGTCCAGGTCCCGCCTTGGCCGCTGCCGCGATTCGACCGCCCGCTGCCGGGTCGTCGCCCGCGCTGTGGAAGCGGAGTGCGCCGGCGGCGTCCACGGAGAGGATGTCCACCTTGCCGTCGCGGTTGATGTCACCGGGCTTCGGAGCGGGGGGATTGGGGTCGGTGGGTGCGAAGAAGCTGTGGATCGTCTGTCGCGAGCGGTTGCCGGCACGGTCGATGGTTTGGGCGTACAGGTAATTGGTGCCCCATCGGCCGATGATCAGCGGCGGTGTGTGCCACGTGCCGGAAGGCGCGTCGTAGAGGGCTCGGGCGGCTCCGCCCACCGGAACGGAACCGTTGAGAGCGTATTCGATGGCGGTGACGTCGGTGTCGGTTCCGGTGCCGAAGACGAACACCCCCGCCTGCCCCGCGTATTTGCCGCCGCCGTCGACCGGGAAGTCGGTGCTGGTGACGGTCGGCGGGGCTGCGGCGGTGCCGTCGTAGGTGAAGGCGCAGCCTGTGGTGCGGTCCGAACCGGGAGCGTTCGCCAGGCCCGACTCGACGCTCCAGGCGTAGGTCTTCCCGTCGGTCAGCAGGTCGCCCGGGATGCGCGTTTGGGCCTCGTGGATGCCGTACTGCTGTGATACCCAGCCGCTGTCAAAGGTGGTCGGGTCACCGTTGCCGACTTCGTGGAGTTCGAAGTGTGCCCCGACCAGCGGGCCGTTCGCCTCGCCTACCGTCGCGAACAGGTCCAATGTGCTGAGGGAGTTGATTCCGTGGAGGTAGCCGCACGTCCCCGTCGAGCCGTTGACCGGCACCGGGCTCATGCGCAGGTTGGTGGGACCGCCGGCCGTGGGTTCTGCGGACGCCGGGGTAGTCAGCAGGCTGCCGGCCAGGACCGCGGTAGCGATGCCGCCCGCCAGCGCCGGGAGCCGACTGCGGTGGCGGGTGGTTTTCCTTCGGATCAGGGCCATGGATGCACTCCTCGTGTCGCCGGGATCACCGGGCGATGGAAGGCAACCAGTTGACTGGGGTGCCCGCAACGGGAATCAGGCCGTCGTCGATGCGCGGGCTTCGCGGAGGGTGATCGAATGGGTTCGGAGGGTGGCGTATGGGGGTGGGATCCGCTGGTTCGGTTGATTTGCCGGTGCGTTGGACATTCGAGGCAGGGCGAAGGTTGTAGTGAGAGATGGCACATCGAGGTGGGCCGGGAAAATGCGTGGCCGGGGGAGGGTGGGGCCGGCAGCGTGTCGGGGCATGGTGATGTTGCGTCGGATTCGGGCCGACTTCGATGCGCGGTCGTTGGTGGTGTACCAGGCGTATGCGCCGGCCATCGCCGAACCGGCTTTGCGGGAGGGGCGGTTCGTGGCGCCGTTCTCGTTCGGGCGGATGACCTGGGTCAAGCCGTCGTTTCGCTGGCTGATGCACCGCAGCGACTGGGGGCGCAAGGCGGGCCAGGAACGCGTGTTGGCCGTGCGGATGACTCGGGCCGGGTTCGAGGAGGCGCTGGCGCGGGCGGTGTCGACCGAGGGGTCGGTGGCGGGCGCCGATGTGCATGTGCAGTGGGATCCGGAGCGGTCGTTGCGTGGTGCGGCGCTGAATCACTACAGCATTCAGGTGGGGATCGGGCGCGGATTGATCCGGACGTTCAATGAGGAGTGGGTCGTCGGCATCACCGATCTGACGCCGCTGGTACGGCGGTTGGCGGGATTGGTGAAGGACGGGCGGGTCGCACAGGCGCAGCGCCTGTTGCCGCCGGAGAAGCTGTATCCCCTGCCGGCGGCGGTGGCGCGGCGCGTGGGCGTGGACGGCTGAGCCGACGCGTGGGCCGTCAGGCGTGCGTGCCGCCGTCCACTCGGATTTCGGTGCCGGTGATGAAGGCGCCGTCGTCGGAGGCGAGCATCGCGATGACGCCGGCGATGGTGTCGGGGCCGGCCATCGGGGCCCCGCCCGATTCGAGGTCGGTGGCCAGGATCGGGGAGAGTTTGGCGAACAGTTCCCAGTCGGTGTCCGCGGGAAGGTAGCCGGAAGTCGCGTCGGTGATACCGGACTTGATGCTGCCCGGGGCCACGTTGACCGCGCGCAGGCCCTGCTTGCCGTATTCCAGGGCGAGGGCGTGCGTGAAGGATTGGATGCCGCCCTTGCTGGCCGCGTAGGCCGCCATGTAGGGGTGGGCGAAGGCCGCGGAGGTCGAGCTGAAGTTGACCACGACGCCGTTGCCGGTCTCCAGGAGCGCGGGCAGGGCCTCGCGCGTGACCAGGAACGTGCCGGTGAGGTTGACCGTGATGATCCGGTTCCACAGGTCGAGCGAGGTCAGGTGGGTGTGCTCGGCGCGGAGGATGCCGGCGGCGTTGACCAGGACGTCCAGGCCGCCGAGTTCGGCGATGGCGGATTTCACGCCCTCGGTGACGGACGATTCGTCGGCGATGTCGAGCACGAGGGTGTGCAGGCGCTCGGCGGTGCCTTCCGCCGTGGCGCGCTCGCGGGTGGTGGCGAGTCCTTCGGTGACCACGTCGGCCGCGACTACCCGGCCGCCTTCGCGCAGCAGCCGTAGGGCCGTCGCCTGCCCGATGCCGGAGCCGGCGCCGGTGACGAGGATGCGGCGGGTGTCGAAGCGGTTCATGTGAGTGCCTTCTTTCCGGATGGTGGTGAGCCCCCGCCTTGCACGTTACGCCTAACATGCACGTTGTGCCATTAATTCCCGTGGCGGCATTAGAATGGGCGGATGGACGGTGCTGCTGCGGCGAGTGGGGCGGGTCGGGGCGGGCGCGGGGCGCGGGTCGGGCGGCCCTCGTTGACCGAGCGGCGGAAGGCGGACACCCGAACGGAGGTGTCCCGGGCGGCGGTGCGGTTGTTCGCGTCGCGGGGGTTCGACGAGACCACCGTGGAGGACATCGCGGACGCGGCCGGCATGGCGCTGCGGACCTTCTACCGCTACTTCCGGAGCAAGGAGGAGACGGTCTCGCCGGTGCTTTCCGCCGGGATGGCGGATTGGGTCGAGCGCCTGGCGGGGTGGGATCCGGAGGCCGGGCTGCTCGCGGCGATGCAACTGAGCTATCGCGCGGCGATGCGGCATGCGCGTGAGGTGGACGGGGTCGACGACGCGCAGTTGCGGGTGATGTTGCGGGTGGCGGACGGGCATCCGGCGCTGCGGGCGGTGTGGCTGGCGGTGCACCACGAATGCGAGGAGCGGTTGCGGCCGGTGATCGCGGCGCGGTCGGGGCTGTCGGTGGACGACGCCGACGTGTGGCTGACCGCGGGGGCCGCGAACGTCGCGGTGCGGGTCGCGATGAGCCGGTGGGCCGCGGGCGACGGCGACGCACACGAGGCGGCGGAGCACGTGGCCACCGCCCTCGCGCGCGTTGCGCGTGGCGGGCTCTTGACCCGACCAGAACCCGAGCCGGGCGGCAACTAGGCGGCCCGAAAGCACTCACGGGGCCGGGGTGCTTTGTCCGGCGTCGGGCGCCGGGTCGCGCTGCGGTGGCCTCAAACGCCGGCCGGGCTGGGCGTGGGTCGCGCGGCGGCCGGGCCGGCCGGAGGCGCTTGCGGGGTCGGGGGTTTTGGCCTGCGTTGGGCGTGTGGTTGTGCTGGGGTGGCCTCAAACGCCGGCCGGGCTGGGTTTGTACGTCGTGCTGGGTGCGTGGGTTGCGCGGCGGGGGGTGGGCCGGGGGTACCGGGTGGGTCGGGGCCTGTGTTGGGTGCTTCGTTGCGCTGCGGTGGTCTTGAAGGGGGGCTGGGCCGGGCTGTTCCGGTTGAGGGTTGGTCTTGCGCGAGTGCCTGGTTTGGGACGTGGTTCCTGCTGCGTCGTTGGCCCCGGCGACCGCCTCCTGCACGCGACCCGCCGCATCGACCGTACCCGGGGGGTTGTCGGCGCCGTCGGCTCAGCCGGATGTCCGAGACGCTCGGCTCCCGAAGCCTGCCTTGGCAGGGAGGTCGGGGGCTTGTTCGCATTTGGTCGTGAACTGCGCGGCGCCTGGCGGGAGTTTGTTTGCCGGCGGACTGGATGGTTGGGTTGTTGGGGTTTTGTGGGGTGTGGGTAGGGCTACTGCTATGGACAGGCCGCCGTGTTGGTTGGCTTTTGTGGTGATTCGGGCTGCGTGGGCGTGGGCTATGGCCTGGACTATGGACAAGCCCAGGCCGGAGCCCTTGGCGGAGCCGGTGCGGTTGGGGCCGAAGCGGTGGAAGGGCTCGAAGAGGTCGGGGACGCGGGCGGCGGGGATCACCGGGCCCGTGTTGCGGATTCGGAACGAGCCGGGGGAGACGCCGATCGTGATGAAGCCGCCCGCGTGGTTGTGGCGGACCGCGTTTTCGATGAGATTGGTGACCAGTTGGCGGAGGAGCAGGGGGTCGCCGGCGACCGTGCTCGCGGCCAGGTTCGCGTCCACCCGGACCCCGGCCCGCTCGGCCGCCGGGCGGGTTTGGCGCAGGACGTCGGCGGTCAGTTCGTCCAGCGCGACCGGCGACACCCGGACGTTCCCGCGCTCGCTCACCGCCAGATTGAGCAGGCCGTCGATCAGCCGCTCCGTGCGCCGGTTCAGCGCCAGCAGGTGTTCGCGGGTCTCGGCGATGTCCGCCGGCGAGTGCGGATCGGCGAGGCCGATCTCGATCGCCGTGCGCTGGATCGTGAGTGGAGTGCGCAATTCGTGTGAGGCGTTGGCGACGAACAACCGCCGGCTGTCGAAGGATTTCTCCAGCCGATCCAGCATCCCGTCGAACGTGTCCGCGAGTTCCTTGAGTTCGTCGTCCGGCCCCGGCATCGCGATCCGCTCGTGCAGGTTGTGCTCGGACAACCGGCGCGCGGTCGCGGTGATGCCGTGCACCGGGCGCAGTACGCGGCCCGACATCCACCACCCGACCAGGATCGAGGCCGCCGCGAGCAGGAGCAGGGCGGCGCCGAGTACGGTCAGCAGTTGGCTCATCGTCACCTCCTGGCCGACCGAGCTGGCCCGGCGAATCCGCTCCAGGGGCAGCGTGTACTGGGCGTACGCCCCCGGTTCGGCCGGCTGCGCCGGTGCGGTCTGTACGGGGGCGGCCGGGGCGAACGTGGCCACGTCGCCCGAGGCGTCGAGCGACAACGTCCTGGCCATCGCCGTCGGCAGCCGCTGCGACACACGCTGATCGACGAACCAGTACACGATGCCCAACAGCACCGTCCCGACCACCAGCGACATGCCGCCGTACATCAACGCCAGTCGCGCCCGCGCCGACGGCCGCCGGAACACCGCCCGCCGGAGCAGTCGCAGATCGCCCGCAAGGCCGCGCGCCGCCACCACGCCGCTCATATCAGGTACCCCGCGCCGGGCACGGTCCGGATCACCTGGGGGTCGCCGAGCTTGGCCCGCAGCTTCGACATGGTCACCCGTACGGTGTTGGAGAACGGGTCGATGTTCTCGTCCCAGACCCGCTCCAGCAGTTCCTCGGCGCTGACCACCGCGCCGTCGGCCGCCATCAGCGTGGCCAGCACGGCGAATTCCTTGTGCGCGAGTCGAACGTACTCGCCGTCGCGGGTGACTTGGCGCCGCGCGCTGTCCAGCACGATGCCGTGCTTCTCCAGCACCGGCGGCACCGCCGGTGTCGCCCGACGCCCCAACGCCTGTACACGCGCCAGGAGTTCGGCGAACTCGAACGGCTTGGGCAGGTAGTCGTCGGCGCCGAGGCGCAGCCCGGCCACCCGCTCGGGCACGGTCCCGGCGGCGGTCAGCATCAGGATCCGGGTACGCAGCCGCCCGGCCACCACCCGCCGGCAGACCTCGTCACCGTGCGTGCCGGGCAGGTCGCGGTCGAGCACGAGTACGTCGTAGTCGTTGACCGCCAGCCGCTCCAACGCGCTCTCGCCGTCGTACGCCACATCGACCGCGATCGCCGCCCGGCGCAGCCCTCGGGCCACCAGGTCGGCCAGCAGTTCCTCGTCCTCGGTCACCAGGACTCGCAAGGTTTCGTCGCTCCGCTTCGGGGCCGATGGGGGGAATTGGGCGACTTCGAGTCGGCCCCCACCGTTTATACGCGACCCCGTGTTAGCTCCGGATAACCAATTCGGGTGACGGCCGGGAAACCCGCCGCCACGTAGACCTGCTGTCGCACATATCCCGTCCATGACGCCGTGGGCGGTGCGTGCGACCGGACGTCCGGACCATCGGGCCGGACGACGGCGGGATCACAGGCGGGAGCGGCAGTGATGACGAGGTTCGGGCGCACGGGATCGGGACGGCCCCTGGTGTTGCGGTGGGCGGCCTGCATGGTTCTGGTGGGCGGCCTCGCCTTGACCACGGCCGGATGCGGGGGCGACGACGGCGGGTCGGCGAAGAACAAGGTGGCCTCGGGCGGCGGCGCCGGCAAGGACCAGAAGGCGGGCGGTCAGCCGGGCTCCGGCAAGGACGACGCCAAGGCGCGCTACGAGCAGATGGTCAAGTTCGCGAGCTGCATGCGTGAGAACGGCATCGACATGCCCGACCCGGAGCAGGGCGAGGGCGGTGCGATGCGGATGCCGGCGATGACCATGGACGGCGACATGAGCAAGACCGAGAACGCGATGAAGGCGTGCGAGAAGTTCCAGCCCAAGCTGGACTTCGACCCCAACGACCCCAAGTACAAGGAGTGGCAGGCCAAGCGCGCGGCCTGCATGCGGGAGAACGGCGTGGAGAACATGGACGACGGCGGTGGTGCCGCCGCGGTGACGATCGACGCGAGTGACGACAAGGTCATGAAGGCGATCGAGATATGCAACAAGAAGGTCCCGCCGTTCGAGAAGCAGAAGTAGGGGCCGCCCCGTGGTTTCGATCGACACCCCGCAGCAGTTCGAGGGGGAGAGCACGTCGCAGCCGGTGGCCCCGGATCGCACGGCGTACCCGCGCGATCGGCGCCGGCGCCGGCGGCGGCGCGCACTGGCGGCTGCACTGGTCCTGGCCTCGGCGGGCGGTGCGGCGGCGGTACTGCTGTCCGACGGCGGTGACGGCTCCGACGCGTCCGCGAACCGCACGAAACTGGACGCCGTACCGGTGACCCGCGCCGATCTGGTCGACCGGCAGAACGTGGACGGCAAGCTCGGGTATGCGGGCACCTACTCCGTGAACGCGGCACCGCCCGGCGCGGACCCGGAGGCGCTGGGCGGCGGTGCCAACAAGCCGCAGGGCGGGACGGGCGGCAACGGGGGCAACCCCGGCGCCGGCCCGGGCACGGGCAAGGGCCCCGGCACAGGCTCGACCTCAGGTGGAGGTGGAGGCTCTGCGACCGGCGGCGGCAACTCGTCAACCGGCGGCGGCAACGCTCCCGGCACGGGCAACGCTCCCGGCACCGGCAACGCGCCCCCCGACGGCGGCAACAACCCCGGCCCCGGCACCATCACCTGGCTCCCCGGCGTCGGCGACACCCTCGTGCGCGGCGACCGCGTCTACGGCCGCGACGGCACCAAGGTGCCGCTGTTCTACGGCGAGACGCCGTTCTGGCGGGCGCTGTCGGTCGGCGTCGACAAGGGTGTGGACGTGCGCGAACTGGAGCAGAACCTCCAGGCGCTGGGCTACGGCGGGTTCACCGTGGACGAGAAGTTCACCGACGCGACGGCCACGGCGCTGAAGAAGTGGCAGAAGGACATGGGCCACAAGCAGACCGGCCGCTTCGACCCCGGCGACGCGGTGGTACTGCCCGACTCGGTCCGGGTCGGCGAGGTCACCGCCACGCTCGGCGCGAGTTCGCAGGGGCCACTGCTCAAGGCGAGCGGTACCGGCCGCCGGGTCACCGTGAACCTGCCCGTGAACAAGCAGACGCTCGCCACGAAGGGCGCCAAGGTCCAGGTCACCCTGCCCGGCGGCAAGACCGCGAGCGGCACGATCACCCAGGTCGGCACGGTGGCCAAGGAGGGCGACCAGTCCCCGGGCGCGCCGTCGGGCGGTGACAAGGCCACCATCCCCGTCGACATCGCGCTCGACCAGCCCAAGGACGCCGGCACGTTGGACGGCGCGCCGGTCACCGTCGGGTTCACCGGCAAGGAGAAGAAGGGCGTGCTCACCGTCCCGGTCAACGCGCTGCTCGCCCTGGCCGAGGGCGGCTACGGCGTCGAGGCGATCGAACCCGACGGCGGCACCCGGCTGTTGAAGGTCGAACTCGGCATGTTCGCCAACGGACGGGTCGAGGTCACCGGCGACGGCGTGACCGAGGGACTGAAGGTCGGGGTGCCCAAGGCATGAGGAGGTACCGCAAAAGCTCGCCGGCCGGGGCCGAGTCGGCCTCGGCCGCCGGCCCCGGCGGCGCGGCGCCCGTGATCGAACTCGACGGCGTGGGCCGGTCCTACCCGGGCGGCGTGCATGCCCTGATCGACGCGAACCTGACCATCGAGGCGGGCGAACTGCTCGCGGTGGTGGGGCCGTCCGGGTCCGGCAAGTCGACGATGCTGCAACTGATGGGCACGCTCGACCGGCCGACCGAGGGTGTGGTGCGTCTGCTCGGGCACGACATCGCCGGCTTGACGGATCGTCAACTCTCCGGCGTGCGGGCGAACTGGATCGGCTTCGTGTTCCAACAGTTCTTCCTCACCGACCACTTCACCGCCGTGGACAACGTGGCCAACGGCCTCTACTACCACGGGATTCCGGTCCGCGAGCGGCGCGAACGCGCGGCCGAGGCGCTGGCCCGGGTCGGCCTGGGCAGTCGACTCGACCACGTGCCGCGGGAGTTGTCCGGCGGCGAGCGGCAGCGGGTGGCCATCGCCCGCGCGCTGGTGGCCCGTCCCGCGCTGGTGCTGGCGGACGAGCCGACGGGTGCGCTCGACTCGCGCTCCGGCGCGACGGTGATGCGGCTGCTGCACGAACTGCACGCGGACGGCACCACGATCGTGGTGATCACGCACGACCCGGGCATCGCCCGGTCGTTGCCCCGGCGGGTGGAGATCCTGGACGGCCGGATCCACGCGGACAGCGGCGTGCCGAGCGCGGAGCCGGCGGGGGTGGCCGGATGGTGATCCTCGGTCGGGACCGGGGCCCCCGGTCCACACTCGTCCCGCTGCCGGACACCGCCCGGCTCGGTCCGGTCGACGTGGTCCGGGTCGGCCTGCTCGGCGTGCGCGGTCGGCCGATGCGCGCGATCCTGTCCGGTCTGGGCATCGCCATCGGCATCGCCGCGATGGTCGCCGTCCTGGGCATCGGCGCGGCCAGCCAGGCCCGGTTGATGGATCAGATCCGCAGCCTGGGCACGAACATGCTCTCGGTCGGACCGGGCGAGAACATGTTCGGCACCCGGCTGCAACTGCCCGAGGACGCCGTGGACATGGTGCGCCGGATCGGTCCGGTGACCTCGGCGAGCGCGACCGCCCAACTCGAGGGCCGGAGCGTACGCCGCACCGACCGGATCGACCCACGCGAGACCAAGGGCATCACCGTCGCGGCGGCCCGCGAGGATCTGCTCGGCACGATCGGCGGCCGGGTCGGCAAGGGGCAGTGGTTCAACGCGGCCACCTCCCGCTACCCCACGGTCGTGCTCGGCGCACGGGCGGCGGAACTGCTCGGGGTCGACGGGCCGAACCGGCAGGTGTGGATCGGCGACCGCTGGTTCACCGTGATCGGCGTGCTGAAGCCGGTGCCGCTGGCCCCCGAGGTGGACCGTTCCGCGCTGGTCGGCTGGCAGGGCGCCAAGGACCTGCTCGGCTTCGACGGGCACCCGACCCGGATCTACGAGCGCTCCGACGAGAACGCGGTCGGCAACGTTCGCGACGTGCTCGCGGCGACGGCGAACCCGGCCGATCCCGGCGCGGTCAAGGTGAGCCGTCCGTCGGACGCGCTGGAGGCGCAGTTGGCCGCCAAGAACACCTTCACGGGCCTGTTCGTCGGGCTCGGCGCGGTGGCACTGCTGGTCGGCGGGGTCGGGGTGGCCAACACGATGGTCATCTCCGTACTGGAACGCCGCCAGGAGATCGGCCTGCGGCGTGCGCTGGGTGCCGGGCGCGGGCAGATCCGACTCCAGTTCCTGACCGAGGCGGTGACCCTGTCCGGCCTCGGCGGGGTGGCCGGCGTGCTGCTCGGGCTGATCGTGACGAGCGGGTACGCGCACGCGAAGGGGTGGCCGCTGGTGCTGCCGTGGCCGGCCATCCTGGGCGGCGTCGCGGCATCGGTGGCGATCGGCGCGCTGGCGGGGTTGTACCCGGCCGGACGCGCTGCGCGACTGCCACCCACGGAGGCGCTGAACGGGGCCTGAGGGCGCGGACGCGGCCCGGGCCGGCCGCCGATCGGGTGGAGCTGGGCAAAGGCTGGGCAATTCCTGAGTGTGGGCTGGGCAAGATTTCACCCTCGCCCCCACAGACTCGCGTCACCGACCGTCGACGAGACCGTCCGACTGCGGATTTTACCCTCCGCGTTCGGACGGTTTCGCCACGTGTGGGCCCGAGTTGGTGATTTCGCTAGCGGCGCGGACCGGCCGACCGAGGGGAGGAGTCGGCCGATCCCGGCGGGGTACCGAAGCCGCGCGTTCCGCATCGGTGCAGGTGGGAGCGGGAGAGGAGGGACAACGTACGACCAGATGATGACGCCGAGCCGGTCATGTCATCGATTCGGTTGACGGTGGCCGGCGGCGAGAGTCGGTAATCTTTGAGACGGAAAAGCGGTTCACCACCCCCCGCATCGCCCGGTCGACCGGAACCAGTCGCAACCGCGGAGCGCCCGCCCTGCGTCAACCCACCCGACCGGTGTGTCGTGTCCTCGTCCTACGATGACGCGGCAGAAGGGCAGGGCGTGGTGGACACCCATCACCACCGGCTCGGGTCCGGTGCGGTCGGACTCGACGAGTCGTTGGGGGTTGATCAGCAGTGTTGCGCGTTCTCGACGATCGCCGGGACGACGGCGACGACGTCGCCGCCGGCGGGTCCGCCCCTGCGGGCACCCTCATCGCGTCGCGGCGGCCCGACGCGGCGGAGACGAACGGCGGGACCGCGGCGACGACCCCCTCGAAGGCGGACCGCGGCGGTGTCCGGGGCGTGTTGTGGTCCGCTCCGTGGCAGCTGCTCCTGTTCCTGTGGCGGACGTTGTGCGGCGAGTGGCGCGGCATCGTGGCCGACCCGGTGCGCCAGTTGTGGCGCAGTCGCGGCAAGGGCCTCGCGCTCGCAGTGGTGGCCAGCTCGGCGGTGATCTTCTTCCACGCGATCGGGCAGACCCCGGCCGGCAAGACCGTGGTCCGGCTCGTCGGTGGGGTCAGTGCCGACCTGCCGCTGTGGTTGGCGCTGCTGCGCACGCCGATCTCGCTGTTCGTGCCCGCGCTGAACCTACCGGTGTGGGCCGGCATCACCCAACTCTTCCTGGCGTTCGCGATCGCCCAGCTCTCGCTCGGCGCGGGCCGCACGCTGATGGTCGCCTACGTGACCACGCTCGCGGGCACGATGGGCGCCCGGATCATGATCGCGATCGGCCCGGACCACGCGCTCGGCCTGCCGTCCTCGGCGGCGCACGTGTTGGACACCGGTCCGTCGGCGGCCGTGGTGGGCCTGTTCACGTATCTCTCGATCATCCACCGCGCGCCCATACTCTTCACCATCACCGGCGGGTCGATGGTCCTGGAGTCGATCATCCTGCCCAACCTCGCCGGTCGTGAGCACCTGATCGCGGTGGGTGCGGCGATCGTGCTCGGTCTGCTCGCGGGGCGGACCCGGCCGGGCTGGTTGGCCTGGACGGACGGGCCTCGGGAGCGGGTGCGGGCCGTGCTGGCGGTACCGGTGGCCAAGGTGCGCATGCTCGGCGCGATGCCGGGTGTGTTGTGGTCGCGGGCCAGGCGGAACGCGCGACGCGAGGCGACGGCGGTGCCGGTGGGCACGGTGGACCTGAGCAAGGCCGACCTGGACGGGGTCGTCGCCGGGAGGGCGCGCGAGAACGCGTAGCCGGATCGGGCGGAAGCGGCGGGCATGCGCGGAGCGCGTGCCCGCCTTTCGTTTGCCTTTCGTGTCGCTTTCGGCTGCCCGCGATAGTGGTCTAGACCAATATTGCCCGGTGCTCGGCGCGGTGGGTACCTTCGGGACACCGCGCCGGAGGTTGTTCCGGGGCGGGTCGCCGCAGTCCGGAGGTAGCACCCGCATGCTCGATTCCCCCGTGCCCGGGTCGGTGATGGCCCGTGAGATCGCGGCGCAGCCCGAGGGGTTGGCGCGGATCCTGGCCGACGGGCTCGGGCCGATCCGGGCCGCCGCGGCCGCGATCCGGGCGCGCGATCCGAAGTTCGTGCTGTTCACCGGTCGCGGGACGTCCGACAACGCCGGGCTGTACGCGCGCTATCTCACCGAGGTCCTGCTCGGCCTGCCCGCCGGGCTCACCTCGATGTCCACCACGACCGCGTACCGCGCTCGGCAACGGCTGGCCGACTGCCTGGTCGTGACGGTGAGCCAGTCGGGGGGTTCGCCGGACCTGATCGCCTCCGCCCGACAGGCCCGCGAGGACGGCGCGTTCACCCTCGCGGTGACCAACAACGCCGATTCGGTGCTCGCGCAGGAGTCCGACCTGCACCTGGACGTACTGGCGGGCCCCGAACTCGCGCTGCCCGCGACCAAGACGTACACGGCCGAACTGCTCACGCTGTTCCTGCTCGTGGACCACATCCGGGGCGGTACGGGGGAGGCGGCTCTCGGGCTGCCCGCCGCGGCTCGGGCGATCCTGGAGCGGCAGGCGGAGATCGAGGCGCCGGCCGAGCGGTACCGGTTCGCGGACCGACTCGTGGCGACCGCGCGCGGCTACGGATATCCGACCGCGTGCGAGGCCGCGTTGAAGATCATGGAGACCAGCTACATCGGCGCCCAGGCGTTCTCCGGCGCGGACCTCATGCACGGGCCGCTCGCGATCGTGGACCGGGGCTGGCCGGTACTGGCGGTGGCGCCGGAGGGCGCGGGCGGCCGGGCGCTGCGGCCGGTGCTGGATCGGCTGCGCGAGCGCGGCGCGGACCTGTTCGTGGTCGGCGCGGCCGAGCCGGTGGCCGAGTACGGCCGGGGCTTCGTGTTGCCGGGCGGGGTGGCCGAGGAGGTGTCGCCGATCCTGGAGATCCTGCCGCTGCAAGTGCTCGCGCGCGAGATCGCGCTGGGGCGCGGGTGCGACCCGGACGCGCCGCGGGCGCTGGCGAAGGTGACGGAGACGCGGTAGGCGGGGGCGGGCTCGGGTGGCGCCGCCCCCCGGGCTCGCGCCGTTTTCAGGCCGTGCGGTCCAGGTTCATCGACGCCTCGCGGGCGTCCAGGAGTTCGTCCCAGTGGGCCGCGGCCCACTCGCAGGCGGCGGCCATCGGGACCAGCATGCCGCGCCCCAGCGGGGTGAGGGCGTAGGTCACCCGGCGGACCGGGGTCTCGGACGCGGTGCGGCTGATCAGGCCGTCGCGTTCGAGTGCGCGCAGGGACTGGGTGAGCACCTTCGCGGTGACGCCGTGCATCGGTACGCGCAACTCGGAGAAGCGGCGCGGACCACCCTCCAGGCAGCGGATGATCATCCCCGCCCACTTGTCGCCGAACCGGATCGGGGACAGGTTCGACGGGCAGACCGGGTCGAACATGTCCGCGCGCAGTGGTTCTCCCGTGAGTTCCCCGGTGGCCTCGCTCATGTGTCCACCGTAGTCGGTATCCAGGAGGTAACCACGACCCCGGATAGCGTGCGCGGCGGTGGTCGACACAGGGATCGACCCGGAGATACGGGGTGTTTTCGATGAGCGAGATCATCGTCTTCGGCGCGGGTGGACGCACCGGTCGGGCCGCGATCGCGGAGGCGCTGCGGCGTGGGCACGGGGTGACCGCGGTGGTGCGTGATCCGGCGAAGTACGCGGACCTGGCCGGGGAGCGGGTGCGGGTGGTCGCCGGTGACGTGACGGACGCGGACGCGGTGGCCGAACTCGCGGCGGGTCACGACGGGGCGATCGCGGCGGTGTACGACCCGGCGGCGCCGACGGCGGACTTCTTCACGCGCGCCGTGCGGGCGCTGCGCGACGGGCTGGACCGGGCGGGCGTGCGGCGACTGGTGTGGGTGGGGCTGGCCTCGGTGTTGCCGACGGCGTCCGGCGTGTTGTTGATGGACACGGCGGGATATCCGCAGGACTACCGGGAGTTCTACCTGGCACACGGGGCGGGCAACGCGGTGCTGCGCGAGGCGGGCGGCGGGCCGGACTGGGTCGTGTTGAGCCCGGCCGGGGACTTCGATCACGCCGGTACGCGCACCGGCGTGTGGCGGCGGGCCGACGGTGACGTCGAAAGCCGGGTCTCCTACCCCGACTTCGCCATCGCGCTGCTCGACGAGCTGGACACCCCCACCCTGCACGGCGTGCATGTCGGGATCGCGGACGGCCGATGACCGGCCGGGTGCCCGGCGAGCGTGTGGCGGACGCGGGATAGATGGGCGTGCGCGGCGGGTGCCGGTGCCGCCGTCGGGCTTGCGGGTGGTTCTAGGCCCTTGCCGAGCCGGTGTGTTCGACCGCGAAGAGGCGGTGTTCGGCGCGGTCGAGGGCCACGCGGACGGCGCCCAGGGCCACGCCGTCGGCGCCGAGGGCGGACAGTTCGACGCGCGGCATGCGCAGGCACAGGCGTTGCAGCTCGGCGGTCAGGGGCGGTACGGCGTCGGCGAGGCCGGCCGCCCAGCCGCCGATCACCACGATCTCCGGGTCGAGGGCCAGGACCAGCGCGGTGACGTCGTGGATCAGGCGTTGGACGAAGCGGTCCACCGCCTCGCCCGCGGTGCGGTCGCCCTCGGCCGCGTGCCGGAACACCTCGCCGACCGCCGCCTCGTCCAGCGGCGGCAGGGGGGTGCCGGTGGTGGAGAGCAGGTTCTCCGGGGTGACCTGGCGGCCGAGCAGGTGCAGCGCGCCGATCTCGCCGGCCGCGCCGCCGAAGCCGCGGTGCAGCCGACCGTTGATGAACGAGCCGGCGCCGGGGCTGAGGCCGGCCATCACGTAGACGATGTCGTCGGAGCCGACCGCCACCCCCTTCCAGCGCTCGCCGATCGCGGCCAGGTTGGCGTCGTTCTCCACCTGGACCGGACAGCTGAACGAGCGGCCGAGCCGGCCGCCGAGGTCCAGGCCGGTCCAGCCGGGCATCGCCGAGGACAGGGTGACCACACCCTCGGTGTCCACGATGCCGGGGGTGCCGACGCCCACGCCCCAGAGCGAATTGCGCGAGACCTGGGCGCGCCGCAGGGTCTCGCTGACCGTGGCGCGGACGCGTTCCAGGCGGTCCTCGGCCTCGCAGCCCTCCTCGACGGTGCGGGCGGCGCGGCCGATGATGGTGCCGCCGAGGTCGGCGAGGACGACCCGGATGCGGTGCACGCCGACGTCGATGCCGAGCAGGTGGCCGGCCTCCGCGTGGAACCGGAAGCGCCGGGCGGGACGGCCGCGCGGACGGCTGCCGTCCTCGCCCTCGGCGGTGGTGGTCTCCACGACCAGGCCCTCGGCGAGCAGACCGTCGACGACGCCCTCGACGGTGGGTCGGGACAGACCGGTGGCCTCCATCAGGGCGGTCACCGTCAGCACCTCGCCGCCGCGCAACGCACGCAGGGTCGCCGCGGAATTGATCCGCCGGACCACGGAGGAATCCCCGCCGGTCGCCTGTGCCACAGCTTTTGTCCTCTCCCCGCGTCGTCACACGGGACGTTCGTCCGGGCCGCCGCGCCCGTCATGCACGCCGTCGTCGCTCAGGCGCGGATGGTACCCAGATTTCGGGTCGGGATCAGGACGCGGGCCGCAGCGCGGTCGGCCCGGCCTCGGCGAAGGCGAGCCGGCAGGTGTCGGCGCGGTAGGTGGCCACGGTGACCGCGGCGGTACGGCCGAGCGCGGTGTACGTCGTCGTCACGACCAGGACGGCGGTACCCGGCGGACGCTCCAGGTAGCGCGCCTCCTCGGCCTCGGCCACGGCCAACTCGACCGCGCGGTGCCGTCCTTCGAGGCGGTGGCCGCGCAGCTGGCGCAACATCAGCGACGCCCGCTCGAAGTTCGGAACGCGGGTGGAGAGGGAGGGGACGACGGCGCGCGAGACGTAGAGGCACTCCAGGCCGACCACCTGGCGCATGGAGAACTGGCGCCGGCGCAGGCGGTGGACCAGGGCCGAGGGGCGGCCCTTGAGGGTGTCGGCGAACTCGTCGGTGACCGGCACGGTGGCGCAGTCGATCACCTCGCGGTCGCGCAGGTCCACGCCCGGCCAGCCCTCGCCGTCGGCGCCGAGGGAGACGTCGACGCGAGGGCCGGCGACCGTGGTGCCGGCGCCGCGCTTGCGGACCAGGCGGCCTTCCAGCTCGAGCTGCTCCAGGGCGTGTCGCAGGGTGGCCCGGGCGACCCCGAAGCGCGCGGCGAGGTCGCGCTCGTTGGGGAGGATGTCGCCGGAGTTGAAGTCCTCGTCGATCGCCTTGAGCAGGGAGGTGCGCAGCTGCCAGTACTTGGGTTCGCCGAAGACGGCCGTCTCGTCCGGCATTGTCGCCATGCTGCTCACGGACGCCCCCTCGGCTCTCCGACGCCTGCTCGGCGCGGATTTATTGCATGCTCGGTTTACTAAAGACGGTTGAATATAACCGCGTCGGACCACGAAAGGTCCAGACCAAGTCGGATGAACTTCCCGGTGACCTGTCTCACATCGCCACATGCGACGCGACACCTCCTGCTCGACCTGCGCAAAGGACACACCCCGCCGGGGCGGGCGTGAGGTGAGGGAATCGCGGGGGAGGGGAGCCGAGCGCCGGGTCGGGTTCCGGCGGGGAGCACGCTCGGGCCACACCCCCGACGAGGCCGCACGCCTCCACCCTGCGGCACGGCGGGAACCACCCGACGACTTGGTTTGCTCACCCCGGGGACGTCCGGACGAACATTCGGGGACGAGCCGTCGAGGCGAGGTGCGCGCGGCACGCGCCGGGCGGGCGGTGGGCGGCGGCCGGCCGGCAAAATTGGTCCAGTCCAATGTATTGACGGTGTGGGAGGGGAGGGCCACGCTTTGGCCATTGGTCTATACCAAGTCCCCCACAGGAGTCCCCCGTGGCACGTCGTTTCGTCCCCATACTTGCCGCTGCCGCCGCGTCCGCCGGGTTGCTTTCGATGTTCGCCCTCACCGGTGGAGCCACCGCCGCCGGGCCCGCCGCGTCCGCGCCGGGCGGTGTCGGGAGCAACTGGTATGCCGCCGCCCCCTACCTCATGCCGCTCGACAACGACCCGCCGGACGCCGGTGCGGTCATGGACGCCACCGGCCTGAAGGCGTTCCAGCTCGCGTTCGTCCTCGCGCCCAACGGCGGTGGTTGTACGCCGACTTGGGACGGAACGAAGCCGGTGTCCACCGATACCGCGGTGGCGGGCGTGATCGCCGCGATCCGGGCCAAGGGCGGTGACGTCTCGGTGTCCATCGGCGGCTACGGCGGCACCAAGCTCGGTCAGACCTGCGGCACACCCGAGGCGACCGCCGCCGCGTACCAGCAGGTGGTCGACAAATACGGGCTCAAGGCGCTCGACTTCGACCTCGAGGAGCCGGAGTACGAGAACAGCGCGGCCATCCACAACGAGATCGGCGCGGCCAAAATCCTCCAGCAGAAGAATCCCGGCATCTACATCTCGGTGACCACGGCCGGCACCGCCGACGGCACCGGCTGGTTCGGCAAGCAGATGCTCAACGAGGCCAAGGCGCAGGGCTTCACGCCGGACAACTTCTCGATCATGCCGTTCGACGGCGGCTTCAACGGAGCGGCGGCGCAGACCTCCGCGCTGACCAACTTCAACGCCATCCTGCGCAGTACGTTCGGCTGGGACGCCGCCACCGCCTATGCCCACGAGGGCATTTCGCAGATGAACGGGCGCAGCGACACCGGCGAGTACTTCTACCAGGCGGACTTCCAGACGGTCTACGACTACGCGATCAGTCATCACATGGCGCGCTTCACGAACTGGTCGGTCAACCGCGACCGGCAGTGCACGCCACCGGACAACGGTGGGCGAACGTCGGGCGTGTGCAGCAGCGTTCCGCAGGCGCCCTGGGACTTCACCAAGTTCTCGGTACGGTTCGCGGGCGCCACGCCGCCCACGACACCGCCGACCACGACCCCTCCGACGACCACCCCGCCGGGCGACTGCACGATCGCGGCGTGGGATCGGGCGGCGGTCTACCAGGGCGGCAACTCCGTCTCCCACAAGGGCCATTCGTGGAAGGCGAAGTGGTGGACGCAGGGTGAGGAGCCGGGAACGACCGGGCAGTGGGGGGTGTGGCAGGACCTGGGGCCCTGCTGATTCTCCGCCTTCCTCGCTGCGCCGGCTCTGCCCGTCAGCGCGATCGGCCCACCGGTAGGTCGAGTTGATACTCGGTCGACCGGTGGGTCGGTCGGTAGCCGAGGGTGTCGTTGATGGCGCGCATCGCGTGGTTGGCCTCGGCGGTGTCGGTCAGCAGCGCGGTGAGGTTCGGGTGGCGTTCGCGGGCCTGCCGGATGGCCTCGGCCTTCATCCACAGGCCCAGTCCGTGGCCTCGGTGCTCGGGCAGGACACCGGTGCTGTAGTGCTGACCGTCGCCCTTGCCGTCGCCGGGAACGACCAGTTCGGTGAAGCCGGCGATGGTGTCGTCGGCGGTGTCGATCGCGACGACCGTGTGCAGCAGCTCGCCGCGATCGGCGATCGCCTGGGCCGCCGCACGGAGGCGTTCCACGTCCCAGACGACCGTTCCGTAGTCGGTCTCGCCCATCGGCATGTCGTCCATCGCGCGGCGGGAGGCGGCGAAGGTCTCGGCCAGTGCGTCCGCGACGGTGCCGTCCCAGGAGTGCAGCCGGTAGCCGGGGTGGTCCCGATCGGCGATCGCGGCCCACGCCGCGTCGCCCGGCTCGTGGTCGGTCAGGGGCAGCCGGGTGTAGATCAGGGTCAGCACGTCCCGGAATCCCCGCTCGGACAGGAACGCCGCGCCCGGCGAGTCCGCCTTGGCCTGGGCGAGCAGCGAGCGGCGGCCCGCCTCCCGGGCGGCCTCGACGGCCGCGTGGAGCAGAGCGGTACCCACGCCGTCGCGGCGCTCGGCCGGATGTACGTGCACCTCGAGCTCGGCCAGGTGATCCTGGCCGGGTTTGTCGAACAGCCGCAGGAAGGCGGAGCCGCGTGGGATGCCGTGGGCGTCGGCGGCCAGCCAGGCCAGGCGGTGGGCGCTGGGACTCCGCTTCGGGTCGGTGAGCGGGGTGAGGTAGGTCGTCGGCAAGGGGGCTCCATGGGTGGTGCTCGGTGCTCGGTGCTTCGCGTATCGGTGGGTGTGCTTTGTGCGTGGTGCTGCGGGTTCTCGGCGGTCGGACGGCGAACCTAGCCGGCCCGGTGTGTCGACGGCAAGCATCGGGGTGGGTGGGAAAACCCGTTCGTCGCGTGCTGCGGGGCCTGCCTAGGATCGAGCGATGACGATCTCGGAGCAGGGCGCCGTGTCGCATGCCGTGGCGCGGGCCGACGTCGCGTGGCTCTCGGCGTACTTCGACGGGGTGCCGTGCCCGATCCCGGTGCTTCGGGGTCTGGTCGCGCACGAGGATCCGACGCTGCGATACCTCGGCGTGGTGTTGCTGCGGGAACGGGTGGGGCGGCCCGGGGGTGGTGCGGATCGCGAGGCGGCCGCTCTGCTGCCGCATGTGTCGGCCGGATCGCCCGAGGCGGCCTTGGTGTCGGCCCAGGTGTACGCGCGGTTGCGTGTCCCCGTCCCGCAATGGCGCGCCGCGGGGTGGCCGGCTCCGGTGCGGATCGCCTGGCTCCGGGCGGAGATCGTGGCCCGGCCCGAGGCGACGCTGCGGGCCGAGCCGGCGGGGGAGGAGTTGTACCGGGCGGTCGAGGGGATCGACGCCGGTGCGGTGGACGACGTCGGGGCCCTGCTGGACGGGTTGTCGGCGCGGCCGGATTCGGTGTTGCGCGCGGCGGCGTTGCGGGTGGTTCGGCGGGCGTTGGCCGATGCGTTGATCGGGCCGGGGCAGGCCCGCGCCCGGTTGGTCGAGTTGTTGGATCCGGCCGCCGGTACCGAGGTGGTGGCGGGGGCGTTGGCGGAGTTGGCCGCGCCGTGGGCCGCCGAGGAGATCCCGGCCGGGATGGAGCGGGCGTTGCGCCGACTGCTGCCGGAGTTTCCGGACGCGGTGGAGGTCGCGGCGCGGTTCGGGACGATCGGGCTGCTGCGCGAGGTGGCCGCGGATCCCGGGCTGCCGGGGCGGCAGCGGCAGCGGGCCCTCGCCGCGATCGGGGATGTCGCCGAACGGGGCGATGTGGGCGCGTTGTTGGTGATCGCCGAGGCGGACCCGCTGTTGTTCGCCGAGTCGATCGTGGCCTGCCTGGGGGCGATGCATCGGCGCGGGCACTTCGTCCGGGACGAGGATGTACCCGCCGTGATCGCCATGGCGCTCGCCGACCACCGCGTCGCCGCGGTCGACGTGGCGATCGTGCTGTACACGGTGCGGCACGAGGCGCTGCGCGTGCTGATCTCGGTCGCGGACGACCACCCCGACTGGCCGCGATGCGTGGAACTGCTGTCCGCGCTGTCCGCGCAGGGTGCCCCCGATCTGCCGGTGGGCGAGGTGTTGGCCGCTCGGTTGGCCGGCGTCGGCCGGCCGGAGCCCGTATTGGCCGCGCTTCGTGCGTTGCGGTACACGGGCGCGGAGGAGGGCGTGTTGGCCGCTTTGCCCCGGGCGCCCAGGGCCGCGTTGCGCGCTTTGGAGGCGATCGGCGGGCCGCGTACCGTCGCGGTGTTGCGCGAGGGGCTGGGGGTGGCCGACCAAGGTGGCGTGGTGGTGCCGCATCTGCGCGGGGTGACCGACCTCGCGCTGGAGGTGTTGTGGCACCTGACCGACGACCCGCACCGGCGCCGGGAGTTGCGGGCCCGGCTCGACCGGCGCGCACTGCCCGAGCGGATCGCGGTCGACCTCGGGATGCCGGATCCGGACGAACTCGCCCTGCTCACCGCGGATATCGACGCGGACCGTCCGGTCGCCGCACTGTGCCGGATCGCCCGCAACGGCGACGCGCGCACCATCCCGGCGCTGGCCGACCTGCTGCTGCGGGTGGTGAGCGACCTGGTGGCGAACCGCGGTGAGGAGGCCGCCGAGCCGGTGGTGCCGGACGAGGTGGTCGAGGCGATCGGCGCGCTCGGCGAACGCCTGTACCGGCGCCGCGTGTTGCGCCCGGTGTGTCTGCTCGGCGCGAGCGACCCGAAGGCGGCGCGCGCCGAACTCCTCTGCGACATCACCCTGGACCTGATCGACCGCGAGGGTGTCACCGACGCCGAACTGGCCGTCCTGCTCGAACTCCTGTCCCGGGGCCACGAGGCGACCGGGTTCGGTACGCGCCGGTCGGAGCCCGGCGTCAAGGACCGTATCCACCACCTGATCCGGCACCGCGACCCGGACGTGCGGAAGCACGCCATCTCGCTGATCGCCCGGGACCCGGACGCGGCCCGTTCGTTGTCCGCGAGCCTGATCGCGCTCACCACCTCCCCGGATCCCCGGACCGTGCGTCAGGCCCTGCGGGCGCTGGGCCGGATGCGGGCCCGGTGGGCGGGGGAGGCGATCGCGGCGTGCCTGGGGCACCCGGTGATGAACGTCAGGAAGACGGCGGCGGAGGCGCTGATCGACGCCGGCACGCCGAGGCGGATTCCCGTGCTGCTGGGGTGGCTCGGGCGGCACGACAACCCGGGCCTGCGCGAATCGTTGACGGCGGCGCTCGGGGAAGTGCTCGGACCGGCGTACCGGGCGCGGGTCCTGGCGGCGGCGGAGCGGGCGACCAACGCGCGGGAGCGTGCGCTGCTGATCCGGGCCCTGGACCGGGAGTGGTCCACCCGTGCGGTGGCGGCGCTGGTTCGTCGGGGATCGGTGGTCGCGGAGCCGCTGCTCGCCGGGCTGGCGCGGGGGGACTTCACCGTGCGCGACGGCGGGATCCCGGACCTGGCCGAGGAGTTCGCGGCCCACGGCATCGCGGTGCCGAAGCCGGCGGCCGAGGCGTCGGAGGAGGACCGGGAACTCCGGGCCGATCTGCTCACCATGACCCGCCGGACTCGCCCCGACCACGACGTGCCGGCCGTACTGCGGTTGGTTCGGCGCGGGCCGCAGGCGTCGACGCCGGAGCAACACGGCGCTCTGCGGGAGGCGTTGCCGCAGCTGCTCGTCCTGGCGCGGTGGCGGCCGGCCGATCGGGCGGCGGTGTTGCGGTTCGTGGTGGCGGCCTGTCCCGCGCCGTGGTCGGACGCCGAGCGGGCCGCGTTCGCCGACGCGTACGACGTGCTCGCGGCCGAGTTCGGCACAGTGGACGGAGTCGGCGCGATCCTGGAGGCGGTCGCGAGCACGTTGGCCGAGATCGCCGCGTTCGATCTCGCCCGCCGGATCCGCGCATTGCCGGACCCGCTCTTCGCGGGCCCGACCCCACTGGCCGTGCTGCGCTGTTGCGGAGCCGTTCGCACCCGCGAGGACGTGGAGCGCGCACTGGTCGGGGCGCGTTCGGGGCCGAACCCCTGGGAGGCCGAAGTCGCGGTGCTCGGCGAGGCGTTCCGGCCGGAGGGGCGGGGCGATGCCTCGGGCTCCGAGGCCGAGGACCCCGAGCGGGTCGCGCTGCCGGACGCCTGGCGGTCCGGGCTCGACGACGCCGTGCGCTCGCCGCGGACCCTCGCCGCGTTCCGGGCCGCGACCGAGGTCGGGGCCGGAGCCGGATGCGGCGCCGAGGGCGAGGCCGCAGCCGAGCCGGACTCCCGGGCCCGGATCGTCGCCCTGATCGACGTGTTCCCGAGTGCCGAGCCCGACACCCGCGTGCCCCTGCTCGACTGGCTGAGCGAACTCCAGCCGATCGATGCGCCGCCGTGGGTGTCGGCCGAACGGGCCGCCCGAGCGCGGCGGTTCGACCGCACCCGTCCCGCTGCCCGTCTCCCGCGCGCGGAAGACCTCGACCAACCACGCTCTACCCCGCAGCGGGAGCGCCTGGTGGCCCTGCTCGCCGCCGCCGACCCGCGCCGCCGCAGGGCCGCCGCCGAGATCCTGTGCGACTGGGCCGAACCGGCCACCCGACGCGTCGTCCTGGACGCCCACCTGCGCGGCGCCGTCGACCTGCCCGCGCACCTCCTGCGCCCCCTCGCCCCCACCCTGCTCGACCTCGCCGACGACCCCGACCCCGCAGGCGTGTTCGCCCGCCCGGACGCCGACCCCTCCCGCGCCCGAGCCGCGCGGCTGTGCGCGATCATGGACCCGGAGCACCTGGAACGCGCCGCCCCGCACCTCGTCTCGTGGTGGGAGCACGGCACACCCACGGCCCGGGCCGCGGTACTCACCGCCGGCCGCGCCATGTCCGCCGACGTCCTCGCCGAAGCCCTCCGGACCCGCCTGGACGCCGGCGCCCCGGGCTGCCTCGACCTGCTGCTCGACCGCACCATGCGGCGCACCCCGGAACTGACCGAGACCGTACGTCGGCTGCGCGTAGAGGGACGCAAGGCACTCGCCGACCGATTGACCCTCGTCGGCGGCGTACTCCGCGCACCCGGCCCCGATCGCAACGGCCTCGCCCTGGTGTCCCTGCGCGCCCGGACCGTGCCGCCCGGCGCCGAGCGCCCCACCCGCGACGAACTGATCGCCACGGTCCGGGCACACGCGCCCGAGCAGGCCCGACGGGCCATGTCCCGGCTGGCCGACGAACACGGCGCCGATCCGGAAGTACACGCCCTGGTGGTCGAGTTGCTTGGTCATGCGCACCCGCGTGTGCGCCTGCACGCACACCGGATCTCGCGACGCGTGCTCGACCGCGCCGAATACCTGCGACATACCCAACAGTTGCTCGACGACCCGCGACGCGACGTCGTCCGGGGCGCGATCCGCACGTTGTCGCACGCCGGTTGGCAGCCGGCCGTACCGTCCCTGATCACCCTGTTCGCGGACGCCGACCCGGTGATCCGCGAAGCCGCCGGCGAGGGCCTGGCCCGGATCGGCGTCGCGGTCCTGCCCGCGCTGCGCAAGGCCGCCGCGCACGCCCGCCCGGATCGCCGCGGCCGCTATCTGGAACTGCGCGACCGGATCGCGGCGGCCCCCGAATAGCCGGTCGCGGCACCCCGCGCCCTCGTTCCAGGCCATACCGGTCAAACCGGTTCGCGAGTACGCTGGCGGGTATGCCGCGATCCGCCGCCGACCCCCGTCGATTCCGCCACGGAGCGGGCAGGCTCACCCTGGACTTCATCCGCACGCTCAGCGGCCGGGGCACATCGCGGGAGAACGAGGAACTACCGGACGCGGAGGCCCTGTTCGCGTGGGTGCGGCAGTTCGGCCCGGGCGGCGGGCTCGTCGCCGTCGCCCCCTTCGCCGCCGTATCGGTCGCCGACGCCCGGCAGTTACGCGAGGCCGTCCACGAACTGATCGTGGTGGCCCGCGGGGGCGAGGGGCCGGCCGCCTGGCGATCCCCGGCCCGTGAGCGGGTCAACCGCGCCGCCGCCGCCCCGACACCGATCCCGGCGGTGGACGCGTGGGGCCGGGTGCGCTGGAGTGCGCCGGACCCGGTCGCCGCCACCATGTCGCTGGTCGCCCGCGACGCGATCGATCTGGTCGACTCCGCCGCGATCACCCGGGTCAGGGCCTGCGCCGGCCCGCTCTGCGGCGCACTCTTCCTGGACGAATCCCGCCCGGGCACCCGCCGTTGGTGCTCGATGAACACCTGCGGCAACCGTGCGAAAAAGCAAACCAACCGAGCCGCGAAGCAGAAACCGCACACCGGCTCGTAGTCACCCGCGACGACGGCACGGGGCCACCGCGACGTGCGCGATGGCCCCGTGCCCGGCAACGCCTTGCGGATCTACCGTTCGCCCGTGTCCACACGTGCCGCGTCGCGGGGGTCCTGGACCCTTGTGCGGTACAGCCACAGGGCCACGCCGACGACCAACACGCCGCAGGCGATGCCCAGTTCCTTGAAACCGCCGTATCCGGTGATGGAGAAGCCGGTCGCGCCGACCACCAACACCACGGCCAGGAACGCGGCGAGCAGCCAGGCCAGCGGCACGAAGAAGTTCGGCAGCCGGATCGGCCGGGCCAGGTCCGGGCGGTCCCGGCGCAACATCGCGAAGCCCGAGATGGCCAGCACGTGGGTGAGGATGTAGCCCAGGTTGCCGGTCACGATGATCGCGAGCGGGGTCTTGAGCGCGATCAGGATGACCACGTTGACCACGAGGGCGATCATCAGCGCCCGCGCCGGCACGCCGCGCCGGTTGAGCACGCCGACCTGCTTGATCGTGGTGCCCTCCTTGCCCATGTTGTAGAGCACGCGCGAACCGTCGGCCAGGCCGGTGATCATGATCAGCAGCAGCGAGGCGATCAGGAAGACCACCATCAGGTCGGCCGCGCCGCCCACCAGGTCGTTGAACGCGCCGACGTAGAAGGTGGTCGGGTCGAGCCCGATCTTCTCCTCGCCGACATAGCCGGCCAGCGCCAGCGGCAGCAGGATGAACACGCCGAGCGAGAACAGCACACCCGCGCGCAGCGCCCGCGAGGTGTCCTTGACCGTGTCCTTGTACTCCGGCGCGAAGGTCGCGCAGACCTCGACGCCGAACGACGTCCAGGCCATCACGTACAGCCACACCAACGATTCGCGGATGCCGGCCGCGCCGTGCAGGTTCCAGTGCAGGTTGCCCGCGCTCCAGTCGCCACTGGCGAACGGCAGCACGATGAACACCACGAGCGGGACGAGCAGCATGCCGCCGGTGACGTAGACGACCCACATCGCGACGTGCAGGCCGAACATGGCCGCGCCGAAGAGCAGCACGATCACCGCGATGCCGACCACGATCGGGAAGGTCAGCTCGGCGAAGCCCAGGTCCAGGTTCCAGTCCTGGCCCTGGAACCACTGGGCCTGGACCAGCGAGCCGATGATGCCCGCGTACACGGACAGCGCGGTGGTCCAGGGGAACCAGTAGCCGATGCTGGCCAGCGGGCCGACGAACGGCGCGCGCTTCTTCCAACCCTCGGTCGCGTAGTGCGCGATGCCGCCGGACGACTCGGGGAACATCGCGGCCAACTCGGTGTAGATCCAGTTGGCGATCGTGGCCAGGAGCATCGAACCGGCCCACAGGGCGATCGCGCCCCACGCGCCGAGGCCGCCGATCGAGGCGCCCAGCGAGGCGATCAGCGCGGCGGGCATGGTCAAGGACATCGCGAAGCCGTCGTACCAGCGCATCTTCTTGGCGAGCGCGGGCGGGCCGGCCACGGTCTCGGCGGCGGTACCGGTCGAGCCGGGGGCGGCCGGGTGGGGTGCTGCGGACATACGTTTCCCCTTCGCGGGGTGGGAGCGGCCGGTGGAGGTTCCCGGGGGACGGCCGCTTGGGGGAGGGGGTCGCGGGCTCCGGACGCGCTGCTGTCGGCGCCGTCGTCGGCCCTGCCGGTGGCCCTGCTGATGGCCCTGTTATAGATCCGGGTTTTCAACCACGTCAAGGGTTCTTCTTTGTTCGTTCGACAAATGAGAGCTGTCAAAGTTGCTCATCGAGATCTATTGACAGGTCAAAGTTGCTGATGAAGTCTGAACACACGCCGCCCGAGGACAGAGAGGGATCCCCCCGCATGAGCAGCAACGGCCCCGCCCGCCACCAGTTCTTCATCAACGGCGCCTACGTCGACGGCTCCGGCACCGAGGGCTACGACGTGATCAGCCCGGTCACCGGCGAGCACGTGGCCACCGTCCCGGTGCCCACCGCCGCCGACCTGGACCGGGCCGTCGCCGCCGCCAACACCGCGCAGCGCGCGTGGGCCAGGGTCAACGTCTGGCAGCGCGCGGAGCTGTGTCACCGCATCGGCGACGAGATCACCAAGCGGGTCGACGAGCTGGCCCGCCTCCAGACCCTGGAGCAGGGCAAGCCGCTCGCCGAGTCGGTCGCCGACATCGAGGAGGCGGCACAACTCTTCCACCTGCACGCCGAGGACGCGGTCCGGCTGCACGGCGAGACGATGCCCTCCACCGACGGCACGAAGCGCATGTGGACCTTCTACGCGCCGGTCGGCACCTGGGGCATCATCACCCCCTGGAACTTCCCGCTGCTCATGCTCGCCGAGTTCGTCGCCCCGGGGCTGGCCACGGGCAACGCGCACGTGGTCAAGCCGCCGGCCAACACGCCGCTGACGGTGCTCAAGGCGATGGAGGCGTTCGTCGCCGCCGGGGTGCCCGAGGGTCTGATCAACATCCTCCCGGGCGAGGGCGCCACGGGCGACGCGCTCGTACGGCACGACGGCATCGACGCGATCGGCTTCATCGGGTCCTCCGCGACCGGCGCCAAGATCCAGGCCGCCGCCGGGCTCAAGCGCTCGATCATGGAGTGCTCCGGCAACGGGCCGCTGGTCGTGCTGGAGGACGCCGACCTGGCCGCCGCGGCCAAGGCCGCGGTGTACGGCGCGTACCTGTGCGCCGGGCAGGTCTGCTGCGCCACCGAGCGGGTGATCGTGGTCGACGCGGTACACGACGCGTTCGTGGCGGCGGTGTTGCAAGCTGCCGAGGACGTGGTGCTCGGTGACCCGTTCGACGCCGCCACGAATTTGGGGTCGCTGAACAACGAGGGTGTCGCCGCGAAGATGGATCGGCACATCGCGGACGCGCACGAGCGGGGTGCGAAGGTGCTTTTGGGCGGCAAGCGCCGGGTGGGGATGCCGACCGACCTGTACTACGAGTTCACCGTGGTGGACGAGGTTCCCGTGGACAGTCTGCTGTCGCGGGAGGAGTCGTTCGGGCCGGTGGTGCCGATCATCACGGCGGTGGACGAGGACGATGCGCTGCGGCTGGCCAACGACGACAAGTTGGGGCTTCAGGGGGCGGTGTTCACGCGGAGCATGCGGGCGGCGTATCGGTTTGTGGAGGAGATGGCGGTGGGGCAGGTCGTGGTGAACGACAGCACGTGTTTCTGGGACGTGAACATGCCGTTCGGCGGGGCCGGGAATCGGGGTACGGGGTGGGGGCGGATCGGGGGCAAGCACACGCTCCTGGACATGTCCGACCTTCGCACGGGCGTGATCAACCTGTAGCCGCCGTTGGCCTCGCCGGCCGGGCTTTCGGCCTCAAACGCCGGCCGGGCTGCTTGGCCTCATGCGCCGGCCGGGCCGAGTGTGACCCGGCCTTCGGCCGAGGTGGCCTCAAGCGCCGGCCGGGCTGTTTGGCTTCAAACGCCGGCCGGCTGTCGGCGGCTTGGTTCGCGAAATCCAGCCCGGCCGGCGTTTGAGGCCGAAGTTTGGCTTGCCTTTACGAATACCGGTCACTACCCCGTAGGGAACCGCATGACCCCGAGTCACCGCATTGCCTTGCGTAATGCTGCCCAGGAGCCGTTTTGGTTGGATCGGATCGAGCGTCCCGAGCCGTTGGCGCGGCTGGTGGGGGATGTTCGGGTCGATCTGGCCGTGGTTGGTGGCGGGTATACCGGGCTTTGGACCGCGTTGATCGCCAAGCAGCGGGATCCCGGGCGGGATGTGCTGGTGCTGGAGCAGGGCACCTGTGGGCATGCCGCCAGTGGGCGCAACGGGGGGTTCTGCTCGCCGAGTCTCACCCACGGGCTGGCCAATGGGCTGCAGCGGTGGCCGGATGAGATCGATACGTTGCAGCGCCTGGGTGCGCGCAATCTCGACGATTTCGAGCGTGACTTGGACGTGCATGGGATCGACTGTGGGTTCGGCCGTTTCGGCAAGGTCGCCGTTGCCGCCACCCCCTGGCAGGCCGAGTCCCTGCGGGCGTCGGTGGGGGTTGCCCAACGCTACGGGGAGAAGGCCGAATACCTGGAAGGGGACGCGCTGCGGGCCTACGTCGACTCGCCGCTGTGGGCGGCGGGCGTGTGGCAGCCCGACTACGCGCTCCTGGATCCCGCGCGCCTGGTCTGGGGGCTGCGCCGAGCCTGCCTGGACGCCGGGGTGCGGATCGTCGAGCGTACCGAGGTCACCTCGATCGACACCAAGCCCGCCGACGCGGTCCGGCTGAGCACCGCCTACGGGCTCGTCGCCGCGCGTCGGGTCGCGCTCGCCACCAACATCTACCCGCCGCTGCTGCGCCGGCTCGGCCTGAGCATGGTCCCGGTGTACGACTACGCGCTCACCACCGAGCCGCTGACGGACGAACAGCTCGCCGCGATCGGCTGGACCGGCGAGCACGGCGTCACCGACGCGGGCAACCAGTTCCACTATCTGCGCAAGACCGCCGACAACCGCATCCTGTGGGGCGGTTACGACGCCATCTACCCGTTCGGCAGCAGGGTCGACGAGGCGCTGACCCAGCGCCCGGAGACGTTCGACATCCTCGCCGAGCAGTTCGCCGCGACCTTTCCGCCGCTCGCCGACGTGGCCTTCTCGCACGCGTGGGGCGGCGTGATCGACTCGACCACCCGGTTCTGCATGTTCGCCGGCACCGCCGCGGCCGGCCGCGTCGGCTACGCGCTCGGCTTCACCGGACTCGGCGTCGGGGCCACCCGGTTCGGCGCCGAGGTGATGCTGGACCTGCTCGCCGGCACCCGGTCGGAACGTACCGAACTCACCATGATCAAGCGCAAGCCGATCCCGTTCCCGCCCGAGCCCGCGCGCTGGATCGGCATCCAGGCCACCCGCTGGTCGATGGCCCGCGAGGACGCGCACGGTGGCCGCAACCTGTGGCTGCGCTCGCTGGATCGACTCGGACTGGGCTTCGACTCGTGAACCACCCGGGTGCCGGGCCCGAAGGCCGGGAGGAACAGGGGAAGATGGCCGCCGGAGATCAGGACCAGGCACACGCGCCGAACCCGGCGCCGCAGCAGACCCGGAGCAGCCGCATGACCCCTGCAGGCCCCTTGGACGACATCGACCGGCGCATCATCGCCATCCTCCAGGCCGATGGCCGGCGTGCGTACAAGCAGATCGCCGAGGACCTGGGCATCCCGGCGTCCTCGGTGCGCTACCGGGTGCAGCGCCTGGAGGAGAGCGGGACGCTCCAGATCGTCGGCATCGCCAACCCGCTCACCATCGGGTTCGACCGGCTCGCGATGATCGGCATGCGGGTGCGGCCCGGCAGCGCCCGGGAAGTGTGCCGGGAGCTGCGCGAGTTGCCCGAGACGTCGTACGTGGTGATGGTCGCCGGACAGTACGACGTGATGGTCGAGGTGATCTGCCGGGACACCGACCACTTCACCGACCTGCTCAACCGGCGCCTGCTGATGATCGACGGGGTGCTCTCCACCGACTCCTTCTTCGTGCTGGAGGTGCACAAGCTCGCGTACGGCTGGGGCGTCGGCGGCGTCGAGTCCTCGCTGCTCGACGCGCCGGAGATAGCGCCGGGGTCGGGCCTGGACCAGCGCGACAGCCGCTGACCGCACTCCCGCCCGTCGCCGCTCAGCCGCTCGTCGGCAGGCCGGCGAGCCAGCGGTCGGCGGCGCGACGGGTGGTGAAGGTGTGTACCGGGACGTCCGGCGCGGAGTGGGCGGCGAGCAGTCGGCGCACCCGGGGGCGGACCGAGTGCCGGTAGGCCAGGACGGAGCGCAGCACGCTCGGGTCGAGCCGGTCGTGATCGCCCGCCTCGGGGTGCCGGCGGCGGGCCAGTATCGCGGTGATCGCTGCCGGCGGATGGATGTCGAGGAAGACCACGGTATCCGCCGCCCGCAGCCGGATCGGCAGTGTGGAGGCGTAGTTGCCGACCACGATCCACCCGGGCCGGGCGACCAGCGCGCGCTGCGCGTCGGCGAACTCCTCGGCCGAAGCGGTGGTTCGATCCTCGTGGTGGTACAGGGTGTCCAGGTGGGTGACGGGGAGGTCGAGTCGGGTACCCAGGGCGTCGGCCAACTCGGGCCTGCCGGTTCCGCCGACGCCGACGACGACGATCTTGCGCATGGTCTCGCAGCGTACGGAGGCGGCGGGCGCGACGCGCGTGGATTACCGGGAGTTTGCCCGGGCGGCACCGGCCCCGCCGGCCCTCGGCCGCACGCGCCCGGCCGGCCGGGCCGACCCGGCCTTCGGCCGAGGTGGCCTCAAACGCCGGCCGGGCTGGATTTGCGGACCGAAGCCATCGACGGCCCGGCCGGTGCTTGCGGGCCCTGGGGCGGGGCCGGTTCCGCCGGTCCTCGGCCGCATGCGCCTGGCCGGGCGGGGTGGGCCGGCCTTTGGCCGAGGTGGCCTCAAGCGCCGGCCGGGTTGGGTTTTGTGGACCGAAGTCGTGGACCGCCCGGCCGGCGGTTGCGTCCTCCGGCGGGGCCGGTCCCGTCCGACGCATCGCCGGTCGGGCCCTGGACGGCCCGACCGGCGATCGGGGTCACGGCCGGGGGCGGCCGCGACACCGTGTGGACCGGCCCGGTCAACCGGCGGCGGCCGGGACTCGGGGTTCGGGCCTGGGGTCGGCCGCGGGCCGCAGGACGCGTTCCGCGAACAGGCCGAAGACCAGGCCGAACGTGGTCCAGATGATGGCGTGCACGCCGAGCGAGGCCACCCGGAAACGCCAGAGCACCGTGGCCGAGAACGCGGCCGGCACCTCGTTCACCGTCGGCATCGCCCGCATGGTGATGCCCACCGCGACGAGGAAGCCGGCCACCGCGAGCGGGACGGCGTTCCAGGCCCCGAGCCGGTCGGTCAGCCGCCGGGCCAGGATCACCGCCGCCGCCGCGAACAGCACGGACAGCGCGAGCATGCCGAAGTACAGTGCGGTACGCCGCCCGATGGTGTCCGCGTCGCCGACCGCCGGCGGGTTCGCCGGATACTTCAGGAGCGGCACCACGATCACCGCCGCGAAGCCGAGCAGCGCCAACAATCCGGCGGTGGCCCTGGGCCGGAACGGGCCGATCCGGCCGTACGCGAACGCGAAGACCAGCGCGAACAGGCCGCCGATCGCGATGCCGTACACACCGATCCCGGTCAGCATGCCGATCGTGCTCTGCACGCCCCGACCGACGACCTCCTCCTCGGGATGATCGCCGGCCGCGCCGGCCTCGTGCCCGTGCTCCTCGAACGCGATCGCGTCGCGGATCTGCGGCTCGCCGAAGACCCACGCGAACACCCACGCCAGTGCCCCGGCGAGAACGCCGGTGAGCATGCCGCGGATCAACAGATTTCGCACCATGCGTGATGTCGACTCCCTGTGCGGCGGCCCTCGACCGAGGGCCGCGCCGAACATGCCTCACGGCGCGACCGTGCGGCCGCACGATCGCGCGGCCGTCAGTGGCAGGGGAAGCCGAGCAGGTGGCGCCCGTCGTGCACGAACTCGTGCACACCGGTACCCGAGAAGAGCGCGACCGCGCCCTGCTCGGAGGCGACGAAGTAGATCAGGAACAGCAGGAACGCCCCGGCGAACGCGGCCCAGGGCACGATCGCCCGGACCGGGATCGCGATCGGTGTGGCGGCGGGGCGGGGAACGGCAGCCTGAGCCACGGAATCCTCCTTCGGGGCAACGCGCCCGTGTGCGGGGTGCGTCGCGGGAGGGTCTGACTCACGGCCGCCGCGACCCCGCTTTGCGCGGGTCGACGACTCGATCACAGTGGCGCGTCCGTGCCGGGGTCTCACCGGCTTCCTCGTCGCGACGCGAGGTCGATCGGAATCTAGGTGTCGCCGCGCGAGCGGGTCAACGGGCGCGGGGCTCCGGAGGCCAGACTTGTGCAAGTCTTGAACCGGGCGGACCGGGGTGAGTACGCGGATATGAGTACACGGGTCACCTTGGTGTGCCATGCCGCGACCGCGGCCACCGGCACCGGGACCGCCGGCCCGCCGGCCCGCGCGGGAGCGTTGAGCGGTGCTCAGTCGGTCGCGGTGCCGGTGATCCGGGTCGGGGTCAGGCGCACGACCACGCGCACCGACTCCGGCGGGAGGTTCAGGTATTCGTCGCCGGCGCCCGGGCCCTCGTATTTCTCGGCCAACTCGACCGCGAGCCGGCGGCCGACGTCCTCGGTGATCGTGGTGGTGCCGCGTATCTCGACGTAGACCTCGGAGTCGGCGGGGTCGTAGATGGTCAGGCTCGCGCGCGGTTCGCGGCGCAGGTTGCGGTCCTTGAGCCGGCCGGCCTGGGTGGAGACGAGGACGTCGTCGCCGTCGCGACCGACCCACACCACGGAGGTCTGCGGGCTGCCGTCCCGGTTCACGGTGGCCAGTACGGCCGGGTGCGCCGCGTCGAGGAGCTTGCGGGCGGAATCACCCAGAGAGATCGTCATGTCCCGGATCCTACGGCGCGTGCGCGGGAGCGGTCGCGGCTCGTGGTCGGATCAGCGTCTTGCCCAGCGGCCGACCACTCACCTGTTCGCGCAGTACGGCCGGGAGTTCGGCGAGGGTGATCTCGGCGGTCACCAGGCGCTCGACGGGCAGCTTCGGCAATACCGCCAGCGCGGCGGCGAAGTCGGCGCGGCCGGTGCCGTAGCTGCCGGCCACGGTGACCGGCCGACCCGCCCAGGTGGTGCGCACCGCCTGCTCGCGGCGCCGGACCCGGTCCAGATCGCAGGCCAGGTCCGGGAGTCGATCGCCCGGGGCGGTGCCGCCGTAGAGCAGGGCCAGACCGTCGGGGACCAGCGTGCGCAGGGCCTCGGCCAGAATCTCCGGACGCACGAAGCTGGTGGCGATCACGGCGAGCGCGAAGGCCGACGACGGCAGCCCCACACTCGGCCGCACCTCGAAGCCGCGCGCCCGCAGGAATTCGGTGCGATCGGCGCTGCGATTGGCCAACGTGACGTCGGCGCCCGCGAGTTCGGCGAGGCGGGCGATCCACAGACCGGCCGCGCCCGCGCCGAACACCACCACGCGCCGACCGAGCAGGGGGATGCCGGTGTGCCCGACCAGGGCCGCGACGCAGTGCTCGGCGCAGGCCAGCGGTTCGGCGAAGACCGCCTGCCGGTTCGAGAGTTCGGCCGGGATTCGGGGCAGCGCGGCGGTCAGCCGGTCGGCCGGGCCGGCCGCGTACATCTCGGTCCCGAAACCGCTGGTGCGCGCGAGTGGCACATTGGGGTCGAGGCCCACCCGCGCACCGACCGGCAGCGCCTCGGGCAGGGTGGACTCGGCGACCACGCCGACCAGTTCGTGGCCGAACTGACTGGGACCGTGCCGCTCGCGGGCCACCTCCTTGAGGTCGGAGCGGCACAGACCGGCCAACTCGATCCGGATCCGCACCCGGTGTTCGCCCGCCGGCGGGTGTGGTCGGCCGAGCCGCAGATGCGGACCGTGTGGGCCCAACTCGACCCTCATCCCGCCCGATCCGGGCGAGCGATGCCGACGCGGGGCGCGGGTGTGGTCCGCCCGACCGCTTCGGCGGCCACCACCGCCAGCGCCTCGCCGAACCGGTCGGCGATCAGATGCGCCTCCGCGGGGGTCAGGATCAGCGGCGGACGCAGTTCGATGACATTGCCCAGCCCGTGCTCGGAGACCCGGGTCAGTACACCCCGTGCGTGCAGCGCGCGCTGGAACGCGTGGGCGAGTTCCGGGGCCTTGCCGCCGTCCGGGCGCACCAGTTCGAGGCCGAGCATCAACCCGGGCCCGCGTACGTCGCCGAGCATCGCGTGATCGCGTCGCAGAGCGCACAGCCGTTCGGTCAGGATCGTGCCGGTCCGGCGTACGTTCTCCAGGAAACCCGGACGCCGGACGATCTCCAGTGTCTTGACCGCCGCCGCGGCGGCCAGGTTGTGGCCGCCGTAGGTGAAGCCGTGCAGCGAGCGGTCCCAGTCGGCCATTCGCTCCTCGGTCAGGATCGCCGCGAGCGGCAGTCCGCTGCCGGTCAGCCCCTTCGAGACGGTCATCATGTGCGGCACCACGCCGAACAGATCGGCCGCGAACATCTGCCCCGTGCGGCCGAACGCGGTCTGGATCTCGTCGAAGATCAACACGATCCCGTGCTCGTCGCACAGGGCCCGCAGGGCCGGAAAGTAGTCCGGCGGAGGCACGATGTTGCCGCCCATTCCGCTGATCGGCTCGATCAGGACACACGCCACGCTGCCCGAACTGGCGTATGTGATGAAGTCCTCGATCCGGCTCACGCACAACATGCCGCACGTGTCGGGGGTCTGCCGATAGAAGCAGCGGAAGCAGTAGGCGTCGGGCACGTGTACCGCGCCGAGCGGCGGCATGTGGAAGGGCGCCCGCATCCGACTGCTGCCGTTGTACGCGGCGGCCGCGATGGTCTGGCCGACATGGCCCCGGAACGGCACGATCACGTCGCGCCGGCCGGTGTGGTGCTGGGCGATTCGGATCGCGCCCTCGTTGGCGGTCGAGCCGCCGCTGCTGCGCAGGTTCACCCGGGTCAGACCGGCCGGGGCCAGCGCGGCCAGGTCGCGCATCAGGCGGTCGGTGGACTCGGTGCGAAACGACGAGGAGGCGAAGACCAGTTCCTCGGTCTGCGCCCGGACGGCGGCCATCACCTCGGGATGGTGGTGGCCGAGGATCAGATTGAACGTCCCGGACACGCAGTCCAGGTATTCCCGGCCGCTCGCGTCCCACGAGCGGATGCCCTCGCCGCGCACCAACTCCGCCTCGCCCAGCCGGTATTGCGCGACCCGGGCGGTCGCGGCGGCGCGCTCCTCGGCCGACTCAGTCATCGCGGTGGTCCGCGTCGAGCCGCTCCAACTGGGTGCGGACCCAGGCTTCGAGGGTCCACGGCTCGGCCACCTTGCGCCGCCGCTCGGCCGCGGCCGCCCGTTCGGCGGGGGACGCGGTCAGCGCGCCGATCAGCGCGTCGGCCTGCTCGACCAGGTCGAACGGGTTGATCGTGCGGCACACCGGGGCCAGGATCTCCGCCGCGCCGCACATCTCGGACAGGATCACGTCCGCGTCGCGCTCGTTGACCAGCGGGGCCTCGAAGGTGCTCAGATTCTGGCCGTCCACCGTCGAGTTGAAGATCAGCGCGTCGGCCCGGCGGAAGCAGCCGATGGTGTGCTCCACCTCGTTGTCGCAGTGCAACCGCACGGTGTCCGGGCCCAGTTCGGCGTTCGCCTCGGCGATCGTGTACTCCACGCGCCGGACGTAGTCGGCGTTCGCCTCGACGTAGAGCCGGTTCGGATTCATCCGGACCAGCATCCGGGAGGACCGCACCGCGGGCTCGCGGCGATGGGCGGTCACGAAGGCCCGGACGGCGCGTTCGGCGTTCTTCATCGGGTCGGTCCGGCCGCTGTGCACCACCAGAGGCGCGTCGCCCACCCACTCCGCGATCCCCGCCGGCAGGCGCGGATGATCCGCGTCGAGCGCGCGCGGGCTGTAGCCGAGCGGCATGGTGCGCACCCCCGTGCGCCGGCCGCGCCACCGGATGACGCCGGCGTTGCGGTCCACGTCGGCGTCGGGTATCAGATCCGCCACGCAGTCCAGGAAGTTGCGGCACCACCGCTCGGCGAAGAAGCCGATCGTGGTCGCCGGCAACATGCCTTCGAGCAGGCCCACCCGCAGCGCCCGGGGCAGGATCCGCCAGTAGTCGGGCGAGGGCCAGGGGATGTGCACGAACAGCAGGATCGGCGCGTTCGCCCGCACCGCGCGCAACCGGGCCGGTACGCCGACGAGTTGGTAGTCGTGCACCAGGTACACCGGATCGGCGACGTCGGCCGAGTCGGCGAGCAGAGCGCCGGCGAAGTCCTCGGTGAACTCGGTGAATCGTTCCAGGGCGGTATAGGTCTCGGCGCCGAAGGTCGGCGTGGTCCACCGGTCCCAGCCGTAGTTGTTCGCGGCCCACATCAACTGCGCGGTCATGAAGTTCTGCACGACGTCGAAGGTCTCCCGGTCGTGCCGCAGCAGTCGGACCCGGATGTCGCGGCCCGAACGCAGGCGCAGATTCAGACCGTTCGGATTCTCCCGGGCCGCCCGATGATCGTCGTCGGTGTCCGCGCTGGCGATCCAGGTCACGTCGAGCACACCCGCCTGCTCGGCGACCACGTTGCCGGTGCCACCGGGCGCGAGCCAGGGACGCAGCGCGCCGGTCACCGGATCGGGGGCGAAGCTGACTGCGGCACGCTTGCTGGCCAGGAACAGATGACGGTCCATCAGGGCTGGTCCCTTCCGAGAGCGGCTGAGGCGTCGAGAGCGGCTGAAGCGTCGAGAGCGGCTGAGGCGTCGAGGGCGGCCGAGGCGTCGAGGGGGGCGCGCGGCGCGAGGGTGTTCGGGTCGGCGGTGGAACCGGGGGATCCGGAGGGCCCGATCAAGCCCGTCGGCCCGACCGCGGCCGCGATCAGCGCCGCGTCGGCCGCGAACACGTCGACCGGGTCCAGGCCGCGTAATTCGGGCAGGTGCATGGCGCGTTCGCTGTGCAGACACGCGTTGCGCGGCCGGCAGGCGTACCCGGTGTCCCGCTGCGGTACGGCGGTCACCAGCGCCGGGTCCACGCCGTGCACCGCCGCGATGTGCCGGGCCCACTGCACCCGGGACAACCGCCGCGGCCCGCCCAGATGCACCACGCCCGTGTGCGGCGAGTCGAGCAGCGCGGCCGTCCAGGCCGCGACGTCGTCGATCAGCACCGGGGTGTTCCAGTGCTCGTCCGGCACCGCCACGGGCGCGCCCGCGCCGAGCCGTTCGGCGCACGTGGTGAAGAAGTTCGGCCGCAGTCCGGCCCGGTCCCAGCCGTACACCAGGCTGACCCGCAACACGAGCGCGTCGCCGCCGGCCAGATAGGCGGCCTCGGCGGCGAGCTTGGCCCGCCCGTAGGCGTTGGCGGGCGAGGTCGGCGCGGACTCGGCGCAACTGTCCGCGTGGCCCGGGAAGACGTTGTCCGTGGAGATCAGCACCATCCGCGCGGCCCGCCCGGCCAGTGCCGCCACCACGTGTCGGGCCCCGGCGACGTGTACCGCGGCCGCGCCCGCCGGATCGGCCTCGCACCGGGTGATGTCCGAGGGCCCGTGCGCGGCCACCACCGCGTCGGGACGGACCGCGTCGACCACCGTGCGCACCTCGCGCGGATCGGCCACATCCACCGGAAGCCAGCGCAGTCCCCGGGTCTCCGGGGTGCGGGGGCGGCGCCGCGAACCGAGCACGACGCCGTGGCCCAGGCGGGTCAACCGGGCGCCGACGTGGCCGGCTATGTACCCCGATCCGAACAGCAGGACCCGGGTCATCGGGCGACCCCCTTCCGGTGCGGCGGACGTGGGTGGTGCGACGGATCGGAACGATCACCTTCGGAACGGTCTCCGTCGGTGGAGCCGCCGGAGCCGCCCGGATCGTCGGGATCATCGGGATCGCCGTCCGGGTCGGACGTGCCCGGGGCGGTCTCGGCGGGCAGCAGCCGCAACGACCGCGCGCCCACCATCACCACCACCCCGCACAGCGCCACGATGCCGAGGACCGTACCCAGGCCCAGCCGGCCGGCCAGCGTGCCGACCAGCGGTGGGGCGCCGAGGAAGCCGGCGTAGGACACGGTGGTCACCAGCGAGATCGCCTGCGGGCGCCGGCTCGGGGCGACCGCGCGCCCGGTCGCGGCGAGCAGCGTGGGCAACACCGGGGCCAGGCCGACGCCGGCGAGCGCGAAGCCGGCGAGGGTGGTCGGGGTGGACCAGGCCGCCGCCGCGAGGGCCAGGCCCAGGCCGCCCAGCGCGCCGCCGCCGACGATCAGCGGGGCGTCGCCGACCCGTTCGCCGCGCCACTGGGCGAGCATGCGGCCGGCGGACAGGCCCGCCATGTAGACCGCCGGGCCGCACGAGGCGAGGAACGGGCCGGTGTCGAGGTTGTCGGTGAGGTGGATCGCGCCCCACTGCTCGACGGTGTTCTCCATCAGCAGCACCGTGCCGCCGACCGCGCCGACCGCCGAAAGGGCGATCAGGAGACGGCCGTTCGCCCGTTCGGCGCGCTCCGTTCCGGGTGGTGCGGCCGCCTCCTCCTGCCAGCGCCGGCGGTCGATCGCCGCCGCCGCGCTCAGCGCGACCAGTACGGCGATCGTCACCAGGATCGCCCGCGCCGACACCCCCGCGTGCAGTGCGAGACCGACCGCCGGGGCGGCCAGGACCATCGCGAGCGGGGTGGCCGCCTGGACCCGGTGGAACAGCCGTTCGCCGGTCAGCGCCTCGCGCGCGGCCGTGGTGGCGTTGAGCGCCACCTCGATCGCCCCGCTGGTCGCGCCGATCAGCAACAGTGCCGCGGCGAACGTCCGGCGCGACCCGGCCATCGCGACGGCGAGCGTGCCGAGCGCGAACCCGAGGGTGACCAGGGGTAACGTACGCGGGCCGAGCCGGCGCGCGAGCGGCCCGGTCAGCAACATCGCGGGCACCGCCGCGACCGGGACCGCGAACAGCGCCAGGCCCAGACTCCCGTCGTCCAACCCGAGTTCGTCCTGGAGGGTGGGCAGCAGCGCGGCCCAACCACCCCAGAACAGCCCCCAACTCGTCGCCGGGGCAAGCAGACCGAGCACACCGCCGCCGTATCGCATGCACACTCCGTCCGTCACAGGTGACCGAGAGTGTCGCCCACCGTATCTCTCCACCACTACCCCGAGCCGGCCTTCCGCACCGATAGCGTGACCGGCGGGGGGCGATTTCGACGGACTGCGGAGGCTTTCGACGGTGGAGTACTGGGCGATCGACGCCGGTGGCACACGCACCACGGCCAGGGTGGGCGGCGCGCGGTACACCCGGGAGTCGGTGAATCCCGCGTCGGCGGGCGCGGCGGCGGAGGCGACGCTGGCGCGGCTGCTGGCCGAGATCGCCGCAAACCTGGCCGGGGCACCCGCGCTGGGCTGGTTCGCGAGCGCCACGATCACCATGGACACCGCGCCGACGGAGATCGATCGATTGGCGGTGCTGGCGCGCGAACAGGGCCTGGTGGGGCGGTTGGTGGTCTCCGGGGACGTACCGCCGCTGCTGCTCGCGCCGCCGACTGCCGGACGTGGGGTGGTCGTGGTGGCCGGGACGGGGTCGGCCTGCGTGGCGGGTGCCGGCCCGGACGCGGGGCCGCCGGTGGTGATCGGGGGCTGCGAGTACCTGGGCAGCGACGAGGGCAGCGCGTACGCGCTCGGTGCGGCCGGATTGCGGGCCGCCGTACGCGGCGCGGACGGGCGCGGGCGGCCGACCACGCTGTTCGCCGCCCGGGGTCCGCGCGAACTGGCCCGCCGGCTGGCCGCGGAGCCGTTTCCCAAGAGCGCGGTGGCCGCGTTGGCGCCCGAGGTGTGCGCGGCGTGGCAGGCGGGCGACGCGGTCGCCGGCGAGGTGGTGCGGGCCGGCCTCGACGATCTGGTCGATGGGGTCCGCGCGGCCCGGGACGCGGCGGCCCTGAGCGGCACGTGGCGCGTCGTGCTCAACGGCGGTGTGTTCCGCGGTTGTCCGCCGTACGCGGCCGAGCTGAGCCGGCGCCTGGTCACCGAACTCGGCGCGGCCCGATCGCCGACCGTGATCGCCGACCCGGTGGACGCGGTGTACGCCGCGCTGCGGGCGAACGAGGGTTCGCCGCCCAAGGGTTGGGCACACATCCGCCACCTGTGAGGACGCGAGACGCAACCGAACGAGGGGGACCGCCGATGACCACAAGCCCCACCGGAGCCGAGCACCAAAACCCCACCCCACCGGCTCCACCCGTCCCGCCCGCGGACCGAGCCGCCCCCTCCACCGCGCCCATTCGGCTCGGGATCTGTCTCGCCGCGCTGGCGCCGCTCGGACCGGCGGGGGCGTTGGCGGTGGCCCGGGACGTCGGGGTGGACGTCGTCGACCTGCCGGTCGACCGCGCCTTCGCGCTCGTGGACGCGGCCCGCCTCGAGGATCCGCGCCATCAGCGCGACGTGCGCGAGCGGTGCGCGGCGGCCGGCGTCGAGGTCGGGTGTGTGAGCAACAGCCGGGACACCCAGCTCGTACTGGGCCCGCACGGGCCGCACACCGACGCGGTGTTGGTCGGCGGCGCCGAGGCCAAGCGGGCGTTCGGGGTGCGCGCCGCGCTCGGGACGGTGCGATTCGCCGCCGGGGTGGGCGCGCCGCTGGTGCGGCTGATGCTGGGCGTGCCCGATCTGGCCCGCTGGTTGTCCTGGTCGGGCAGCGAGGTGAGTTGGCAGGACAACGTGGACGCATGGGTACACGCCGCGCGCCCGGTGCTGGAACTGGCGGACACGCTGGGCGTACGCGTGGTGATCGAGCCGCACCCCAAGCAGGTCGCGTACGACCCGGCCAGCACCCGGGCGTTGCTCTCCGCCGCGAGCGGGGTGCGTCTGTGCGTGGACCCGGCCAACCTCGCCGCCGTCGGATACGACCCGGTGGCCTGTGTCCGCGGCTGGGGCCGGCGACTGGCCGCCGTGCATGCCAAGGACCTCCAGCGCTGGTCCGACACCGAACCGCCGCGCGGCGCGGGCTGGTCGCGCTATGGCCCGGGCCCGGCGATCCGGTTCCGTGCCCTCGGCGCCGGCGCCCTGCCCTGGCCGGCCATCGTGGCCGCGCTGCTCGACGACGACTACCGGGGAGTGATCTACGTGGAACACGAGGACGCCTTACTGCCGACGGAGCAGGGCATCGCCAATTCGCTGACGCTGCTGCGCACGCTGATCCCCGCCGGCGTCGCCCCGGGGCGGACCTGGTGACGCTCGACGGAGTACGTGGCGGCCTGCTCGCGGGCGGCCTGGGCGAGCGTATGGGCCCGCTCACCGAGACCGTCTGCAAACCGCTCGTCCCGTACGCCGCGAGCTGCCGCCTGGTCGACTTCAGCGTGGCCAACGCGATCCGTTCCGGCCTGCCCGAGCTGGTCCTGCTCTCCCAGCACCGCGAGTCCGACCTGGTCCGGCACCTGCTCGCGCACTGGGACGAACACCCGGGCACCCGGCTGCACTTCGGCCCGCACGACGCCCTGGCCCGATCCGGCCCCGGCGCGATCCTGCCCGCCCGGCCCGCCGAACGCGGCACCGCCGACGCGCTGCTGGCCAACGCGGAATACCTGTTCGCCCCCGGCGCGCGCGATCTGCTGATCCAACACGCGGACCACGTCTACGTGTTCGACTATGCGCCGATGCTGGCCGCGCATCGTGCCGCCGACGCCGACTGCACGATCGGCGTACAGCGCGTCGAGCGGCGCTGGGTACACCTGTTCGGCATGGTCGAGACCGAGCCCGACGGCCGGGTCCGAGCCCTGGTCGAGAAGCCCGCGCGGCCGACCTCCGACCTGGTGTTCACCGCGTTCTGCGTGTTTCGGATCGCCGCGCTGCGCGAGGTGTTGGCGGTGCTGGCGGCGCGTGGCGAGGCGGGTTGGCAACACGACATCAGCCGCGACGTGCTGCCCGCGATGATCGCCAGGGGCGACCGGGTGGCGGCATATCGAGTGGCCGACCACTGGGCCGACATCGGGACCGTCGAGCGTTACCGGGACGAGCAGTTGCGGCTGCTCGACCCGCCGCACCCGATCCCCGCCGAACTGCTGCCGCGCACCCTCGCGGGTCTGGGGGAGGGGTTCCCCCGGTACGCCGACGGGAGTCTGCTGGGCACCGGGATACCACCGGGGACGCGGGTCGAGGGCAGTGTGCTGCACCCGGGCTGTCACCTCGAACCGGGCGCGTCCGTACTGCGCTCGGTGGTGCTGCCGGGCGCCACGGTCGCCGCCGGCAGTACGGTTCGCGATGCCATCGTCACCCCGGGCGGGATCCTGACCCCGGCCCCGCCCGGCACCACGACGCCCACCGGATCCGCAACGCCGCCCGCCGAGCCGGTCAGGACACCGCACGATCCAGCTCTTCCGCCGTGATGAACGACGTGTGCGTACCGGCCGTGCGGACCGCGTGTGCCCCCGCATGCGTACCCGCGGCGGCGCAACCGGCCCAGTCGCGGCCGGCGAGGTAGGCGTACAGGAAGCCGGAGACGTAGCTGTCCCCGGCCCCGTTGGTGTCCACCACCTCGTCGGCCCGCATGGCCAGCGCCGGAACGTGCCACAGCGGCCGATCCCGCACCACCAGATAGCTGCCCCGACCGCCCGCCATCGCGACCACGATCTTCGCCCGGCCCCGGGCGAGCAGGTCCCGCGCGGCCTCCTCGACCCGGTCGCCCAGCCGATTGGTGGAGGTGAACACCAGTTCGGCCCCGTAGGCGAAGTCGGCCCGGTCGGGGTCCTTCCCATCCCAGCCGTGCAGGTCGGTCGAGGTGGACACGCCGGCCTCGATCGCCTCCGCGAGGGCGGCCCGCGACCAGCCGCCGATCGACACGTGCGCGTGCCGGGTCCGGGCCAGCGCGGGGCGGTACAGATCGGGGTCGACCACCAGGTCCTTCGGCAGCCGACTGTCGTGCAGCGAGAGCCGTTCGCCGTCGGGGCCGACCAGGTTCACGCTGCGCGGGGTACCGGCGGGGTCGGTGGCATGTGCGAAGGACAGGCCGTGCCGCGCGTAGTGCGCGAGCACGAAGTCCGCCTCCGGGTCCTCGCCGAGCACGGCGGCCAGATGGGTGCGCAGCCCCAACGCCCGACAGCCCAGGGCCACCCCGTTGCCGGTGTGCGCGACATAGCTGCGGATCGGCGGCACCTTGAAGTCGCTTATCGGTAACGGTAGTTCCGGGACCCGTACGATCACGTCCACGCCTACCCCGCCGACCACGAACACATCCAGCCCGGCGGGTTCAGCCATCGGTACCTCCGTGGGTGTGCGCCAGGGTGGCCTCGGATCCGGTGGAGACCACGAGCGCGGCGTGGATCTCCTCGTCGGTGACGTCGTCGGTGATCACGGTCTCGCCGAGCGCGGTGGGCAGCACGAAGCGCAGCCGGCCGTCCCGGATCTTGCGGATCTGCCCCAGCGCCTCGACGGTGGTCGCCGGATCGAGCGGCGCGGGTAACGCGGCGAGCGTGGTGGGCAGTCGCACCCGGTCGAGGAGTGCGGTCATTCGGGCGAGCAGGGCCGGGTCGAGCAGCCCTCGGCGTTCGGCGATGCGCGCCGCGCAGGCCATCCCGAACGCGACCGCCTCGCCGTGCAGGACCGGGCCGTAGCCGGTCGCGGTCTCCACCGCGTGTCCGATGGTGTGTCCGAAGTTCAGCGGCCGGCACAGGTCGCGTTCGTACGGATCGCGGGCGATCAGACGGCACTTGAGCACGCTGGAGGCATGCACGAGGGCGGCGGTGGGCCCGGGCTCGGCGGCCAGTATCGCCGCGTGCCGGTGCTCGATCAGATCGAACAACTCGGGCGAGGCGATGATCCCGGTCTTGATCGCCTCGGCCAGTCCGGCGCGCAGTCCACGATCGTCCTGGGTGCTCAGATAGCCGACGTTGGAGACCACCGCGCGGGGTTGGTAGAAGGCGCCGATCAGGTTCTTCGCGGACGGGTGGTCGATGGCCACCTTGCCGCCCAGGGCCGCGTCCACGTGCGCGAGCAGCGTGGTGGGCACGTTGATGTACGGCAGTCCGCGCATGTACGCGCTGGCCACCCAGCCGACGGTGTCCATCACCACGCCGCCGCCGACCGCGAGCAGGATGTCCCGGCGTACCAGCGAGGTTTCGGCCAGCCAGTCGAGCAGCGTGCTCGCGGTGCGCAGGCTCTTGCTGGCCTCGCCGGCCGGGAAGGAGGTGGCGACCACGTCGAGTCCGGCGGCGATCAGGCGTTCGGCCAGGCGGCGTGCGTGCAGCGCGAGCACGGTGTCGTCGGTGACCAGCGCGACCCGGCGGCCGTCGATCTCGGCGCACAGGCGCGCGAGCGCGGTGTTCTCGTCGAGGCAGACATGGACCGGATATGTGTCGAGCCGCCGAGCGGTGGCCATGATCGGATCGACCCGGCCGCGAGGCAGCGCCAGCTGTTCGGACACTCGGACGTATTCGGTCATATATTCACACCCCGGCGGCTCAACGAAGACGTCGCAGACAATCCGGATATTCGATGCCGAAATAATTACGGCGGGTGCTACGAAAAGTCAACAACGACTCACCCAGAGTGCGCCGCGCGGGTATAGCAGACCGTTCGACGCTATTCCCGAGCATTCGCCGCCTCCGGAAACTTCGCCCGGAAACGACCTCTAGGCGGCGGGCCGCGCCGGATCCGGCGTCGCGGTGGTCGAGGGCGCGGTGGCGGTGATGTGCTGCTCGTGGTCCTGCCCCCACACGCCCAGCGGCAACAGTGCCTCGTTGAGCGACTCGCCCAGCGGGGTCAGCGAGTAGACCACCTTCGGCGGGACCTCCCGAAACACCTCGCGGTGCACGATGCCCCGCGTCTCCATCTCGCGCAGCTGCTGGATCAGCATCTTCTCGCTGATCCCGGGCACCGCGCGGCGCAGCTCCCCGAACCGCCGCTCCTCGGTGTGCAGCGCCCACAGGATCAGCGCCTTCCACTTGCCGCCGATGACGTCCATGGCGGCGTCGAGACCGCACTGGTAGCGCCGAGCCATGCGCCTTCCCCTCCTCGGACAGTTCCTTACCGACAGGTAGGTACTGCCGCACATTGTCCGTACGTATTCGGCCGAAAGCAAAGGAATCCGCCGGGAGAGCGTGTGGCTGCGCGGCGGCGGCCGGGGTTCGGGTGAGCATGGGGGGATGGCGGAGACGAATGTGTCGCGGGTGTTCGAGGTCAGTACCGGGCGGCGGGAGCGGGTGTACGACCTGACCGGGATGTGCGCGCGATTCCTGCGCGAGACGGCGGCGGGACGGGACGGATTGCTGAACGTTTTCGTGCCGCACGCGACCGCGGGGGTGGCGATCCTGGAGACCGGCGCGGGCAGCGACGAGGACCTGCTCGCACTGCTCGCGGATCTGCTGCCTGCCGACGACCGGTGGCGACACCGACACGGCAGCCCCGGCCACGGACGCGATCACGTGCTGCCCGCGCTGGTCCCGCCGCACGCGACCCTGCCGGTGATCGCGGGCGAACTCGCGCTGGGCACCTGGCAGTCGGTCACGATGGTGGACACCAACCGGGACAACCCGGACCGCACGGTGCGGTTGACCTTCCTCGGCTGAACCCGCCGGCCGGGCCGGACGGCCGGTGGCGCGGCCCTCGCCGCGTGGCGTGAATCCGCCCCGGTGTGCGCGGTCGGCGCGGTCGGCCGGGGGAGTGATCCGGCCAATCCGTCCGACCCGCGCATGGACCGGTCCCCTTCTGGATATTTCTCGTATCGGTTCGATCAGGCTCCGTTTTCCGTTCGGTCACGTGGTTTTCACCCGGAAATGCGAGACGACCCTCCGCTTTCCGCGACCACCCGTTCGACCGACCGAAAGACACGACCGACGCGGGGGAATTCCATATGCCGAAGACCGAATCGACGGATTTGCCGAGCCCGGATATCCGGAGACACCCGGCTTTTCGCCGGGCCGGCCGATGCCCCGGCTCGCAGCCGACCGCCGGGCGGATCCCGGGCCGCGCGCGCTCGGCCCGGGCGAGCGCGGGATCCCGGGCGCCCGGGAGCGCCGGCGGCGAAGTAAACCCACGCGGTGTCCCGGGCGGGCGTCGCGAGCAAAGGTGGCGAATTTCGTGATCTCGGCCGAGTCGACCGAAACCAGCCGGGCGCTTTTCCATCGGGCCCGACGATCCCTGGCGGGCGGAACGGCCTCGTCCGGCCGGGTCACCACCACCGGGTCCTATCCCTATCCGCTGTATATCGCGCGCGGAAAGGGCGCGCACATCTGGGACGTGGACGGGAACGAGTATGTCGACTATCTGATTTCGTACGGCTGCGCGGTGGTGGGGCACGCCAATCCGCGGATCGCCTCGGCGGTGGCCGACGTGTTGGCCAACGGCACCATGTTCGGCGCGGGCACCGTACCGGAGATCGAATTGGCGGAAACCATGCGGGCGATGATCCCGTGCGCCGACCTCGTCCGGTTCGCCAACTCGGGGTCGGAGGCGATCCAGGGGGCGATCCGCGCGGCGCGCGGCTTCACCGGCCGCGACCGGGTGCTGAAGTTCGAGGGCCACTGCCACGGATGGGCCGACACGCTCGCGGTCTCCACCGGGCCGCGCGCCGCCGAGGCCGGACCGTACGCGCGACCGCGCGCACACCCGTACTCGCCGGGCGTGCCGAAGGGCGTGCTCGCCGACGTGGTGGTCTGCCCCTGGAACGACGCGGAGATCCTGCGCGAGGTGTTGGACGCGCATCGGGGCGAACTCGCCGCGGTGATCTGCGAGCCGATCATGGCCAACAACGCGTGCGCCATGCCCGTGCCCGGATACCTGGAGACGCTGCGCGAGGAGTGCACCCGACGCGGGATCCTGCTGATCTTCGACGAGGTCTGCACCGGCTTTCGCACCGGACCGGGCGGAGCCCAGGGGTTGTTCGGCGTGATCCCCGATCTCGCCGTCTACGCCAAGGCACTCGGTGGCGGCCTGCCGATCGCGGCGTTCGTCGGCCGACAGGACGTGATGAGCGAGATCGGCGCCAATCGGATCAAGCACGGTGGCACGTACAACGGTTCGCCGCTGTGCGCGGCGGGCGCGCTGGTCACGCTCGGCGAACTCGGCGATCCGGCGGTGACCGCGCACATCGACGCGGCCGGCACCCGGGTGATGGAGGCGATCCGACGGGCCGCCCGGGATCGGCGAATTCCCTGTGTGGTGCAAGGCGTCGGGGCGATGTTCCAGGTGGTCTTCTCCGCCGACGATGCGTCGACGCGGGCCGGTGGGGGCCCGACCGTGAACGACGACGCACGCTACGCCCTGTTCCGATACGCGTTGCTGGAGCGCGGAATCCATGTCAACGCGGCCGGTTCGGCGTGCTGGTTCGTCTCGGCGGCGCTCACCGACGACGACGTGGCCGCCGCCTGCACCGCCGTGGACGCGGCGTTCGTGCTGCTCGCCGGCGTGTGAGGGGCGATCCTTCGGCTGTTCGGGGGGCGGTCGGGTGTCGTACGCGCGGGTCGGCCGCCGGGCGGCCGGCGCCATGACTAGCCTTACGTAACCGTCCTGATGATCGGGGCGGCGTCCCTCACACAGGTAAGGATTCGCCGATGGGTTTGAGGAGTCTGCTGCGCAACGTCTTTCGTTCGCGGGCGTCCCGCGAGACGGCGGAGACACCCGGGGCGACGGACGCGGTCGTGGAGCCGGCGGCACGCCCCGCACCGGAGCCGGCCACGGCGGTCGAGGCGAGCACGACAGCGGAGGCGAACCACACGTCGGACGCGCCGATCACGCCTGAGCCGGAGGTCGTCCCGGAACCGCCGGCCCTGACGAAACCGGAACCGGAGCCCGAGCCGGAGCCCGTGCGGGTACCCGAGCCCGAGCCGGTACACGTGCCCGAGCCCGAGCCCGTCGTCGCCGAGTCGGGGGTCGTTCCCGAGTCGGTGGTCATCCCCGAGTCCCGGGCGGAGTCGGTCGCCGCCGAGGCCGCCCCGATGTCGATCCCCGTGCCGGCACAGTCGATCACGACCCGTGACGAGGCGGAGCCGGCCGAGGCCGAGGTGGTCGTCACGCCGACCGCCGAGGTCGAGTCCGCGGCCCCGGAGTCCGAGGCGCCCGCCGCCGAGACCGAGCCGACCCCGGCCGCGACGCCCACCGCCGTCGCCCCCGTCCCGTCCGCCCGCGCCGAGGAGCCCGCGCCCGCGACCTCGGGCCGCGCCGAGGCCGCCGCCGCGGCCGTGGCCAAGTGCGGCCTCACCGGCCGCAGCGTCGTGGTCTACCTCGTCCTGGACCGCTCCGGCTCGATGCGCTCCTACTACAAGGACGGCACCGTCCAGCACCTGGCCGACCAGACGCTGGCACTGTCCGGGCAACTGGGCGAGGCCGTCGTCCCGATGGTGTTCTTCTCCACCGACATCGACGGCGTCGCCGACCTCGACCCCGGCAACCACGTGGGCCGGATCGAGGAACTGCACGGCTCCTACGGCCACATGGGCCGGACCAACTACCACTGGGCGATCGCCCGGGTGGTCGAGCACTACCGCGCGTCCGGCAGCACCGACCCGGCCCTGGTGATCTTCCAGACCGACGGCGCGCCGACGAGCCGGCCGGCCGCCGCGAAGGCGCTGTGCGACGCGGCCGGGCTGCCGATCTTCTGGCAGTTCCTCGGGTTCGGCGACCCCGAGTCCAAGGGCTTCGACTTCCTGCGCAAGCTGGACGAACTCACCGTGCCGGAGCAGCGCGTGGTGGACAACGCGGGCTTCTTCCACGCCGGGCAGGATCCGCGGTCGCTCCGTGACGCGGAGCTGTACGACCAACTCCTCCTGGAATTCCCGGAATGGCTGAACGAGGCGATCGCGGCCGGCGTCCTGGCCGCGGAGCCGGTGGACGCGCTGGTCTAGCCGCGCCTCGTCCGGGCGTATCCCCGAGCACGCCCGACGGTCGGCCCAACGGTCGGCCGTCGGGCGTTTTTGATGGCCCGTCAGGACCCGGAGCGCGTCGTCACGCGGAGCCGTCGGGGGCCTCCAGGGCCCGTACGGCCCGGGCGATGTCGTCCTCCGTCGCCTCCGAGAGCACGACCTCCACATCGCCCCGGCGCACCACGATGTCCGGGCCGCCGGCGCCGGTGATCGGTGCGCGCGAGCGGCGCCAGCCGGCGATCGCCACCAGCAGACCGGACAGGCCGATGCCGTTGCTCAGCACGACGTTGACCACGTCGAGGGTGGCGCCCATGGTGCCGGTCGCGTCGTCCTCGGCGTAGCTGGTCACCGCGCCGCCGCGGAGGTCGGGGTCTATGGCCAACCACCGCTGCAACGCCGCTACTTCGATGCCTTCGTCGCCGACCACGCTCACCTGCACGAGCACTTGGCGCCACCCTTCGGGAACCGTCGGGAGCCCGCGCGCACGGCGGGCCGACCTGCCCGGCCATGATGCCGGCATCGATTCGCGCCCGGACGCGGGCCGGCGCCGAGCCCTATTCGGCGGCCGGTTCGGGCTCGGGAAGCACCGCGAACGCCTCGATCTCCAGCAGCAGATCCGGCCGGACCAGGGCCGCGACCTGCATCGCCGAACTCGCGGGCAGCCGCTCCGGGTCGATGTACGCGTCCCGGGCCGCCCGGACGGCCGGCAGGTCGGCGATGTCGGTGAGGAAGTAGGTCAGTTTGATTACCTCGTCGAAGGTCGCGCCCACCGCCGCCAGGCAGCGGCGCAGGTTCTCGAACACCTGGCGGGCCTGCGCGCCCGGGTCGTCCGCGCCGACCAGCTCGCCGTGTTCGTCCAGGGCGATCTGTCCGGAGATCGCGACCACTCGGCCGGTGCCGATGACCACGTTGGTGTACCCCCGACCCGGCGCGACGCCCTCGGGCGCGGGAATGCGGGTGAGCCGCTGCGATGTCGTCATGCGCCCATCCTCACCCGCCGCGCCGCGCGCCCGCCACGCGCCCCCGCGGCCCCGGAGGGCGCGCCCTATGCCTGCCGGTGAAGATCGTCAATCCTGTGCCGGCCCGGTTTCACCTGATCGAGCGAGAACCGGTGCGACGAAGGCCCGTTCGACCGCGCGCGACCCTACGGTGTGCCCTGGCGAAAGGGGCGCATCGATGTCACAACCCTTCGAACTCCCGGAGTTCTACGTGCCGTACCCGGCACGACTGAATCCGCATCTCGACGGCGCGCGCCTGCACTCCAAGGCGTGGGCCCGCAGGATGCGGATGATCGAGGGCTCGAACATCTGGGACGAGCGCGACTTCGACTCGCACGACTACGCGCTGCTGTGCGCGTACACCCATCCCGACTGTGGTGGCCCGCAACTCGACCTGGTCACCGACTGGTACGTCTGGGTCTTCTTCTTCGACGACCACTTCCTGGACGTGTTCAAGCGCACCCACGACATGGCCGGCGCCAAGGCATACCTGGAACGGCTGCGCGCGTTCATGCCGGTCGACCCGGGCACGCCGATCCCCGAGCCGATCAACCAGGTCGAGGAGGGCCTGGCCGACCTGTGGGCGCGCACCGTGCCGAGCATGTCGCGGGCCTGGCGCGAGCGATTCGCCGCGAGCACGCGGGCGCTGCTCGAGGAGTCGTTGTGGGAACTGGCCAACATCAACGAGGGACGGGTGGCCAACCCGGTCGAATACATCGAGATGCGCCGCAAGGTGGGCGGCGCGCCGTGGTCGGCCAACCTGGTGGAATACGCCGCGAACGCCGAGGTGCCCGCCGTGATCGCCGCGAGCCGGCCGATGCGGGTGCTCAAGGACACCTTCGCCGACGCCGTGCACCTGCGCAACGACCTGTTCTCCTACCAGCGCGAGGTGGAGAACGAGGGCGAGAACGCCAACGCGGTCCTGGTCTTCGAGAAGTTCCTCGGCTGCGCCACCCAGGAGGCGGCCGACGCGGTCAACGAACTGCTCACCTCGCGCCTGCACCAGTTCGAGCACACCACCTTCACCGAACTCCCGCCGCTGTTCGCCGAATACGGCCTGGACCCGCGGTCCCGCATCGATGTGATGGCCTACGTCAAGGGCCTCCAGGACTGGCAGTCCGGCGGCCACGAGTGGCACATGCGCTCCAGCCGTTACATGAACGGCGCCACCGAGGTGGGCGGCACCCTCACGGTCCCCGGGGTCCTGGCCGGCCCGCAGGGCATCGGCACCTCGGCGGCTCGCATGCTGCCGGGCCTGGTGGCCGGACTGAACAGCGCCCTGCGCGGCCACACACACGTGCCGTTCCAGCCGGTCGCACCGTACGAGATCCCGGACTTCCACATCCCGTTCGAGCCGCGCCTGAACCCGCACCTGGACGGCGCCCGGGACAACCTCGTCGAGTGGAGTCGGCGCACGGGCATCCTCGACGAGGGCGTCTGGGACGAGCGGGCACTGCGCGACTTCGACCTGGCGCTGTGCGCGGCGGGCATCGCGCCGGCCGCCTCGCCGGAGCAACTGGACCTCGGTGCCCAGTGGTTGGCGTGGGGGACCTACGGCGACGACTACTACCCGATCGTCTTCGGGCGCTCGCACGACCAGGCCGGCGCCAAGGCCTACACCGAGCGGTTGAAGACCCTGATGCCGGTCGACGGCGAGGCCGCGCCCGCGCCGACGGACGCGATCGAACGCGGCCTGGTCGACCTGTGGACACGCACGGCGGGCCCGATGCCGCCGGCGTCGCGACGCAGGTTCCGGTGTGCCGTCGACGACATGCTGGACAGTTGGTTGTGGGAGTTGGCCAACGCCGCGCAGAACCGCATCCCGGATCCGGTCGACTACATCGAGATGCGTCGCCGTACGTTCGGCTCCGACCTGACCAAGAGCCTGTCCCGGCTGACCCACGGCGACGTGGTGCCCGAACAGGCCTACCGCTCACGGGCGATGCAGGCGATGGAGAACTCGGCGGCCGACTTCGGCTGGATGATCAACGACGTGTTCTCCTACCGCAAGGAGATCGAGGTCGAGGGGGAGCTGCACAACCTGCTCCTGGTCGTGCAGAACTTCTTCGGCTGCGACTTCGACCACGCGCTGGCCATCGTGAACGACCTGATGACGTCCCGGATGCGCGAGTTCGAGCGGGTGGTGGCGACCGAACTCCCCGCCATGTACCGGGACCTGGAATTGAGTGCGGCGGCCAGGGAAGCGCTGGACGGCTACGCGGCGGCGCTCGGCGACTGGAACGCGGCGATCCTGAAGTGGCATCGGGAGTGCAGGCGCTACGCCGACCCCAGGTCGCCGGTGCCGTTCCCGCAGCAGGTCGGGAAGCGGTTCGCGCCGCCCGCACCGCGACCGGGCGTCGGCGCGATCGCACAGGGCGCGCGGTCGGGCGCGGCCCGGGCGCCGGTCGAGCCGGCCGCGGTACCCCGGGTGTGCTACGGGCCCAAGGGGCTGGGTACTTCGGCCGCCCGACCGGTCGTCCGCGTCGGGGTCACGGTGCACTGACCCCGACGCGATCGATCGGATCTCACACGCCGGCCGCGCCGGCCGGTGCCCGACCGGCGCCGGCCGACACCGGAACGCCGAGGAGGTGGTCGACGAGCGCGAGCAGTACGTCGCGCCCCGACCCGCGCGTACGCACGTCGCACGGCACGATCGGCACCTCGGGGTCGAGGTCGAGCGCGTCGCGGACCTCGTCGACGGTGTACTCCACCGCCTCGTCGAAGCGGTTGATCGCGACCACGAAGGGGATACCGCGCCGCTCGAAGAAGTCGATGCTGCCGAAACCGGCCTCCAGGCGGCGGGTGTCCACCAGTACGATCGCGCCCAGCGCGCCGATCGCCAGGTCGTGCCACAACGACCAGAACCGTTCCTGACCGGGGGCACCGAACAGGTACAGCACCAGTTCCTCGGACAGGGTGATGCGGCCGAAGTCGAGCGCGACCGTGGTGCGCGACTTGGCCTCGATGCCGACGGTGTCGTCGACGCCGACGCCGACCTCGGTCATCATCTCCTCGGTGTGCAGCGGCGGAACCTCGCTGACCGTGCCGACCAGCGTGGTCTTGCCGACCCCGAATCCGCCCGCGATCAGGATCTTGACCGCCGCCGCGCGCTCGGGCAGCCGGTCAGAGCCGAAGGAGACCATCACGTACCTTTTTCAGCAGGGCGGTATCGGGAGTGCGGGCCAAGGCCAGCGGGGCGCGCACGGTCACCAGGCCGTCGCGGAGCAGGTCGTCGACGAGCACCTTGGTGATGCTCACCGGCAGATCGATCAGGGCCGCCACCTCGGCGACGGCCTGCGGTTCCCGGCACAACTCCAGGATCCGCTGATGCTCGGGTTGGCGGCCGCGCCCGTCGCGGGGCTTGCGCCGCGGCCCCGGGGACGACTCGTCGGCCCCGGGGGACCGGACCGCGGGCTCGTCCGGGTCGACCGTGGTCACCAGGGTGATCAGGGTCAGGTCCGCGTCGCGCACCGCCTTGGTCCGCCCCCGGGTGAGCGTGTACGGGCGCACCACCGGGCTCGCGTCCTCGTCCCAGGACTGATCCCACCCGGATCTCACGCTCGACCACCGGATCGAGTGCCGCCCTCGTCACCGCGTGGCCGGGTGCCGAGGTATTCACCGACCTTCTTCACCAACATGTTCATCTCGAACGCGACCACGCCCACGTCCGCGCTCTGTTCGGCCAGCACGGCCAGATGCGCGCCGGTGCCCGCGGCGGTGAGGAAGAGGAAGGCGTCGTCCATCTCGACCAGCGTCTGGCGCACCGAACCCCCCGCGAAACCCCGGCCGATGCTGCGGGCCAGGCTCTGCAGGCCGGCCGCCGCGGCGGCCAACTGCTCGGCGTCGTCGCGCGGGATGGTCTCGGACCGGCTCATCAGCAGGCCGTCCTCGGACAGCACGATCGCGTGCCGCGTCTGGTGGACGCGCTTGACCAGGTCGGTCAACAACCAGTCCAGGCGGCTGTCGGTCGCGGTGGTGGCCATGCCGCCGGCGAGATCGTGCGTGTTCGTCATGACGGTTCCCCAGGGTGCGTGGTGCTTCCGGCGACGGGGCGCGTGCCCGGAGCGGGCTCGGTCCCGGTTCCGGGTTCGGTCGCGATCGCGGACTCGTCGTCGGCCGCGGTCGGTTCGGATGCCTCGCGCGCACGTTGGCTCGCGAATCGGAACGAGGACAAGGTAGCCGCAGCTTCCCGCGGTGAGGAGGGCTTCGCCTCGGTTCGCGCCCCTCCCTCGCTCGTGGTGGCGGTCTCGGTACGCAGCGGCATCGGCAGGTTGCGCTGGCGCACCCGGCGGGGCAGCGCGCGGCGGCCGTCGGGGGTGGTCTCCTCGACGGCGGGCGCGGTCGTGGGTGTGGTCGCCGCGCGTGCGTGCCTCGGAGACGGAGCCGGGGCCGGCTCCGGGGAGGCGACCGGACCGGGATCGGTGCCGGTCGGCGCGGTCGGGCGTACCCACACGTCGGGTTCGGCGGGTGCGGGCTCGGTGTGTTCGGCCGGCATCGGGACCCGGTCCAGCGAGCGCACCACCGGCTCGGGGTGCGGCCGACCCGGCGACTCCGGTACGGAATCGGGGCCTTCGTTCGCCTCGTGCGTCGAGGCGGGGTCCGGCTCCGGAGCCGGTTGTACCGCCCCGATCGCCGTCGCCGCCTCGAACGGCCCCGCCGCGCGGTCCGGTTCGTCGGGGACGCCGCTCTCGCGGGTGATCAGCTCGTCGGGCACGAACACGATGGCCAGCGTGCCGCCGTACGGCGACGGTCGCAACGTCACGCCGACGCCCAACCGGTCCGCCAGCTGCGCGACCACGAACAGGCCCATCCGCACGTCGTCGGCGAGCGCGATCACGTCGAACGTGGTCGGCACCGCCAACTGCCGGTTGGCCGCCTCGTATTCCGTCTCGGACATGCCCAGGCCGCGGTCCTCGATCTCGATGACCAACCCCTTGGCCACCGCCGCCGCGCGCACATGCACCGGCGTGTCCGGCGGCGAGAACATCGTGGCGTTCTCCACGAGTTCGGCCAGCAGGTGGATCACCCCGCCCACGGCCGGCCCGGACAGCAGCACGTCCGGATCCGAGTACACCTCGACCCGGTGGTAGTCCTCCACCTCGCCGACCGCGCCGCGCACCACGTCCACGATGCGGACCGGGCGACTCCAGCGTCGGCCCGGTCGGTTGCCGGTGAGCACCACGAGGTTCTCCTCGTATCGCCGCAGTCGGGTGGCCAGATGGTCGATGGTGAACAACTCGCGCAGCAGCTCCGGATCCTGGTGCCGGCGCTCCATCGTGTCCAACTCGCCGATCTGACGGTTCACCAGCGATTGGGTGCGCAACGCCGTGTTGACGAAGACCTTCGCGAAACCCTCGCGCTGTCGGGCCAGTTGTACCGCGCCGTCCAGCGCCGCGCGCTGCGCGGAGTTGAACGCGGAGGCGACCTGGCCGATCTCGTCCCGACCCGCCTCCACGTCCGGCGCCTCGACCGCGAGGTCGACCCGCTCGCCGCGTTGCAGTCGCTCGATGACCATCGGCAGCCGGTGTGTGCCCAGTTCCACCGTCGCGTCGCGCAGCAGGAACAACCGCCGCCGCACCGCCCGGGTGATCCGCCAGCACAACACGCCGCCGATCAGCACGAAGGCGAGGCCGATCGCGCTGAGCAGGTACACCTGGTTCCAGGTGTCCGAGGTGGCGTCGTCGCCGGCCGCGAACACCTGGTCCACACGGGCGAAGTCGAAGGCCGACGCCGGCTCGGCGAGTCGGTCGAGAACGCTGCGCCAGCTGGCCAGTTCGGCCGGGATCGGGATACCGCTGCCGGTGGCGCGCGCCTCACGCGGCGCGTCGACCGTCGCGATGATCGCGTTCTCCATCGAGACCAGGTCGTGCCAGGCCGGCGTCTGGGTCAGCGCCAGATAGCCGGCCCGTGACGCCGGCGGCAGGAAGGGCTCGATCTCGTCCTCGATCGAGTGCCGACGCACACCCACGTTCTGTACGAACGCGGCGTAGTCCGGCTGGCTCAGCCGCCCGGCGGGCAACGAGAACGACACCAGCGTGTCCTCCTGCGCCAGCGCCTCCCCGGCGCGGAACTGGATGACGAGGAACTGCCCGGCGTAGGTGACGTCGGTGTCCGAGGTCTCGGCCAGCGCCTGGACCACCGAGATCTGATCGGCGATCTGGCTCGTATAGAACTTGATCCAGCGGTCCCGGCCGATCGCGCCGATGGAGTCCACCTGGCGACGCGCGTCGGGAAGTTGCGCCAACTCCGCGGCCACCTCGCGGGCGCGGCGCACCGCGTTGCCCGGGGTCTCGCGCGCGCCGCTCTTGGCGAAGGCGACGAACTGCTTCACGGCCTCGTCGGTCTTGACCCGCTGCCCGCGCAGCGCGTCGGCCGCGGCGGGCGTGGGCTTGGCCATCCAGGTCGCCGTCAGCCGCCGTTCGGCCTGGAGCGAGATCATCGTGTTGTAGCTGGGCGTGCCCGCCCGTTCGGCCACGGAGACCTCGTTGTCCAAACCGCTCGCGTGATCCGCGAGCCGATAGGTCGCGATCGCCCACAGGGCGACCATCGACACCAGCGGCACCACGGTCAGCAGGACCAGCAGGGTCCGAATGGTGAAGGTCCGACGCGGCCGCGAGCGAGCCGCCCCGGTCCGGTCGGCCCGAGGGGCGCGCATCAGTTTTCTCATCGACTCTCCCGCAAGGGCAACCGGGCCCGAAATTGCGGTTGCCGCGACCCGGCCGAAGGTACCGGTGAGGCACCCGACACAATCCACGCAGTGTGCGTGGGGAACTTCCTACCCGTGCGTCACATACAGCGCACAAGCGGCGAGCGGCGGAGCGAATTCCGCACATAGGTTACCGAACACGCATTCGGCGCTACCCAAAGGAGTGGGTACGGCATGCACACCGTGGGTGGGATCGGCCGGCAGATCGCGTACTGGCGCACGCGCAGGGGCCTGACGCAGGCCGAATTCGCGCGTCTGATGGGCCGATCGGTGCGCTGGGTCGAGGACGTGGAGGCCGGCCACCGGCAGGCCGACCCGCGGCTGTCGGTACTCGCGCGGGCGGCGGCCGTCCTGCGTATCGGAATCGACCGCCTGCTGCCTCCCGAGCCGAACCGGGAGGGCGTCGACCACGATCCGCTCGCGGCGGTCCGGGCCGCGCTGCGCCGGGCGGACTTCGCGCCGACCGCGGGCGCCCCCGTCGAGCCGCCCGATCTCGGGGTTTTGCGGCGGGAGTTGGCGTACGGGTGGACCGCGTACGCCGCGGCCGACTACCTGTGCCTGGATCGGGTGGTGCCGCCGATCCTGGTGGGAACCGGGGCCGCGACGGCCGCGCCCGTCGGAGAGGGGGCGGCGGACCCGCTCGCGCCGATGGTGGTGCGCGCCGGCGCGCTGACCCTGGCCGCCGCCGCGGCGCAGGTGTTCGGCGACGCCGACCTGGCCTGGCGCGCCGCCGACCGGGCGGTCACCGCGGCCGGGCGCGGCGGCGACGCGGTGGTGCTCGCGCGCGCCGCCGATCGGCTGACCGCGGCCATGGTCGGGCACGAAGGGGCCGGGGCCGCCGCCGAGTTCGCTCTCGAGGTGGAGGCGGAGTTGGCCGCCGCGTTGGGCCCGCGCGGCGCGGCCGGGCGGGCGGCGCTGCGTACCCTGCGGTTGGGCGCCGCGTTGGCCACCGCGCGGCTCGGCGATCGTTCGGGCACGCGCGACCTCCTCGACGCGGCGGAGCGGATCGATCCCGGCGCGATCCAGGTGCCACTGTGCCGGGTCACCGCGCAGGTGCTGCTCGGCGAGTACGGGCGGGCCGTCGACGGTCGGCTGGACCCGGCCGCGCTCGCCGTGCTGCCGCGCGGCAGGCAGGCCCGGCACCTGATCGACCTCGCCCGGGCCCTGGCCGCGCTGGGTCGGCGCGGCGAGGCGGTCACCGCGCTGCTGGACGCCGAGGTCACGGCGGCCCAGGAGATCCGCTGCCGGCCGATCAACCGGACCTTCGTGCAGGAGATCCTGCGCCTGGACTCCTCGGTGGACGGCGACGAGGCCCGATTGCGCGCGCTGGCCGCCCGCTGTGCGGGACAGGGGTCGACCCGGTCGGAACGGGCATGGATCATGTAGGGGTGGTCCGGGTCGCCCGGCCGCCGATCCACTCCTCGGGAGCCGCCGTGATCACCGTCATGCTCGTCGCCGACCTGCTCCTCGTCGTCGGTGTGTTGATCGTCTTCCTCGCCCTGCGCGATCGCGCGCGCACCCGGACCGCGACGCACGACGGTCTGCGCATCGAGCGGGACAACACGACGCGCGCCGAAGCCGCCGGCGGCGTCCTCGGCGTGCACACCAACCACGGTTCCTGGCCGGGCGTCTAGCCTCGGTCCGGATGGAACGGCGGGGCGCGCGGCGCGTGGGCCGAACCTCCCATCGCGCCGATCGGTGACCCGGCGCCGACGCCGCTCCCCGGCGGGCATGGGAGGCTGTGCGCCATGGGTCTGTTCACGGTGGACGAGGCACGCGCGGAGTTGGCCCGGCTGATGCCGGTGCTCGACGAACTGATCGTGGTACGCGCGGACGCGGCGGAGTTGGCCGCGGCGCTGGAGCCGGGCGGGACCCGTACCGAACTGGGCGGTCTGCCGGAGCTCAAGGGCACGCAGGCGCGGCTCGACGACCTGATGACCCGGATTCAGCAGACCGGCGCGGAGCTCAAGGGCTTCGCGCCGCTGCTCGTCGACTTCCCCGCCGACCTGGACGGCGTACCGGTGTTGTTGTGCTGGTTGGAGGGGGACCGGGAACTGGCTTGGTACCACCGCACCGACCTGGGCTTCGCGGGCCGGCGCCCGCTGCCGTAGTGCGGCGCTCGGGTGGGGCAATCAGGCCGACAAGAGCGTCGAATCGGGCGAATGTCACCGGTGGCGCGTAGCGTTTCCCACCTGGGAAGCGCTGCCTGGAGGTCATCGTGACGAAGTCCGTCCTGCTCGCCGTCGGCACCCGCAAGGGCTTGTGGCTCGGTCGCTCACACGGCGCCGAGCCCTGGGAGTTCACCGGGCCGCACCATCCGATGACCGGCGTCTACTCGGTCGCGATCGATACGCGGGGGCCGGTGCCCCGGGTGATGGCGGGCGTGGTGAACGAGCACTTCGGCCCGGTCGTGGTCACCAGCGACGACCTCGGCGCGACCTGGCGCGAGCCGGACCTGGGGCGGGTCGGCTTCCCGGCCGACGCCGGCGCGTCGGTCGAGCGGGTGTGGCAACTGGTGCCGGGGGCGAGTTCCGAGCCCGACGTGGTCTACGCCGGCGTGGAGCCGTCCGCGCTGTTCCGCTCCGCGGACGGTGGGCGCTCCTTCGAACTGGTCCGCGCGTTGTGGGACCACCCGCACCGTCCGCACTGGGGGGCCGGCTTCGGCGGTCAGGCGATCCACACCGTGCTGCCGCACCCCACCGACCCGCGCCGGATCGTGGTGGCGATGTCCACCGGCGGGGTCTACGTCACCGAGGACGGCGGGGCCAGTTGGCATCCGTCCAACACCGGGATCCACGTCAGCTTCCAGCCGGACGAGTATCCGGAATACGGCCAGTGCGTCCACAAGGTGGCCCGGCATCCGGAGCGGCCCGACCGGCTGTTCCTGCAGAACCACCACGGGGTCTACCGCAGCGACGACGCGGGCGCGACGTGGCGGTCGATCGCCGAGGGCCTGCCCGCCGACTTCGGCTTCACGATCGTGGTGCACCCGCGCCGACCGGACACCGTGTATGTGGTCCCGCTCACCGCCGACGCGATGCGCTTCCCGATCGACGGGCGCTGTCGGGTCTATCGCAGCGACGACGCCGGCGAGATGTGGACCGCGTTGTCCGACGGCCTGCCCGACGGGTTCTGGACGGCGGTCCTGCGCGACGCGATGTGCGCCGACGACGCCGACGTCACCAGCCTGTACTTCGGCTCGCGCAGCGGCGAGATCTACCGGGGGCACCACGGCGGCGAGCACTGGGAGCGCATCGCCCAGCACCTGCCCGACGTACTGTCGTTGCGCGCCGCGGTGGTTTAGCGCCGTCGTGCTCGCGCTGCGTGACGGCGGGGTTCGCACACGTTCACGCGCCCGCAACCCGGCCTTGGCACTGTGCTCACGTCGGGCTGAGAGGGTCGGGACGTCCGCGCTCCACGCAGCGAAACGCGCGTCGAAACGAGTCAGTGTGTCCAGCGTTCTGCCCGCCGCCGTGTTGTTCGACATGGACGGCACCCTCGTCGACACCGAGCAGTTGTGGTGGGAGGCGGTCGAGGACGTGGCGGGGCGGGTCGGCTACGCGCTGGGACCGACCGACACGGCCGACGTGGTGGGCCACGCCATCGCACACACCGCGACCTACCTGCACGCGGTGGTGCCCGAGGGGCCGTGCGTCCACGAGTTGTCCGACGCGCTGGACGCGGCGTTCACCGACCGGGTGCGGGGTCGGATCGAGCCGCTGCCGGGCGTCGTGGCCCTGCTGGACGCGCTGGCCGAGGCCGAGGTGCCGCTGGCCATCGTGTCCGCGTCGCCGCGGCATGTGGTGGACCTGGTGCGGGACGCGTTGGGGTCGGCGCGTTTCGCGGTCACCGTCGCGGCGGAGGACGTCGCGCGGACCAAGCCCGACCCCGCCCCTTATCTGGCCGCGGCGACCGCGCTCGGGGTCGAGCCGAGCGCGTGCGTCGCGGTCGAGGACACGGTGGTCGGCGTCACGTCGGCGGAAGCGGCCGGCTGCGCGGTGGTCGCGGTGCGCACGACCGCCCCGATCCCGGCCGCGCCGGGTCGCCGCGTGGTCGCCTCGCTCGCGGCGGTCGAACCGGCCGACCTGCGCCCGGCGCTCCTCGCGAGGGCGTGAGGGCGCGCTCCGCGGCCCACCACGACGGCCTCAAACGCCGGCCCGGCTTTTGGCCTCAAGCGCCGGCCGGGCTGAGTGCCCCCGGCCTCCGGCCGAGGTGGCCTCAAGCGCCGGCCGGGCTACTTGGCCTCAAACGCCGGCCGGGCTGTTTCGCCTCAAGCGCCGGCGGGGCTGATTTGGCCTCAAGCGCCAGCCGGGCGGAGTGGGTGGGGATGGGGCGAGGGTTTTACCAGGGAATCGGGGCGGTCTCGGTCAGGAAGGCGGCCGTTGGGCCGTGCTTGTCCGCGGTTGCCGCGTTGACTGCGGCGGTTGCGCCCTCCTGTGATGTGCGTTGGCCGGTGTGGCGGTTGAGGTCGGTCGCGCAGTAGCCGGGGCTTACCGCGTTGACCAGGATTCCTTCGGCGCGCAGTTCGTTGGCGTAGAGCACGGTGATCGCGTTCAGGGCGCTCTTCGAGGTGCAGTAGGGGAGGAGGGTCGAGGAGTACGGGGCCCACGGGCTGCCCGGGTCGGCCAGGTGGGTGAGGGAGCCGAGTTCGCTGGACATGTTGACGATCCGTGCGGCGGCGGAGCGGCGTAGCAGCGGGAGCATGGCGTGGGTCACCGCGATGACGCCGAATACGTTGGTTTCGTAGACCTGCCGGACGGTGGCGGCGGGGGTTTCACTCGGCTTTCGCGGTTCGGCGGCGATCGCGGCGTTGTTGACGAGGATGTCGAGGCGGCCGAACGCGGCGTCGATCCGCCTGGCGGCGGCTTGGACCGACATCTCGTCGGTGACATCCAGCGGTACGAACCGTACGTCGGCGCCGTCGGCGCGAAGCTCCTCGGCCGCCGCCTCGCCCCGCTCGGCGTCGCGGGCGCCGATCAACACGGTGATGCCGAGGGCGGCGAGCCCGCGCGCCGTTTCCTTGCCGATGCCCTTGTTCGCGCCGGTGATCAGGGCGGTCTGCTGCGAAGTCGTCGTCATGGCACCCAGCCTCCCCTGACCCACGGGCGGCGGTGAAAGACCGGACGACTCTGGATCTATAGTCCACGGATATGAGTGAGCTGGAGGTGCGGGAGCTGAGGTACTTCATCGCGGTCGCCGAGGAGCTGAACTTCAGCCGGGCCGCGGAACGCCTGGGGATGGCGCAGCCCCCGCTGTCGAAGGCGATCGCCCACATGGAATCCCGGCTCGGTGTACGCCTGTTGGAGCGCACCACCCGGCGGGTGCGGCTGACCACCGCCGGTGGGGTGCTGCTCGACCAGGCCCGGATCGCGGTCGACGCGGTGCACGCGGCGGCCCGGCGGGCACGTCGGGCCGGTCAGCCGACCCCCCGACTCGTCGTGGCGGTCAAGCCGGGAGGCGATGCGGGGCTGTTGCGGGAGATCCTCGACGCCTACCGGGGAACGGGTTCGCGTCTGCCGCCGCCCGAGGTCGTGGTCGGCGGCAGCGGGGAGCCGATCGCCATGCTGCGGGACGGCCGTGCCGATGTGGCGCTGCTGCGCAGCCCGTTCGACGGTCGGGGGCTGGATTCCCAGACGCTCGTGGTCGAGCCGCGACTGGCCGTTCTCCCCGCCGCGCACCGCCTGGCCGCGCGTCGGCGACTGCGGCCGGCCGACCTGGAGGGAGAACCGATCCCGCGCTGGAAGGGGGCCGCCCCCGCCACCCTCGCCTACTACACGGGACGCGACGGGGCGGAAGCGGGCGACGGCCACCCGGACTCGGCGCCGGCCGACACTGCCGAGGGGCCGCTCGTGGCGAGCGTCGAGCAACTTCTGGAGGTGGTCGCGCTGGGCCAGGCGGTGGCGTTCCTGGCGCTGTCCACCACCAAGCGCCACCAGCGCCCGGACATCGCGTATCGGCCGGTCACCGGCCTCAGCCCCAGCACGGTCGTGGTCGCCTGGCCGGAGACCTCACGATCCCCGGCCGTCGCCGCCTTCGTCCGAGCCGCCCACGATGTCGCCGCCGCCCACCCCGACCACCTGAGCGCACTGGCGTAGTGACCGGGGCACGCACCCCCGGGGCCTACCGCCCGGCCGCCACCGCGGCTCCCGTGCGGATCACCTGGCGGATGGCCTCGCCGCTTGCCAGCTCCTCCATCGCCTCGTTCAGGTCGTCCAGTTCGACCGTGCCCGTGTGCAGCAGCTCGACCGGCATCCGCCCGGCCCGCCACAGGGCCAGGTAGCGGGGGATGTCGCGGCGGGGGACCGCGTCGCCCATGTACGAGCCGATCAGGGACTTGCCCTCGCCGGCGAAGGCCAGCGCCGGCACCGCGTCCAACCGCCGACCCGGCGCCGGCAGGCCGACCGAGACCACCCGGCCGCCTCGACCCACCGCCGCCAGGCAGTCCGCGATCACGCCGGCGCTGCCGACCGCCTCGATCACCACGTCCAGGCCGTCGCCGACCAGGCCGCCGATCGCGTCCACCGCCTCCTCCGGGTGGTACGCGTGCGACGCACCGAGCCGCACGGCCAGGTCGCGCTTCGCGGGGACCGGGTCGACCGCGACGATCGGGTACGCCCCGGCCGCCCGCGCGCCGAGCACGGCGGACAGGCCGACCCCGCCGAGGCCGAACACCGCGACCGACTGGCCCGGCCGTACCGCCGCCGTGTTGATCACCGCACCCGCCCCGGTCAGCACCGCGCAGCCGAACATCGACGCCACCTCGAATGGCACGTCGCGAGGGATCGGCACCACCGACTCCTGCGCCACCACCGCGAATTCGGCGAAAGCGGACACCCCGAGCTGGTGGTGCACCACCGCGCCGTCCGCGTCCCGGAGCAGCGACGGCCCGTGCAGCAGCCCGCCCGAGCCGTTGGCCGCCGCGGCGGCCGAGCACAGCGCCGGCCGGCCCTCGTCGCACCGCACGCAGTGGCCGCAGCTGGGCACGAACACGAGCGCGACGTGCTCCCCCGGCTCGACCCGGTCCACCCCGGGCCCGACCGCCTCGACCACGCCGACCGCCTCGTGCCCGAGCGCCATCGGCAGCGGCCGGACCCGGTCGCCGTTGACCACGGACAGGTCGGAGTGGCACAGGCTCGCGGCGGCGATCCGCACCAGCACCTCGCCCGCGCGCGGCTCGCCCAGTTCCACGTCCTCGATCGCGACCGGCCGGCTCGTCCCGTACGGCCGGGCCTGCGAGGTCGCGCGCAGCACGGCGGCCCGCATCCTCACGGCGCGACCTCGCGCGGGGTGAGCCGGACCACGTCCCGGCTCGCCAGCAGCGGCACCACCTTGCCGAGCACGATCTCCCGGAAGTGCGCGGAGGCGCAGTGCGCGGTGAAGTCGGCCTCGGCGTCGTACTCCTCGACGAGCACGATCGTCCGGGCGTCCTCCGTGCCCTGGTGTACGCGATAGCTCCGGCAGCCGGGTTCGGCCAGCGAGTGGCGGGTCATCTCGTCGAGCAGGGCGAGTACCCGGTCCTGCGCGTCGGGATGGGTGAGATAGCGGGCGACGACTACGTAACTCAAGGGTGGTTCTCCTACGTACTACGGAGCGGAAGAAGCAGGGGGCGGGGCCGGCGCGGTCGCGCCGAGCCGGTCGCGCCGCAGGTCCCACAACCGGGGGTCGGACGTGGCCACGGCGACCGCGCCGAGCGCGAGCGCGGCGGCCGCGTCCTCGGCGGTCTCCACGAAGCCGGCCGCGACGAACGGCGACATCGCGCGTTTGGCCTCGGGGGTCATCCGGGCCACGATCGGCGACGGCATGATCTCGACCAGGTCGGGGCCGCCGCGCGCGATCGCGTCGGTGCTGCGGCGCATGTTGGAGCGGTCGGTGACGAACACCTTCTGCATGGTCAGCAGCCCGAGCGGGCGGCCCTTCTCCATCAGCGAGAGTCGGGTGCTGACCATGCCGTGCGCGCCCATCGCCTTGAGGAATTCCAGCGCGCCCTTGTCCTGGGCCAGGCCGGGGCAGCTGTCCACGTTGACGAACACCGTCTTGCCCGCCCTGCCGAGCAGCTGCACGATGTTCGGCAGCTGCCCGACCGGGATGGACGCGAGGATGCACACCTGTGCGGGCGCGCCGAGGAAGTTCTGCAGGCGCTGGGGTCCGATGATCGACGCGATCACGGGTACCTCGGCGAAGGCGGACGCGAGCACGGAGGACATCCGGGGCGCGCTCGCGGGGCGTCGACTGGCGTTCATGACCTACCTGGGCTGGGTCTCGGCCGCCTCACGCGTCGAAGCGGTTGGGCAGGCCCAGTTTGCCAGGATTGAGTATTCCGGCCGGGTCCAGGCCGGCCTTGACCTTGGCGAACGTGTCGAACCCGGCACCGAGCGCGGCGGGCAGGTACGGGCCGCGCAGCAGTCCGCAGCCGTGGTGGTGGCTGAGCGCGGCGCCGTGCCGGATCAGCACCTCGTTGGCCGCGTCCCACACCGCGCGGTACCAGTCGCGGCGCCGGGGCCGGTCCACGTCGCCGCGCAGCGAGAAGTAGACACAGGCGCCGTCGGTGTACGCGTGCGACTGGTGCGCGGAGGCCGCGAGCGTGCCGGGCACCGCCTGGATCGCCGCGACCACCTCGTCGTACACCTCGCCGAGCGCCGTCCACGACCCGGCCATCTCCAGCGTGTCTGCGACGAAGCCCGGCCCCGGGGTGAAGCCGTCGGAGGACTTGCCGACCAGCATGCGGTCCTTGAGCCAGCGCTCGAACACCGCGTCGCTGTCCAGTTCGGGGCCGTAGCTCAGGCAGACCTCCTTGCTGACCTCGAGCATCGCGTCGACCAGGATCGGGTCGCCCTCGTCGGCGATCAGCAGGAGGTTGGTCTCGGGGTGGTCGAAGTGCACCCCGCTCTCCAGCTTGTCGTACAGGCGCAACACCGCCGGGGTGGCGCCGCGCTGCATGATCTTGCGGCACGCGTCCAGGCCCTCGGCGAAGGTGTCGAAGCCGAACGCGAGCGCCTTGGCGTAGGTGGGCAGCGGGTGTACCCGGATGCGCGCGGAGACGATCACGCCGAGCGTGCCCTCCGAGCCGATGAAGATCTGCCGCAGGTCGGGGCCGGTGGCGGCGCGCGGGTAGTCGCCGTAGGTGGCCCGGGTGCCGTCGGCGTGCACCACGTCGACGCCGACGACCATGTCCTCGATCTTGCCGTAGCGGGTGGAGAGTTGGCCCGCGCCGCGGCAGGCGATCCAGCCGCCGACGGTGGAGACGGCGAAGGCGGACGGCCAGTGGCCGGTGGTGACGCCGTGGGTCTCCTGGAGTTCCTTTTCGAACAGGTCGCCGAACATGCCGGCCTCGACGTCGACGACGAGCGATTCGGCGTCGAAGGAGAGGATGCGGTTCAGGCCGCACAGGTCGAGCACGACGCCGCCGTGCACGGGCAGCGCCGCGCCGGTGACGTTGCTGCGGCCGGCGGAGGCGGTGACCGGGATGCCGGCGGCGTGGCAGATCCGCAGTACGGCGGCCACCTGGTCGGCGTCGACGACCTCGACGACGACCGCGTCGGGGGTGGCGGGGCGGCCGTCGGTCTCGCCGATCATGGTGCCGGCCCACCAGTCGCGGGTACGGGCGACCACGTCGTCGCGGTCGGTGTACACGGCCTTGGCGGCGGCACGCAGGTCCTCGAGCACCGGGGCGGGCACCTCGACCACGCGGCCCTGGAGCGACGCGTCGCCGGTGCCGATCGGGGTGTTCCGGGCCCACTTGGCCGGGGTGGGCGCGCCCACGATGTAGTCGCCGCGGTTGAACGGGTTCGTGATGGTCTGCCTGCTGATCACTTCGCGGCTCCTTGGGGTGCGATCACTGCGGATGTGGGTTCTTCGGGCTCGCCGAGCAGGACCGCCTTCTCGTGCCGTACGGCGGCGAGGTAGTCGGCGACCTGGCGGTCGATCTGCGCGGCGGTCAGGCCCAGTTCGGCGCCGAGCAGCCGGCCGACCTCGGGGGCCGCGGCGGCCGAGGCGTCGCGGGCGAACAGGCGCGAGCGAGTGCGTCGGGAGAGCACGTCGTCCACCGAGCGGGCCATCTCGGAGCGGGCCGCGTAGACGACCTCGGCCCCGATGTACGGCATGCCGGCGACCACCGGCTCGGCGAGCGCGGGGTCCTCGGCGAGCAGGTCGGAGACGAAGCGGGCCTCGGTGCCGTAGCGCTCGCCCAGGTGTGCGGCCAGGCCGCCGGACGCGGCGACCGCCTCGGCGTCGTAGCCGGCGCCGCCGATCAGCGGCAGGTTGGTGGTGCGGCTGCGGCCCTTGCGGCCCAGGACCTGCATCACCTTGTCGATCACCAGTTCGCCCATGTGCCGGCTGGTGGTGAGCTTGCCGCCGGTGACGGTGACCATGCCGCCGCGGCCGACCGAGATGTGGTGGTCGCGGCTCATGTCGAGGGTGGCGCCCTCCTTGCCGCCGACCAGCGGACGCAGGCCGCCGATGCTGCCGATCACGTCGTCCGGGGTGAGCCGGCCCTCGAACGCGGTGTTGGCGCCTTCGAGCAGGAACTCCATCTCCGGGCGGGTGCAGTGCACGTCGTCGATCGAGCCGCGGTAGTCCTCGTCGGTGGTGCCGAGCACGACCGCGTCGCCCCAGCGGGTGCAGGTGGCGCGGCGCGCCCGGCCCGGGATGGGCACGGTGACCGTGCAGTCGATCCGGACCTTGTGCCACGGCACCACGATGTGTACGCCCTTGGCGGGTCGTACCTGCGGCCGGTGGTCGTCGTCGGCCAGTCCGTCGACGGTGTCGCTCCACACGCCGGTGGCGTTGACCACGGCGGAGGCGCGCACGTCGAAGCGCTCGCCGTCGACCTCGATCCGGGCCCCGGCGGCCCGGCCGCGCTCGGTCAGGATCCGGTCCACCGTGGCGCCGTTGAGCACCGTGGCGCCCAGCGCGGCGGCGGTGCGCACGATGGTCAGCACCAGGCGGGCGTCGTCGGCGCGGCCGTCGAAGTACATCAGCCCGCCCTGGAGGTGGTCCGCGCGCAGCGTCGGCGCGTGGGCCAGGACCTCGTCGACGGTCAGCCGCTGGTGCAGCTTGCCGATCCGCCAGCCGCCGACCAGGTCGTAGGTCCACAGCAGGCCCTCGAAGCCCTTGGCGAGGCGGGCGTCGAAGACGCCCTCCTTCTCCAGGATCGGGAACAGGAACGGCAGGCGGTGCACCAGGTGCGGCGCGTTCTTGCGGAAGCGGTGTCTTTCCAGGAGCGAGTGGCGGACCAGGTTGACGTTGCCCTGCTCGATGTAGCGCAGGCCGCCGTGCACCATCTTCGACGACTTGGAGGAGGTCCCGGAGGCGAAGTCGTCCTTCTCCACCAGGGCCACGTCCAGGCCGCGCGAGGCCGCGTCGAGCGCGGCGTAGGCGCCGGTGACGCCGCCGCCGACGACGAGCACGTCGAAGCGGTGGTCCGCGAGTCGGTGCTTGGCCCGGCCGCGGTCGAGAAGCAGCGGGGTGCCTCTCGTGGCCGCCGCCGACGCCCGTCGTGGCTTGCGGGCGGGCATCGAAATCACAATCAACTCCTGGGGTCTGTCCGGCGTTCACGGTTCGCGCCGCCGGGTCGTACGGGCGGTTCGGCTCAGGCGGGGTAGCCGGCGAGCACGCTCCGCCAGGCGGCGCGCTGTGCGGCGCGCCGGTCGGGGGTGGTGGTCGGTTCGAAGATCCGGCCGCGTGGTTGGGCCTCGACCACCTCGTCGAGCGAGGACCACAGGCCCTCGCGTACGCCCGCCAGGTAGGCGGTGCCGCGCAGGCTCGCGGTGGCCGAGTCGGCGGCGCGCTCGATCGGCAGGCCGACCAGGTCGGCCTGGATCTGCATGAGGGTGTCGCTGCCGGCCACCCCGCCGCCCACCCGAAGGCGGGCGAACGGGGCCCGCATGGTGGCGGCGACGCCGTCGATCAGGTCGCACACGGAGTGCGCGATCCCGTCCAGGACGGCCCGGGCCACATCGGCCCGGGTGGTGGCCAGGGTCAGCCCGCCGAGCGCGGCCCGTGCCTCGGGCCGCCACTCGGGGGTGCGGATCCCGGCCAGCGCGGGCACGAACCACTCGCGCGGGCCCGCGCCGGCGCCGGCCCCCGCGGCGAGTTCGCCGATTTCGGCCGGCGAGGCGAACAGGCCCAGGTCGTCGCACAACCAGCGCAGCGCGGACCCGGTGGTCGAGCAGTACGCCTCCAGGCTGAAGTGCGTGGTGTCGCCCTGGCGCCAACCGGGCTGGGCGAGCACCCCGGCGATGCCCGGGATCGGCATCGCCGGGGTGCGGCCGGTGGCCGCGTCCACGAAGGTGCCGGTGCCGTACATGCACATCCCCTGGCCGGCGGCCAGTCCGCCCAGCGCGATCAGCGCCGCGTGCTGGTCGCCCATCACCGCCGCCAACGGCAGTTCCACGCCGAGCAGTTCGGGATCGGTGCGGCCGTAACCGAGGTCGTCGTCGGCGAACAGGTCCGGGAGCAGTTCGAGCGGGTAGCCCAGGTGCTCGATCCACTCGCGGTCCCACGCGTGTTCACGCAGCAGGTAGGCGCCGATCGAGCCGGCGTTGCTCGCCGAGACCGCGTGCGCGGCCCCGCCGGTGAAGCGCCAGGCCAGCCAGGTGTCCACGGTGCCGAACACGAGCGTGCCCGCCTTGTACGCCTCGGCCACCTCGGGCCGTTCGGCGATCTGCCGCGCGGCCCAGTGGAACGGCGCTCTGCTGCCCACCGGGCGGCCGAGCCGGGCGAGCAGCCGCTCGTCCCATTCGGCCTCGTAGCCGAGCAGGTCCCGGGCGTAGCGTCGGTCCTGCCACACGCACGCGGGCACCAGCGGCAGGCCGGTGCGCCGGTCCCACAACATCGCGGTGGCCCGCTGGGTGGACAGCGCGAGCGCGACGATCTCCACGCCGTCGGCCCGGGCCCCGGCCAGGGCCTCGCGGCATACGTCGAGGGTGGCCGACCAGATCTCCATCGGGTCCTGCTCGACCGAGTCCTCGTCGGGGTGGTCCACGGCGATCGTGCGATACGCCAGGTGGGTGACCGCCCCGGAGTCCTGCACGACTCCGGCGCGGGTCCCGGTGGTGCCCTCGTCGACGGACAGGATGCCCAGGCGCCGGCCGGGGTGGTGCAACGTCTTCGTCATCACAGCCCTTTCGGTGCGATATCTCCGCTTGATCCGAGTGCGAGTCTCGCGTGACGGACCCGCTTCAGCGGGTGACCAACGCGGGGTTCGCGGGCCCGGCCGACGGTGCGGCGATGATCGGCACGTTCGGGTCCTCGTCGGGCGAGACGGCCCGGGTCGGGTCCCAGCGGATCGCCAGGCAGGTGAGCAGGCCGAGCAGCGGGACGACGGCCAACACCATGAAGGTCTTGTCCAGGCCGATGCCGTCCTTGATCTGCGGGAACAGGTACAGCCCGGCCACGCTGCCGAAGCTGCCGATCATCCCGGTCACGCCGGTGCCCAGGGTGCGCACCTCGCTGCGGTAGGACAGCGCGGCGATCGACTTGCCGTTGGCGCCGGGACCGGCGGAGTGACAGAAGATGAACAGCGCCGGGAGGATGAACGCGATCCAGGTGGGCACCCGGTCGAAGGTCAGCCCCATGCCGAGCAGCATCACGAACACGCCGCCGAAGCCGATCGCCGAGCTGATCCGCAGGCCGAGCCGGCGCGCGAAGTACGCGGAGAGCAGGCCGCCGACGATGCCGAAGGCGTTGAACACCATCGAACCGATGGTGGCCTTCTCGAAGCTGTTGCCGAAGATGGCCAGGCTGATCACCGGCAGATACCAGCCGACGGCGAAGTACTGCATGGACTGGCCCAGCGAGATCGCCGAGGACAGCAGGGTGCGCGGCAGGTACGAGCCGCGGAACAGGATCCCGGCCTGCTTGATCCCCACGTTCGGCGGCGCCTCCTCGGCGTCCGCCTTGTCGGGCACGGCGCCGGCGACGGTGGGGGCGGCGGCGACCGCCTCGATGCCGTAGATGCGGCGCAGGTTGCGGACCGCGTCCTCCAGTCGACCCTTTGTGGCCAGCCACGTGGGGCTCTCCACCAAAAACGCCCACTGGAGCAGGAACAGGGTCAGCGCGATCACCCCGGCCGAGCCGACCGACCAGCGCCAGATGTCGGCGCCGACATCGAACTTGAAGCAGATCAGGGTGAGCAGCAGGTTGCCCGTGGTGGCGATGTACCAGATGCCCTGCCACAGATTGAGCCGGCCGCGCAGCGACTTGGGCGTGTACTCGGCGAGCAGCGCCATCGCCACCGCGAAGTCGACGCCGTAGGCCACACCGACCAGGACCCGGCCGATCCACACCACGAGGAAGTCGTCGGCGGTGGCCGCGATCACCGCGCCGGCCAGCGCGAACAGCTTGGCCAGCAGCAGCGGGGGCACCCGGCCGATCCGGGTGGCCAGCCAGCCGCCGATGGGGTTGAACAGGATGGCCAGCGCGGGTGCGGTGGCGGTGAGGATGGAGACCTGGGTGCTGCTCAGGTCCATCTGCTTCGTCATCGGGGCGAGCCCGGCGCCCAGTGCGGCGTTGGAGTACGCGTCGAGGAAAAGTCCCCCGAACACGAGGAACCAGATGACCCTGGACCGGCCGGAGATCGTCCCCTGCCGGTCGATGAGCGCGACGACGTCCTTGACGCCTCTGACGCTCGGCTGCTGTGCCATGTTCCCGTCCTCGGAAAAAAGGACCGGTCGGTGACACGCGAGCGCTAACGCGTAGGAGGGCACAGCGAAGCCACCGACAGGTGGTCTTCGTCTGTTCCTGCCAAAGAATGCTCTGGACCCTAGGAGGGACATCCGGGGGTGTCAAGGGTGGCGGTCGAGGGCCAAGATGGGGTAATGATCCACTCTGCCGCCGAGAACCGTTACCAATCCATGCGCTATCGCCGTGCCGGACGCAGCGGGGTCGAGTTGCCCGCGGTGTCGCTCGGGTTGTGGCACAACTTCGGGGACACCCAGCCCATGGAGGTCCAGCGCGCGGTGTTGCGACGCGCCTTCGACCTCGGGGTGACGCATTTCGACCTGGCGAACAACTACGGGCCGCCGTACGGGTCGGCCGAGGCCAACTTCGGGGTGCACTTCCGGGCCGACTTCCGGCCCTATCGCGACGAGCTGTTCGTCGCCTCCAAAGCCGGCTGGGACATGTGGCCGGGGCCGTACGGCAACGGCGGTTCGCGCAAGTACCTGCTGGCCAGCCTGGACCAGTCGCTGGGCCGGATGGGGCTCGACTACGTCGACGTCTTCTACTCGCACCGCTACGACCCGGACACCCCGTTGGAAGAGACGATGGGCGCGCTGGACACGGCCGTTCGGTCCGGGCGCGCGCTGTACGCCGGCATTTCCAACTACGGTCCGGAGGAGCACCGTCGGGCCGTGGAGATCCTGCGCGACCTCGGCACTCCGGTACTGCTCAACCAGTCGGCGTACTCGATCCTGGACCGCGAGCCGGAGCGGGGCGTGCTGGACGCGGTCGGCGAGACCGGGACCGCGCTGATCGCGTATTCCCCGTTGGCGCAGGGCCTGTTGACGGACCGCTACCTGAACGGCGTCCCGGCCGACTCGCGGATGGCGGTGGGCCACTTCCTCACCGAGGACGCCCTCACCGAGGAGCGCCTGACCCTGCTGCGCGCGCTGAACAAGCTCGCCGGCGACCGCGGCCAGACGCTGGCCCAACTCGCCCTCACCTGGATCCTGCGCGACCCGAGGGTGGTTTCGGTCATCGTCGGGGCAAGCAGTGTGCGGCAGTTGGAGCAGAACCTGTCCGCGGTCGGCCAACCCGACCTGACCGAGCCGGAGATCGCCGAAATCGACCGCCTCTGCGCACAGCTCTGACCGACCCGTGCCGCCCCGACTCGCCGGCTGCCCGCCGTCGGGTCGGGGCGTCGGCGGCTGGTCAGGTGCGGTCGTGGAGGGTGACGTGGTAGCCGTCGGGGTCGGCGAAGGTGAAGGTCCGGCCGAAGGGGCCGTCGATCGGCGCGGCGACGATGGGGTGACCGTCGGCGACGAGGGCGTCGTGGATGGCCTGGACGTCGGTGGCGTGCAGCCAGATCGCGGCACCGATGCCGGGCCGGGCGGCGGACGCGAGATCGGTGCCGGGCACGATGTCGCGCAGCGCGAACGCGATCGGCTTGGTCTCGAAGACGACGGCGTGCGGGGGCCCGGCCGGCGAGCGGACGAGGCCGAGGTAGCGCTCGTAGAACGCCTGCGAAGCGTCGAGGTCACGCACCTGGAGCGAGATGAAGTCGGGGCCGGTGGCGGGCATGGCGATACTCCTTCGTTGCATGTCAGGTTCCTGACACACATCAAGGTATGTCAGAATCCTGACATGAGTCAAAACGGTGCGGGCGTCGACCTGGACACATCCCTGGGCTACCTGCTGAAAGAGGCTTCGAGCGCCCTGCGCGCGGCCATGGAGGAGGTGCTGCGGCCCCTCGGGATGAGCGTGACGCACTACTCCTGCCTCGAACTGCTGGCCCAACGCCCGGGCCTGTCCAACTCCGAACTCGCGCGCGGCGCGTTCGTGACCCGGCAGACGATGAACGTCCTGCTCCAGGCCCTGGAACGAGACGGCTACGTAACCAGACCCGCGGAGGCCCCCGTCGGAAAGGCCCTCCCCGCGAGGCTGACCCCCCGAGGCCGCCGAAGCCTGGAAAAGGCGACCACGGCGGTGCGATCCGTCGAACTCAAGATGCTGACCGGCATGACCGGGCCCGAACAGGCGGCCGCGTTCCGCAGCCTGCGAAGCATGATCGATTCCCTGCGCGACACCGACGACGGCCGATAGCCCGCCCCTCGCCACAGGCGCGTACGGTGACGCGTCGCGTCGCGTCGCGGCGGGGCGGGCGGCGTCCGGCCGCGGCGGTCGGGTGTCGGGTCAGCGGTCGGCCGGCAGGGCGCGCATCACGTGTTTGGCCCGCGTGTAGGTGTCGAGCGCGTAGGTGGAGAGGTCCTTGCCGTAGCCGGATTGCTTGAAGCCGCCGTGTGGCATCTCGGTGGCGTAGACACCGTGGCAGTTGATCCATATCGTGCCTGCGTCGAGCCGACGGGCGAGGGCATCGGCGGCGGCCTCGTCGCGCGTCCAGATCGATGCGGCCAGGCCGTACGCGACCCCGTTGGCCAAGCGCACCGCGTCGGCCTCGTAGGCGAAGGCCTGCACGGTCAGGACCGGGCCGAACACCTCGTCCTGGACGATCGTGTCGTCCTGACGCACACCGGTGACCACGGTGGGCGGGTAGTGGAATCCGGGCCCGTCGCCCACCCGCCCGCCGGTGACGACGGTGGCGTGTGCCGGCAGCCCGGTGAGGTACGCGGCGACCCGATCCAGGTGGTCGCGGTTGTTCAGCGGGCCCACCTCGGTCCGCGCCGCCCGCTCGGCCAGCAGCCCCACGAGTTCGTCGTGCGCGTCGGCGGCGACCAACACCCGGCAGGCGGCGGTGCAGTCCTGGCCGGCGTTGTAGAAGGCCGCTTCGGCGATACCGTCGGCCGCTTCGCGCAGGTCGGCGTCGGCGAGCACGATCGCCGGGGCGTCGCCGCCCAGTTCCAGGTGCAGGCGCTTGACGCCGGCGGCGGCGGTGATCTCCGCGCCCGCCCGAGTGCTCCCGGTCAGCGAGATCAGCGCCGGGATCGGGTGCGCGACCAGGGCCCGGCCGGTGCCCCGGTCGCCGCACACGACGGTGACCACACCCGGCGGGAGCACCTTCGCGCACAACTCGCCCAGGACGAGCGTGCCGAGCGGGGTGGTCTCGGCGGGCTTGAGCACGACGGTGTTGCCCGCGGCCAGCGCGGGGGCGAGTTTGTCGAGCGCCGATCCCAGCGGATGGTTCCAGGGCGTGATCAGCGCGCACACGCCGACGGGTTCGCGCAGCACGGTCGAGGTGTGGCCGGGCACGTATTCGGCGGCGAGCGGCCCGTGCGCGGCGCGCGCGGCGCCCGCCATGAACCGCAACACGTCGATGCCGGCCGGGATGTCACCCTCCAGGACCTCGCTGAAGTCCTTGCCGGTGTTGCGCGATTCGACGGCGGCGATGCGCTCCGCGTCGGCGGCGATCGCGTCCGCCAGTGCGAGCAGGGCCTCCTGGCGCTGCCCGGGCGTGCTGCGCCGCCACGTCTCGAACGCCTCGGCGGCGGCCCGGACGGCCGCGTCGACCTCGGCCGGCCCCGCGATGGGGACGCTGTCGTACGTCTCGCCGGTGCGCGGATCGACGATCGGGCTGTGCGTCGCGTCGTCGGTCACAGGATCTCCTTGAGGAAGGCCGCGATGCGCTCGCCGACGACGGTGGTCGGCAGTGCGGGGGTGGCGCGGGGGACGTTGGGGAAGACGGAGGCGTCGGCGATGTACAGGCCGGCCAGGCCGTGCACCCGGCCGGTGTGTTCGACCACCGCCGCCGGGTCGTCGGCGGGGCCCATCCGGCAACTGCCCGCCGGGTGCCAGTAGTGCTGGTGATGGGACCGGATCCAGGTGTTCCGGTCGCCGTGCGGGGTGAGCAGTGGGGTGCCCAGGTAGGGGGCCATGTCCAGGTGCTCGAGCCAGTCCAGGCCGTACCCGATCGCGGCGAGGTCGTCCGGGTGGGTCAGGTAGGCGTGGTCGACCACGGCCCGCGTGTACGGGTCGGCCGAGCGCAGGCGTACGGTGCCGCGCGACCGCGGGCGCAGCAGCGCGACCGGCAGGATGCAGCGCCACCCGTGGCGCGCCCGCTCGTCGCGCTCGACCCACGGGTAGACGTGCAGGTCGTAGGGGGCGTCGCCGGCGTACGGCGAGCGGACCTTGGCGATCGCCTGCTCGTCGGGCAACATCCGGGTACGGGCGAAGTCGGCGAGATCCGCGGCGAGTTCGGCAGTCGCGGCGTATTCGAGCTGCACGGCGGGGTGGTCGTGGAGGTTGGCGCCGACGCCGGGCAGGGCGTGGCGTACGGCGATGCCGACGTCGGTGAGGTGCTCGGGCGGCCCGATGCCCGAGCGCAGCAGGATCTCGGGGCTGCCGTAGGCGCCGGCGCCGAGCACGATCAGGTCGGCGCCGATCCGATGCCGCGCACCGTCGGCGGTGCGCACGTCGACGGCGACCGCGCGCCCGTCCGCGACCACGACGCGCTCGGCGGTGATCCCGCCGACCACGGTGAGGTTGCCGCTCTCGCGGACCGGGTCGAGGTAGCCGAAGGCGGTGTTGACCCGGACCGCGTCCGCGGTGATGTTCACCGGTGCGCAGCCGATGCCTTCGCCGCCGTCGAGTCGGTCGAGGTCGTGCCGGACGGGCAGGCCCAGCCTGCCGCCGGCGGCCGTGAACAGGCGCTGGAACGGCTGAATCTCGTCCTCTCGGTAGTGCCGCAGCCGCAGTGCCCGCGTGGCGGCGGCGAAGTGCGGGCTCAGCGTGTCCGCGTCCCACCCGGGGCTGCCGGCTGCGGCCCAGGCGTCGTAGTCGCCGGCCCAACCGACGCTCTGCGTACAGCCGTTGTGCGTGGAGCAGCCGCCGATCACCCGACATCGCTCGAAGGTGTGCCGGCCCTCGGCGTAGCCCCAGTCGTGCGAGGTGGGCAATGTGGTGGCGTCCAGCAGGTCGGTGGGCCAGGAGCGATGCTCGGGGCCGTAGTCGGGTCCGGCCTCCAGGACGAGGACCGGGTGCTCTTCGGCGAGGCGGCCGGCGACGACGCAGCCGGCCGTACCTCCGCCCACGACGACGATCTCGGCGTGGTCAGGCAGCGTCAACGGTGACTCCTCGGTCGGGGGTGGTCGAAGGTCGGGCGCGTCGCCCGAGCAGGTGGAAGAGGAGGCCGATCGCGAGGATCAGCGCGATGGGGACGAGTTGGCTCGCGGTGTAGGCGCCGCGTTGGCCGGCGAATCCGTCCGGGAGGTAGTCGGCGGGTGTTCCGGAGGTGCCGAACCAGCCGACGCCGAGGCCGGGCCACACGAGGGCGACGACCGTGAAGAGCATGGTGCCGACGGTCAGCACGGTCACCGTCCAGGCACCGGCGGCGCCGCCGGGTACCCGGTAGGGGCGGTGTGTGTCGGGGTACTTGCGGCGCAGCACCAGGAACGAGGAGAAGGTGAGCAGGTAGGAGATGGCGGTCGCGGAGATGGCCAGGCCGATGCCCGCGCTGAAGTACTTGCGGGCGTCGCCGTCGGTGAGCGCGATCGAGGCGACCATCACGGTGGCGGCGATCGCCGTGGACAGGAGGTTGACCCGCACCGGGGCGCCGGTGCGGGCGGAGACCCGACCCAACCAGGCGGGTCCGGCGCCGTCCGCGCAGGCCACCGCCTGGGCGCGGCTCAGGCCCATGGCCCAGGCGGTGCCGCTGGTGAACAGTCCGATGATCAGGCCGGCGGCGGCGACCTTGGCGAGGACCGCGCCGGCGCCGGTGAGGACGATGTCGCCGTCGGCGGTGACATGGCCGCCGTACACGGTGAACACCGCACGGCAGGCATCGATGAACCCGGACAGCGAGCCGAGCCGCTCGGCCGGGAGTACGAGGAGGGTGCCGAGGATGGGCACGCCGTACAGCAGGGCCGAGCCGAGTCCGCCCCGCAGCAGGGCCGCGGGTACCTCGCGGCGCGGGTTGCCGATCGCCTCGGCGGCGCTGGGGATCTCGAAGCCCATGTAGTTGAAGGCGATGACCGGGGTGAGCGCGACCAGGCCGAGGTAGGTGGGCAGGTAGTCGCCGCCGGGCTGGGACTGCACGCCGTGGCGGACGGCGTAGACCGCGAGCGAGAGGACGAAGAAGCCGAGCAGCAGGATGCGGGCGAGGGCGCCGGCGAGGGTGACCCGGCGGCCGACGGTCTCAGAGGCGTGCACGGCGTATCCGGCGGCGCCGACGAAGATCGCGCCGGCGAGGTATTGCCAGGCGCCGGGCAGCGGGTGGAAGAACGTCTCGAAGGTGGTCAGCGCGACGATGCAGAGCGAGCCGCCGAGCCACACCGGGTTGGAGATCCAGTAGAAGACCTGGTTGATGCCCGCGGGGAGGCGGCCGAAGGCCAGTTTGGTCCAGGTATACGGGCCGCCCTCGTGGGGGAAGGCGGCGCCGAGTTCGGCGATGAGCAGCCCGTAGGGGGCGAAGAACAGCAGCCCGAGGACGACCATCCAGGTCAGCCCCTGGGGGCCGTTGGCGGCGACGGCGCCGAAGGTGTCGAGGCCGACGATCGCGCACAGCAGCATGGCGGGCGCGTCGAGGCGGGTCGGCGCGCGACGGGACGTGCGGGGACTGGCCGATGTCATCCGGCCCTCCTTCGGTGGGGTACCGGAATCATGAAGGGCGCGTTCATAATCGTCAATGACTTGTGTTTATTTTGATCTCAAAGACCGCCCCGGGCGCGCCGGACCGACCTTGAGCGCACTAGGGTTGCGGGCGTGACCACCACCTTCGACCGGGGCCTGGCCCTCCTCGACGCGATCGTCGCGGCGGAACTCGGCTCGACCGGCTACCCGGGAAACGCCCAGCTCGCCGAGCGGATCGGGCTCGACCAGGCGCAGACCTCCCGCATGCTCAAGGACCTCGCGGCGGCCGGCCTGGTCGAGCGCGACGAGCCGTCGCGCGGCTGGCGGGCCGGACCCGGTTGGTTCGCCCTCGCCGCCGCCGCGGGCGACGGCGAACTGCTGCGCGGCGCGCGGCCGTTGCTGCGTGCCCTGGTGGCGCGACGGCACGAGCCGGCGTGGTTGTCGGTGCGGTCGGGGACGGCCGTGTTGACGGTCGGGGCCGAGGCGAGTCACTGGGCGTCCTACGTCGCCGCCACGCCCGGCGCGCTGACCCCGCTGTGGTGCACCGGGCCGGGGCGGGCGCTGCTGCTCGACCACTCGGACCGGGAACTCGCCGAACTCCTCGACGGGGTGAGCCTGGTCGGCGGCGGCCCGCGCGCGGCCCGGGACCTGGCCACGCTCGCCGCGCGCAACGCCGAGGCACGCGCAGCGGGAGTGGTCGTCGCCGACCGCGAGTTCGAACACGACGTCGTGGATTTCTCCGCGCCGGTACGGGACCGCCTGGGCGCGATCACGGCCGCCCTCAGCCTCGCCGTGCCGCGCTTTCGACTCGGCGGGCACACCGCCGAGATCGCGGCCTCGGTCGCCGAGGCGGCGCGGGCCCTTCAGATCAGGACGGGAGCCGCTCCGGAGCCTCGGCCGGCCGCCACCCGAGCAGACCGGACAGCCGATCGGCCAGCGTCCTGATCACCGGGCCGTGCTCGTCGGCCAACGGCGCCAGGCGCTCCGACGGTCCCTCGGTGTGCAGCGCGCAGACCACCTCGCCGGAGAAGTCCCGCACCGGTGCGGCGACCGCGAACACCCCCGGCTCGGACTCCCCGTCCACCACGGCCCAGCCGCGCGCACGGGCGGCGATCAACCGTGCCTCGAACTCGGCCACGTCGGCCGGCGCGGTCGGCCCGTACGCGATGAACTCGGTGCCCGCGAAGACGATCTCCAACTCCTCGCGGTCGCAGTCCCACAGCAGCGCCTGTCCCGCGTCGTCGCAGTGCAGCGGATAGGACCGGCCGACCCAGGAGAGCCCGGAGGGCACATGCTCGGCGATCGCCACCGAGCCGTCGCCGCGCACCTCGGCCAGGAAGGTGCTCGCCCCGGTCGCCGCCGACGCCTCGCGCAGGATGCCCGGGCCCTCCGCCGCGAGGCGGGCCCGCACCACCCGCCCGGCCTGGCTCCGCAATCGCCAACTCGGCCCATAGGCCAGGCTCGCCGGATCCCGGGTCACCAGGCCCGCCGCCGCCAGGCTCCGCAGGGTGCGCGAGACCTGTACCCGGCCCCGGCCGAGCCGCTCGGCGATCGCCGACGAGGTTTCGGGCTCCCCGGTGTCGGCCATCGAGAACAGCACGTCGAGGCCGCGACCGAGGCTTCTGACGGTTCCGGGATTCACCCGGAAATGGTACCGAGCACCACCGCGCGCCGGGTTCAGCCCGTCGCCGGGTCGTCCAACCCCCGGCGCACCAGCAGGTCCGCGACCCGGTCCCGCCACGTGTCCACCTGCGCGCGGTCGTAGCCGCGTCGAGCGATGTCGAAGCGGTCGGCCAAGACCTCCTCGGGCGCCAACCGCAGCCGCCCCCGCAGCGCGGCATCGACCCGACCCACCAGCGCGTCCACCTCGTCCCGGCCGTAGCCGCGCCGGACCAGGTCGAACCGCTCGCCCGCCGGCCGCAGCGCGACCGCCTTCACATCGGCCTCCGCCCGAGCCTCGGCGAACCGGTTCACCCCCACGTGCGTGTCCGCCGAACCCGAACCCGAACCCGAACCCGAACCCGAATCCGCCCCGCCCGCCCCCGCCGCGTCCGCGTCCACCACCGCCCCCGCCGACCCCCACGTCCCCGCCCGCGCGGCCAACCTCGCCTCGATCTCGTCGAGCGCCGCGTCCACCTCGTCCTCGTCGTACCCCTCGCGCAGCCGCACCGTGGCGAATCGTTGCTCACGCACCTGCGCCGCCGTCACCGGCACCGCGACCGTGCCGTCCAGGCTGCCCCGCACCAGCGCCAAAAAGGCGTCCACCTCGGCGATCGCGTACCCCTCACGCAGCCGCGTCCGAGTGAAACTCCACTCCATCCCGCCCCCAACCGCTCGCCGCCGCACCCGGTTTCGACCCGCCCGGGAAGGCTATCGTCGCCCCGCCCGCCCCCACGCGGGCGTGCCCCGCCATGATCGCCTCGGCCGAATCAGGTTTGCCGTGCCCGCGATCCGTCGATCTGCCACGGCATGTGCGTACAGACCGACGCGACGCCGCCGCCCCGGCCGCAGGAGATCCTGGGCCTGCCGGCCACGACGGCGATGTTCCTGGTCCTGACCATCGACGCCGACCCCGCGGCCGAGGCCACGGTCCGCGACCTGCTCGCCGATCTGGCCGGACTGCGCCGCTCGGTCGGCTTCCGGCTCCCCGAGCGCGACCTGAAGTGTGTCGTCGGCATCGGCTCACACGCCTGGGATCGGCTGTTCGCGGGCCCGCGCCCGGCGGAACTGCACCCGTTCCGGGAACTGGTGGGCGCCAGGCACCGGGCCGTGTCCACACCCGGCGACCTGCTCTTCCACCTGCGCGCGCGGTCGATCGACCTGTGCTTCGAGTTGGCCACCGTGCTGACCGACCGGCTGGCCGGCGCGGCGACCGTGGTCGACGAGGTGCACGGCTTCCGCTACTTCGACCAGCGGGACCTGATGGGCTTCGTCGACGGCACCGAAAACCCGGAGGGGCGGGACGCCTTCGAGGCGGTGACGATCACCGCCGAGGAGGACCCGGACTTCGTCGGCGCCGGCTACGTGATCGTCCAGAAGTACCTGCACGACATGCGGGCCTGGAACGCGTTGCCGGTGGAGGCGCAGGAGAAGGTGATCGGCCGGACCAAGCTGTCCGACCTCGAACTGCCGGACGACGTCAAGCCGATCGACTCGCACGTCGCGCTCACCACGATCACCGACCCGGACGGCACCGAGCGCGACATCCTGCGCGACAACATGCCGTTCGGATCGGTGGGCAGCGGCGAGTTCGGCACCTACTTCATCGGCTACTCCAGCACACCGAGCGTCACCGAGCAGATGCTGGAGAACATGTTCATCGGCCGCCCGGCCGGCACCTACGACCGCATCCTGGACTTCTCGACGGCGGTCACCGGCGGGCTGTTCTTCGTGCCGACGGCGGACTTCCTGGACGACCCGCCGGGCCCGCCGGACGCGCCGATCGAGCGCGCGGCCCCGGTCGACCCGGCCCCGGCGGCGCTGCGCGCGGACGGCTCGCTCGGCATCGGGGCACTCGGCGCGGCCGGCCCGGACCCGTACGCCGACCCGGTCGACCCCGCAGCCCACCCCGCGACAGCCCCCGAGACCAGGAGCCTCACCCCATGAACAACCTCCACCGCGAACTCGCGCCGATCTCCGACGCCGCGTGGGCCGACCTCGAGGACGAGGCCAGGCGTACGTTCAAGCAGCACGTCGCGGGCCGGCGCGTCGTCGACGTGACCGGGCCGGACGGCAGCGCGGCGGCCGGTGTGGGGACCGGCCACCTGACCGACCTGGAGCCGCCCGCCGACGGAGTCCTGGCCCGCAGCCGCCGATTCCGCCCGCTGATCGAACTGCGCGTGCCGTTCACCGTGGCCCGCGGCGCCGTCGACGCGGTCGAGCGCGGGGCCGCGGACGCGGACTGGCAGCCCGTCAAGGACGCGGCGCGCAAGATGGCGTTCACCGAGGACCGGCTGATCTTCGAGGGCTACCCGGCGGCGTCGATCGAGGGCGTCCGCCGGGCGTCCACGAACGTGCCGGTGTCGCTCCCGACCGACGCCCGCGACTATCCGGACGCGGTCAGCCGGGCGCTGACCGAGCTGCGCCTGGCCGGCGTGAACGGCCCGTACCACCTGGTGCTCGGCCCGCAGGCGTACACCGCGGTGAACGAGGCCGCCGACCACGGCTACCCGATCCGCCAACACCTGACCCGGATCCTGGCCGGCGAGCCGATCTGGGCCCCCGCCATCGACGGCGCGTTCGTGCTGTCCACCCGAGGCGGCGACTACGAACTGCGTCTGGGCCAGGACCTGTCCATCGGCTACCTGTCCCACGACGACGCGGGTGTCCACCTCTACTTCCAGGAAACCCTGACGTTCCTGATGTACACCGGCGAAGCCGCCATCGGCTTCGCCCGTCCCTGACGCAACGCCCGGCGTGCTCAGCCGGGGACGATCTGGAGCTGGATCTGGGTTTCCGTGCCGGCGAAGCCGAGGCGGCGGTAGAGGTCGATCGCCACGTAGTCGGGGTCGGCGACGATGACCAGGGTGGTCACGGACCAGTGGGTCGCGGCGTGTTCGGCGGCGGCGTGTACCAGGCCGGACGCCAGGCCGCGGTTGCGGTGGTCGGGGTGGGTGCCGACGGTCTGGTAGCGGGCCAGGCCGCGGCCGTCGGTGAACAGGCCCAGGCCCGCGCGGAGTCGGCCGTCCTCGAAGGCGCCGAACCAGGCGCCGTGGCCGCGTTCCTGCAGAGCGCGGAAGCCGGCCAGGCGGCGGGCGGCGAATTCGCGGTAGGCGGCGGGTTCGAAGTCCGTGTTGCCGGCCTCGTTGAGCGCGAGCGCCTGGGCCCAGTCGTCGTCGCCGGCGGCGACGCGGTAGGTCGCGGTGGTGTGGGGACGGGCCGGCGGGCGCAGGGACGCGGCGGTCAGGACCGTGCCGCGCTCGACGTGCAGGTCGGCGGCGGCGAGGTCGGCCGGGTCGCCGGCGGCACCGTCCGTGCCGTCGACGCCGAGGGCCACGTGGTCCGCGTCGGGGAATTCCCGGCGGAAGGTGTCCACCCAGCGGGCCGCGGCGCCGGGGGCCGGGGGAGCGGGCAGGAGGAGGAAGTTGCCCCAGTGGAAGGTGGGGTTGGCGGGCGTACGGACGACCCGGTAGCCGTCCCGCTCCTCGACTCGGCTGCCCTGGAGGGTGAGCAGCATCAGGTCGGTGCGGAAGCCGAGGGAGATCACGGGCGAGGTCGCGGCGGTCATGGGGACACCCCATCACACGACACGTCCGTCCACCCTTCCGGTGAGTGGAAGGAATCGGTTCGCAGGCGAGGAATCCGTAGCAGCATCCGGGCGTATCGGGCACGTCGAGGTCGCGAGCAGGTCCGCCGCGACCCGCGCGGCCGATCGCCTGGGAGGACGCCGCATGTTGCTTGCCGACGGCACGTGGACCGGGAAGATCTTCGACGGGCGGTGGACGCCCGGGTCCGGAGGGACGTACGAGGCGGTCGCGCCCGCGACCGGGAAGGTGCTGGGTGTGGTCGGCGCGGCCGATCCCGCCGACGTCGCCCGCGCGGCGACGGCCGCCGCCGCGGTTCAGGGCGACTGGGCTGCCCGGCCGTACGACCAACGCGCCGCCGTACTGCGCCGCGCGGGGCTGTTGTTCGAGCGGCACGCCGAGGAGATCCGGGACCTGCTGGTCCGCGAGTCCGGATCGGTCCCGGCCAAGGCGGCCGTCGAGGTGGGCTTCGCCGCGGCCGAGTGCTTCGAGGCGTCGGCGCTCGCGGCGCATCCGCAGGGCCTGGTGCTCCCGTCGACCCAGCCGCGCTGGAGCCTGGCCCGCCGCCGCCCGGCGGGCGTGGTCGGCGTGATCGCGCCGTTCAACTACCCGCTGATCCTGTCGATCCGCTCCGTCGCGCCCGCGCTCGCGCTCGGCAACGCCGTCCTGCTCAAGCCGGACCCGCGCACGGCGATCGGCGGCGGCGTGGTGCTCGCCCGGATCCTGGAGGAGGCCGGCCTGCCCGCCGGCGTACTGCACCTGGTGCCCGGCGGGGCCGACACGGGCGCGGCCCTGGTGTCCGCCCCCGAGGTACGGATCGTCTCGTTCACCGGATCCACCGCCGCCGGCCGCCGGATCGGCGAGACCTGCGGACGCCTGCTCAAGCGCGCCCACCTGGAACTGGGCGGCAACAACGCGCTGATCGTGCTCCCCGGCGCCGACCTCGACCGCGCCGCGGCGGCCGGCGCCTGGGGTTCGTTCCTGCACCAGGGCCAGATCTGCATGGCCACCGGCCGCCACCTCGTCCACGAGAGCCTGTACCCGGACTACGTCGCCGCCCTGGCCGCCAAGGCCGATCACCTGCCGGTCGGCGACCCCGCGACGGAGGACGTGGCGCTCGGCCCGATCATCGACGAGCGGCAACTGCGCCGCATCGACGGCCTGGTCCGGGACAGCGTGGCCGCGGGCGCGCGCCTGGCCGCCGGCGGCACGTACGAGGGGCTGTTCTATCGGCCGACCGTGCTGGCGGACGTGCGGCCGACGATGCCCGCGTACGCCGACGAGGTGTTCGGACCGGTGGCGCCGGTCGTCCCGTTCGGCACCGTCGAGGAGGCGATCGCGCTGGCCCGGGACAGCGAGTACGGCCTCTCGCTCGGCATCCTCGGCGACGTCGGACAGGCGATGCGGGTCGCCGACGCGATCCCCACCGGCCTGGTGCACATCAACGACCAGACGGTCGACGACGAGGCCAACGCCCCCTTCGGCGGCCAGGCGGCATCGGGCACGGGCGCCCGGTTCGGCGGCCCGGAGGCCAACATCGAGGCGTTCACCGAGACGCAGTGGGTGACGATGCGGGGAGAGATCGCGCCGCATCCGTTCTGAGCGCCGGCGCGCCCGGTCTCCGAGCGGCGGCACGCACCGGCCGGGCGCCCGGCCTCGACGGGCGCCGTCCGTGCCGACCACGTCGAAAGCCCGGTGATGTGGCAGGCTCGTGGGCCTACGCCCCGCGATCCGAAAGCAGGACCATGTCCGGCACGAACCACCTCGCCCAGGCCGACCGAGCAGTGCGCGAGGGACGCATGGACGTCGCCGTCGATCTCTACCTCGAAGCGGCCGACGCCGGTGCGCCCGAAGCCCGGCGCAAGGCAGGCGAACTGATGTTCGCGGGCGGCGACGAGACCGCCGAGGCGGTACTGCGCCGGGCCCTGGCGGAGGGCGACGCGGAGGCCGTGGACGCGCTGAGCGAGTTGTTGGAGGTCACCGGCCGGGCGGAGGCCGCGGTCGACCTGCTGATCGACCGGCACCGGTTGGGCGAGACGCGCTGGGCGCTGCCGATCGCCAACCTGCTCGCCGACGCGCTCGACGAGCCGGAGGCGGCCGAGCGCTGGTACGTCTCGGCGATCGAGACGGGCGACCCCGACGCGCCGAACGACTTCGCGGCCTTCCTCCAGGACTTCGACCGGGCCGCCGAGGCGGAGGCGCTGCTGCGCCCGGCGGCGGAGGCGGGCGACGAGTTCGCGATGGCCAACCTCGGCCGGCTGCTGCTCAACGGCGACGCCGTCGACGACGGCATCGCCTGGCTGACCCGCGCGGTCGAGGCGGGCCAGGAGGACGCGTTGGTCGACCTCGGCGACGCCGAACTGGACGCGGGCCGAACCGAGGCCGCCCGGGAGCACATCCGGCGCGCGCTCGACGCCGACCTGGCCGGCTCGCGCCTGCTGTACGCGCACCTGCTCGACCGGGAGGGCGCGGCCACGAGCGAGGTCGAGGCGGCCTACCGGGCCGCGGTCGAGGCGGGCGACGTGGAGGTCGACGGGGGCGACGCGGAGGTCCTGGGATGAGGCGCGCGGCCCTCGGAGCGACGCTGGCCGCGCTGATCGCGGTCGGCGCGTGCGGACCGGGCGACGACAACGCCGGCGACGGCGAGTCGGCGCCCCCCGCGGCCACCCGTTCGGCCCGGCCCGGCGAGATCCGCGACGAGAAGGCGCACGTGTCCTACGTGCTGCCCCAGGGCTGGTACGCCAAGCCGCCGGACCCGATCTACGGCCTGTACTCCTCGGTCGCCTCCACCGTCGACCCCAAGAAGACCGACCCGACGGCCAAGCCCACGCCCGACCCGAACAACCCGCTCGGCACGTTCATGGTCGGCGTGGTCGACACCAAGGCGTACGTGACCGCCAAGCCGCGATCGATGCCGGAGATGGCGGAGACCATCGGCCGGGCCCAGCTCGAACTGATCTACCCGGCCAAGGCCCAGGACGTGGTGCGCTCCAGCGAGGCGGCCCGCCTCGACGGGCGCAACGCGTGGCTGATGGACATCGAGAGCACCCCCGAGAACCGCGACGTGGCGCCGTTCCGGCTCCGGGTCACCGTGATCGACACCGGCGCGGTGCCGATCTACCTGTTGTCCTCGGCGCCGAGCAGCGCGACCGAGCGTTTGCGGGACGTCGAGTCGATCGAGCGCTCGATCCGCTTCTGAGCCCGCCCCTCGAACCCGCGCCGCCGTTGACGAACGACCCGATCCCCGGTGGGGGGTCGGGTCGTTCGTCGTCGGCGATTCGGTGCTCCGTCGACGCGTCGTTGTCCCGCGTTTCGCCGCGCCCACCGTTCTCGGCTCGATAGGCTGACCTGGGATTTCGACGAACTCCCGGGGTACGACGGCGGGTTGCCGGCCCGGGTGTGGGATGTCCGGTCCGACGCGCGGTTTTTTTGCCAAACGATCCGCCCGGAAGGGCCTCGGATTCGGTAACTTCCAAGTAGTCCACCGATCTTGCCGCGGTTTCTACCAGATCGCGGTCGATCGGTGACCGAAAATCGCAGTTCGGGCCCGTTTCCAGGAAGTATTCGATCACGGTGCTCTCAGCAGCCCGACCGACTGGAGGGGGAGACGTGGCCACCACCGTGTCCAGGACACGTTCGACCGTACGGCTCGTGTCGAAACCGCAGACCGTCTCCGCCGCGCGCGCCCATGTGCGGCGCTTCTGCGAGCGGGTCGGGTTCGAGTCCGACGATCCGGTCCGGGTCACCTCCGAACTGGCCTCGAACGCGGTCGAGCACGCCGGCGACTACGGCGACTACGAGGTGTCCGCGTCGCTGCACGGCCGGATGTTGTGGGTCGAGGTGTTGGATCACCTGCCGTGTTCGCTGCCCTCTCCCGTGGAGGTGTTGGAAGACGCCGAGGCCGGGCGCGGTCTGCTCGTGGTCGCCGCGTTGACCCGGCGCTTCCGGGTCGAGCTGCGCAGCGGCGGCCGCAAGGCCGTGTGCGCCGGGTTCGAGGAGGACTTCGGCGAGGACTACGGCGCGGACTTCGAGGACGACTTCGGCGACGAGGCGGAGGACGACGCGGGGGACGACTTCGGGCAGCTCTGAGCCCGCCCGATACGGTCGAGCGCGGATGGTCCGGTCGTACGACGGTGCGACCGGCGCGCGGGTCGACGTGTCGTGACGGAGGAGGACCGGGGTCGGATGGTGTTCGGGCGGCGCAGGGGACGGGGCGAGGCGGCGCCGACGGCCGGGATGGATACGGCGTCGGTACCGGGCTCGGAGGATCCCGTCGCGACGGGCGACCCGGGTCCCGACTCCGACCCCGGTGCCGGGTTCGACCCCGACGCGCCCGCCTGGCAGCGCGTCACCGCGTTCCGCTACGGCTCGTTGTCGAGCGGCGGGACAAACAATCGTGCGGCCGGTTCCGCGGTCGGTGTGCGGATCCTGCGCGGTGGTGGCCCGGGGGACTTCTTCACCCCGTGTGCGCTCGCCGGGGACGACCGCCGCTCGTTGTACCTCCCAGACGGCGACCTGCTCTGCACGGTGGACCCCGCCGAGACGATCGACGACGTACGGCACGACCGGGTCCGCGCCGCCGACGGCGAACCCGTCGGCACCATCCGGCGCGTTCCGCCCACCCGGCGACCGCTCAAGCACACCTGGCGCATCGACCAGCCCGGCCGGCCCGAGATCGTCGGCCGCAACCTCTTCGCGACGACCGATCCGCGCCGCCTGGCCGCCCACACGGCGGACACCGCGCTGAGCCTGACGTTCGACACGGTGCTCGGTGGCCCCGAAGGTTCGATGGGCCCGGTACGCCCGCGCGTACTCGCCTGGAAGGCGGCCGGCGACCTGGTGATGACGACGGACGGGCGCGGGAAGCCGGTCCGGATCCCGGCGCCGTGGCTCGACCGACGGCTGGCCTTCGTGTTCGCGATGCTCGGCGACGAGTGACCCCGGCGCCGGCGGCGGTGGGCCGTTCGGCCTCGCCGTACATGGCGGCGCCGAACGGCTTTCCGGATCGGCGCGGACCTACTTCGCCGCGCCCGCCGTCGGTTCGAGGGCGCCGAAGATCACCAGGCCGAGCACGACCAGGCCCAGCACGACGCGGTACGCCACGAACACGGTGAAGCTGTGCGTGCTGATGAACTTCAGGAACCAGGCGATCGCCGCGTAGCCGACCACGAACGCCACCAGCGTGGCCACGATCGTCGGCCCCCACGCCGGCGCCGGCCCCTCGCCGATCTTGAACAACTCCAGGCCGCCGGAGGCCAGTACCGCCGGGATGGCCAGCAGGAACGAGTAGCGCGCCGCGACCTCGCGGCGATACCCCATCAGCAGGCCCGCCGTGACCGTGCCGCCCGAGCGTGAGACGCCGGGGATCAGCGCCAGCGACTGGGCGAAGCCGTAGATCAGCGACTCCTTGCCGTTGAGCTTCTCCATGCCCCGGTTGTTCAGCGCCATCCGGTCCGCGATCAACAGGATCAGACCGAACACGATCAGCGTGGTGCCGATCAGCCGCAGATCGCGGAACGTGGTCTCGATCGTGTCCTGGAAGATCAGGCCGAGTACGCCGATGGGCAACGTGCCGACGATGATGTACCAGCCCATGCGCGCGTCGAGTTCGCCGCGCAGCGACGGCGTGTACAGGGACTTCACCCACGTGCCGACGATGTTGCCGATGTCCTTGCGAAAGTAGATCAGGACGGCGCTTTCCGTCCCGATCTGGGTCACGGCGGTGAACGCCGAACCCGGATCCTCCCAGCCGGCGAACGCCGACACGATGCGCAGATGTGCGCTGGAGGAGATCGGCAGGAACTCGGTGAGCCCCTGGACCAAGCCGAGTACGACGGCTTCGAACCAACCGATCACCGGACGACTCCGGGGTGGGAAACAGTTATGCGGATCATGGCCGTCACGGTAGCGGCGGCCCACGGTGCGCCAGGTGGACATCACATGGCCGAAGTTGGACGGAACGGTAACGGCGGAACCGCCGGCGCGGATCCGGGCGCGGAACGACACGGATCGGGCCCGGCGCGGACCCGGGTCGTCGATTCCGGTCGCGGTGCGGGCGCGGATAAACGGTTTGCCCGGGCGCCGGCGGACGGAAATCCTGGTCCGATGACCAGCGAGAGCAGCGCGCAGCGGACCGGTACGACGTCGCCCGAGGCGGAGGCGCCCGGGATGTCCGAAGCCGCGCCCGTGGCCTCCGGGGTGCGCGTGCCGTGGGAGGCCGCGCCGGAAGAGCTGCGCGCGGCGGTCGAGGCGCGGCTCGGCGCCCGGGTCGTGCGGGCCGCCACCCAGGTCGGCGGATTCTCGCCCGGCATCGCCGCCCGAGTCGAACTCGCGGACGGCCGACGGGCGTTCGTCAAGGCCGTCGGCGCCGACGCGAACCCCGACTCGCCCGCCCTGCACCGGGCCGAGGCCAGGGTCGCCGCCGCCATCCCGCCCGGCGCCCCCGTGCCGCGCCTGCTCGCCGAGGTCGACCTCGACGGCTGGGTGGCGCTGGCCTTCGAGGACATCGACGGGCACACGCCGGCCCAGCCCTGGCGCCCGGAGGACCTGACCCGGGTCCTGGCCGCCTGCGCCGACCTGGGCGCCGTCCTGGACCCGTCCCCGATCGAGGTGCCCACCGTCGCCGAGGCGCTGGGCGTCACCTTCGGGGCGTGGCGACGCGGCTTCGATCCCGAGTCGTTCGGCGCGTGGACGTGCGCCAACGTCGACCGGATCGCCGCGCACGAGGCGTACTGGCCGACCGCCGCCGAGGGCACCGCGCTGGTGCACGGCGACCTGCGTGCGGACAACATCCTGCTGACCCCGGACCGGGTCGTGTTCGTCGACTGGCCGTGGGCCGTGCGCGGGGCGTCCTGGATCGACGTGGTCCTGATGGCGCCGAGCGTGATCATGCACAACGGCGACGCCGCCGTCGACCCGATCGAGGCCCATCTGGCCCGACGGGGGGTGGACCCGGACCGGGTCACCGCCGTACTGGCCGCCGCCGCCGGATTCTTCGCCGCGAACTCCCTGCGGCCGGCCCCGAACGGCCTGCCGACCCTGCGCCCGTTCCAACGCGCCCAGGCCCACGGCGCGCTGCACTGGCTCCGCCGGCGCCTGGCCTGAGCCGCCGGACAGGGCCCGGGGCGCGGCTCAGCGGCGCGCCGCGCGGGCCTTGCCGCGCTGGGCGCCGAGGCCGGTGACGCGGGCGACGGCGACGCCGATCGCGCCGGGGAGCAGGCCCGCCGCGACGAACGCGAGGATGCCGGCGCCCCACCAGGCGATCTCGAACAACACGCGCGGAAGCCCGGTCAGCGCATCGGCGTTGTTGGCGGCGGCGAACCGTCCCCAGAGGAGGATCATCACGGTCGGCGCGGCCAATCCGACCAGGATCCGCACCGCCCACCCGGCGGCGAGCGTGAACCCCCAGTAGGCGGTGGCCGCGATGGCGGCCAACTCGGCCAGGAACAGAAACGTCATCACAGTCCAATAGAGCACGATCATGCGAGCCTCCCCGTGGCTTGCGAGAGCACCGCTCTCGCCCGAGAGCATCATTCTGCGTCCCGTGCTCCACGTCAAGAGCACTGCTCTCGTTTGCGAGCGCTGATCTCGCTCATGTCGGGGTGTCGATGCCACTCGGGCCGAGGGGGCCGGGCGCGTCGCGCCGCGTGCCGTCACTCGGCGAACACGCGTACGCCGTGCCGCGTCGCCGGGCGGGCGACGGGCACGGCGCACGTGTGGGGGCTCTACTCGGCGGGGGTGTCGGGCCCCTGGGAGCGGACCCGCTCGACATGCTCCAGCGAGTCGCGGAGATCGGTGAGCCACGTGTCGGTGTTGCGCTGCACCAGGCGCACGCACCAGGCCAGCGCGTCACTGCGGCTGCGCGCGACGCCGCCCGCGACCAGGGTGTCCAGGACCTGGCGTTCGGGCTGGCGGAGCCGGGTCATCACCGGTACGGAGACGTTGGTGTAGAGGGCGCGGGTGCCGCCGCACTCGACGCCCCACGAGACCTTGCGGCCGAAGCGGCGTTCGGCCTCGCGGGCCACCGCCATGCGGTCCTCGCGGGTGCGCTCGCGGAACTCGGCGATCCGGCCGTCGAGCGCGGCCTCCCGCTCGTCGGCCGATACCTCCTCGGCGAGTTCCGGCTCGGGGATACGGCCGATGACGGTGATCTCCTCGCGGTCGACGGTCACCTCGACCAGCGCGGTGAACAAGCCCTCCGGCAGGCGTCCGGTGAACCAGCCGCGCACTGCTTCCTGCTTCGTTGTAATCATGTAATTCAAGTTACGCCGATACGAAGGGAAGGCAAGAAGGTCCGCCCAGAGCGGAATCCGAGCGCGGCGCACGACCCCGCGCCCGCCGGGACCAACCCGCCGGTGTGTCGACGACCCGTCGCGGTCGGATGGCGGACCCGGAAGGTAGCTTGGGCCGCATGACCATCGAGGGCGTCGCCACACGGGTACCGGTCGGGGTGGGCCGATGAATCGGCTCGGGCTGGTCGCGGTGGTGGTGCGGGACTACGACGAGGCGATCACGTTCTATACCGGCGCGCTCGGGTTCGACCTGCGCGAGGACACCCCGATGGCGGACGGGAAACGCTGGGTCGTGGTCGCCCCGCCCGGCACGGGACCGAACGAGGCGGCCGTACTGCTGGCCAGGGCGGTGGACGACGAGCAGCGCTCCCGGGTGGGGGACCAGACGGGCGGCCGGGTCGGACTGTTCCTGTACACCGACGACTTCGCGCGCGAACACGCCCGCATGCTGGCGGCGGGCGTGGTCTTCGAGGAGCCGCCGCGCCGGGAGAAGTACGGGATAGTGGCCGTCTTCCGCGACCTGTACGGAAACCGCTGGGACCTGATCGAACGTATGGGCCCGATCCGCTGAACACGGGGGCGGGCGGCGCGCCGACCCGCACCGTCGGCGCCGCCTACTGCGCCAACGAGATGACCAGCCACAGGAACCCCACACCCGCCACCGTGCACAGCAGCGTCGAGCCCGACGGGTGTGGGCTGTGCGCCTCGGGAAGGATGTCGGCGGTGGCGAGGTAGAGCAGGAAGCCCGCGAAGAAACCCAGGTACAGGCCGAGCGCGTGCTCCTGAATGGTGAACGCCAGCGTGAGGGCCGCGCCCGCCACCGGCGCGAGGGCGTCCGCGCCCAGCAGGGTCAGGGCCCGGCGGCGGTCGTTGCCGTACATGCGGGTGACGGTGAACGTGTTGAAGCCGTCGGCGAAGTCGTGCGCCACCACCGCGATCGCCACCGTCGTGCCGACGGTGGTGCCGGCCTGGAACGCGGCGCCGATCGCGAAGCCGTCCATCACGCTGTGCCCGACCAGCGCGATGCCGGCGGTCAGTCCGATGCCCTTGACCCGGCCGTCGGCGCCCATGGTCGGGCCGTGGTGATGGGCGTGCGGGGCGTACTCGCTCTCGTGGCCCCGGTGGATCGCCACCGAACGCTCGACCACGTGCAGCACGAGGAAGCCCAGGACGAACATCAGCAGCGCCTGGGGCACCCCGCCGATCCGCCCACCCGCCGCCGACAACGACTCGGGCAGCAGGTCGAACGCGACCACGCCGAGCATCAGTCCGGCGGCGAGGCCGAGTACGAGATGCCGGCGATCGCCGATGCGCTGCGCCACCCAGCCGCCGAGCAGGGTCATCAGGAAGGCGCCGGCGGCGACCAGTACGGCGGTCACGCCCGCGCCTGCCCTGGCCTGCGCGGCTGCGTCCGGGACGGCGTCATCGAACCATCGTCGTCGAGCGGATGGGCGCCCGCGCTCGGGGCTGCGCCGTACGAGTGTGGATCGGCGACGCCCACGCGCCGATCGCCGGGTCCCGCGTTGCCCGTTCCCCTCGTGCCGCCCGCCCTGCAGGATGGCGGTTGATATTCCTGCACAGCCCTCGCCGTAGGAGTTGGAGGAATAGTGAGCCGAACCCTGCCTCGTACCCGCGTGCGTTCCCGACGCCGGACACCCGCGACGATCGTCGCCGTGGCCGCGCTGCTCCTGGTGTTCCTGGCGCCACCGGCCGCCGAGGCCCATCCGGACGGCCCCGGCGGCGAACCGGGGTGCGACCCGATCGACCCGGCGGCGTGTTTGTTGCCGTTCCCGAACGACTTCTACACGCAAGCCGATCGGCATACCGAGACCGGGCGGCGGGTCGCCTTCTCGGCGGCGATGATGCCGCACGGCGCCACCCCCGACGCGTGGAATCGCAACGACGGCTTCTCGCCCGGCTCGACGCTGACCACCCGGGTCCCCGGCGTCGACCTCGGCCGCAGCGGCGCGGCCCCCGTCACCGACGTCGGCGCCTCGCTCGCCCGCGACGCACCGATCGTCGTCCTGGACACCGACACCGGCGAACGGTGGCCCTACTGGGCCGAACTCGACGCCAACGCCGTCGATCCGACCAGGCAGGCGCTGCTGGTCCACCCCGCGCGGAACTTCGCGCCGGGCCACCACTACGTGGTCGGCCTGCGCGACCTGCGCGGCGCCGACGGCCGACTGCTCGCCGCGCCCGAGGCGTTCGCCAGGGTCGCCGGCCGCACCCTCCCGCGCCGCGACCCCCTGGCGGCCCGCCAGGCGCGCCTGCGACCGGTCCTCGACCGGCTGGACCGGGCCGGTGTCGAGCGCCGTGACCTGTACCTGGCCTGGGATTTCACCGTCGCGAGCGAACACGGCCTCACCGCGGGAATGTTGCGGATGCGCGACGACGCCTTCGGCCGACTCGGTGATCGGGCACCGCAGTTCACGGTGACGGGTGTCAAGAACACCACGCCGCAGGAGGATTCGCGGATCGCCCGCGAGGTCACCGGGACGGTCACCGTCCCCAGCTACCTCGACCGCCCCGGCGGGCCCACCGGTTCCACGCTCAATCTCGGGCGGGACGGGCTGCCGCGCCAACTGCCGGGCAACACCCAGCAGGCACAGTTCCGTTGCGAGATTCCGCGCAGCGCGTTCGACACCCCCTCGCAGGCGTCGCTGTACGGTCACGGCCTGCTCGGCAGCAACAACGAGGTGGGCGGCGGCAACGTCAAGGCGATGGCCGCCGAGCACGGCATCACCTTCTGCGCGACCAAGTGGATCGGCATGGCCGACGAGGATCTGCCCACCGTCGCCCGGGCGTTGGCCGACCTCGGCAGCTTCGGCGCGGTGCCGGACCGCACCCGACAGGGGTTCCTGAACGCGCTGTTCCTCGGCCGGGACATGATCCACGAGCGCGGCTTCGGCGCCGACCCGGCGTTTCGTACCGATGCCGGCCGACCGCTGATCGACACCTCGAAGGGGCTGGTCTTCGACGGCAACAGCCAGGGCGGCATCCTCGGCGGATCGCTGGTCGCGGTGTCGCGGGACATCAGGCGCGGGGTGCTCGGGGTGACCGGGATGAACTACGGCGTCCTGCTCAACCGCAGCTCCGACTTCGGGCCGTACGGACGGATCCTGGACGCGACCTATCCGGACAGGCTCGATCAACAGGTGGTGCTTTCTCTGTTCCAGATGCTCTGGGACCGGGGCGAGACCAACGGCTACGCGAGCGGCCTCGGCCGGGGATCGTTGCCCGGTACGCCGCGCCACGACGTGCTGATGCAGATCGCGTTCGGCGACCACCAGGTCTCCACGGTGACCGCCGAGGTCGAGGCGCGCACGATCGGCGCGCGGATCCACGAGCCCGCGATCGCCCCCGGGCGCAATCCCGACCGGGATCCGTACTGGGGGATCCGGCCGCTGCCGCACGGGCCGTACCGGGGCTCCGCCCTGGTGGTCTGGGACAGTGGTTCGCCCGCCCCGCCGGTGACCAATACGCCGCCGATCGGGCCCGAGTACGGCCGCGATCCGCACTCGGACCCGCGTAATTCGCCGGTGGCGCGGCAGCAGAAGGCGATCTTCCTGGCCACCGGGAGGGTCGTCGACGTGTGCGGCGGCGCGCCGTGCACGGCACCGGCCGGTTAGCGCCGGCCCGGGGCCTTCGCCGCTACCGTGGCGGCCGGGACCGAGTGGGGTTGCGCTGCCAGGGAGTACGACGTGAGCGATGCACAGGCCGACTACGCCGACTCCGTGGTGGCCGCGTGGTCGGCGGTGCTGCCGGATGTGGAGGCGTCCTCGGTCGGGTTCGTGGTGCGGATGCATCAGGCGATGATCGCGATGGAGGAGTTCGACCGGCGCAGCATCGGCGCGCTGGACCTGACCGCGCCGGAGTACATGGTGCTGGCCGTGCTGGCCACCCGGCCGGAGGAAGCGGGCCTGACGCTGCGGGAGTTGCGGCCGCTGGTGATGTACTCCTCCGGCGGCATGACGCACTGTGTGGACCGGCTCGCGCGCAAGGAGTTGGTCGAGCGCCGGCCCAACCCCGAGGACGGCCGTTCGGTGCTGGTCTGCCTCACCGAGGCGGGCCGGCGCTGTGCCCGGACGGCGATGCGGGCGCGGATCGACGCGCTCGACGGGCTCCTGGAGCCGATCGCGGGCGCGGACCGGGACGTGGTGGACCGGGCGCTGCGCATCCTGGCGTCGACGCTCGGGGGGCGCTGAAGCGGGGGCGGTCGCGTGATCGGGCCCGACCCGGACGGTCGCGTGCGCGCCCGCGGCGCCGGCGCGCGCCGACCGCTCAGGCGTCGGCGGATTCCGGCTCGCCGCGGTGGCGGGCGCGGAACGCGGCGGCCTTGGCCCGGTTGCCGCAGCCGCGCATGTCGCACCAGCGGCGGCTGCCGTGGCGTGAGGTGTCCACGTAGAGCCGGGTGCACAGCGGCGCCTCGCACTCCCTGATCCGGTCCGCGTCCGGCCCGCCGAACAACGTGATCGCCGAGCGGGCGATCTCGGCCAGCACCGCCGCGAGGTCGCCGGTGCGCTCCACTCGGCCGTCCGCGGTCAGCGCGAGTCGGACCGGCTCGCCGGCCGCGAGGCGGTTGAGCGTAGCGCGGTCGGGCCCGGCGTACCCCTGCGGTGTTTCGTGCGCCAGGGCCAGTCGGTACATGGCCTCCCGCAGCTCGATCGTGTCCGCGAGCCCCCGTGCGTCCACCGCCGGAAGCGTGTCCACGAGGCCGGCCGCGACCGTCCAGGACGCGAGCGAGGTCGGCGTGTCGAGGAGGTCGCGCGCCTCGGTGCGGCGCGCCTGGACGGTGCCGATCAGGTCGAGTGCGACGTCGCCGCCGCTGAAGGTGTAGGCCACTCCGTCAGGATAACCCGTTTGACAGGTTAGTGTCGGACGGGCCAGGGTGAGTAACCGGATTGGGCAGTTATTCTTCGTCGATCGGGAGTGGGTCCCAGTGACCGTCGCAGACACCACCCAGGACAGCGGGCGGCACGTCGCTCCGGGCGGCCGGTCGGCACCGACGGCCGTCGGGCGTCCGCCGGATCGGACCGGGCGCGAACGGCGAACGGACGCGGCCGGGAAGGCGGTGCCGCCGCTGTTCGTGCTGCTGTGGAGCAGCGGGTTCATCGTCGCCGCGATCGGGGTGGACGCGGCACCGCCGCTGTTGCTGATGTTCTTCCGGTTCGTGCTCGCCGGAGCGCTGCTGGCCGTGTTCGCCCTGGTCGTGCGGGCGCCGTGGCCGCGCGGTCGACGGCTCGGGCACGTGATGGTGGCCGGACTGCTGTTCCAGGCGGTCCAGTTCGGCGCGTTGTACACGGCGCTGTCGCTCGGCATGTCCGCCGCCGTGGCGGCCCTCGTCCAGGGGCTCAATCCGGTGCTGATCGCGCTGTTGGCCGGGCGCGTCCTCGGCGAGCGGGTGAGCGTGCGGCAGTGGCTGGGCTTCGGCCTGGGCACGATCGGGGTCGTGCTCGCCGTCTCCGGCCCCGCCGGCACGTCGATACCGGCGCTGGTCCTGGCCGTGGTCGGGCTGCTCGGGCTCAGCGTGGGCACGGTGTACCAGAAGCGCTATGTGCAGGACGTCGACCTGCGCACCGGCACGGCCGTGCAGTTCCTGGTCAGCGCGCCGTTCATCGGCCTGGGGTCGCTGCTGTTCGAGACGCCGCACATCGGCGCCTGGGGGCCGTTCCTCGGCACGCTCGCGTGGATGGTGCTGGTCAACTCGATCGGGGTGTTCACGCTGCTCAACCTGATGTTGCGGCGGTCCTCGGCCAGTCGGGTCGGCACGCTGTTCTTCCTGACGCCGGCCGCGACCGCGCTCCTCGCGTGGCTCCTGCTCGATCAGTCGTTGCGGGTGACCACGCTGGCCGGGATCGCGATCGGCGGCGTCGGGGTGTTGCTGGCGAATCGCGGCTGAGGGGCCACGGGCACCCGAGGCGCCCGCCGTCGATCAGCCCAGTACGTCGGCGACCGCTCCGGTGACCTCCGGCCAGGCCGTCGAGAGCGGGTCGACCGGCTCGAAGTGGCCGATTCCCGGGAGTTCGCGCAGGTCCGCTCCCGAGACCGCCGCGAACGTCCGGCTCAGCGCGATCGGGACCTGCTCGTCGGCGTCGCCGTGCAGCAGGATCAGCCGGCGCCCGCCGACCCCGCCCGCCGCCAGCCGGACCGGGTCGGTCTCGGCGAGCACGGACTCGGAGTGGTCCGGCAGGAACTCGGCCGCCGCGCCGTCGTCCAGGTTCAGCTCCAGCGCCGCGTCCAGGTCCAGTACGCCGCCCAGCGCGATCGCCCCCGCCAGGGCCGGCGGCGCGGACAGCCGACCCGGGCCACCCGCCGGCACCCGATCGCGGAGCGCGGCCCACACCGCGAGGTGCCCGCCGGCGGAGTGGCCGAGCAGCAGCATCGGCTCGGGGACCCGGGCCGCCAGCAGATCGACGGCGGCGGCCACGTCCTCGAAAGTCCCGGGCCGGCCACCCCCCGGCTGCCCGGCCCGGCGATACTCGACGGTCGCCGCCGTATACCCCTCGGCCGCCAACGCGACGCACATCGAGTACGTGTACCCCCGGTCGTACCGCGCCCGCCAATACCCGCCGTGCAGCACCACGACAAGCCCACGCGACTCGCCCGCCGCCTGCCAGAGATCGACAACCTGCTCCACCCCCGCCCCGTACCGCAACGTACGATCCGGCGCGGCAGCCGACCGACCGAGAATGTCCCGCGAAGCGCTCATCCCGGCATTCTCCCGCCCCTGCCCCCGGTCCTTTCTCCGCCCCGGGGTGTTCAGGGGGAAGTGGCCGCGGCCTCCAGCAGTTCGTCGATGCCCGCGCGGATGCCGTCGGCGAGGGATTGGACGTCGGGGACCGCGTCGAAGTCGGCGGTGATGCCGAAGGTGACGTGGTCCAGGTAGGAGAAGACGCCGACGCCGACGCGCATCGTGCTCGCGATCGGGACGTACGGGTATAGCTCGCGCAGCGGGCGGCCCAGCATGTACAGCGGGACGCGCGGGCCCGGGACGTTGGTGGTGAGCGTCTGCAAAAAGCGCTGGGGGAAGCGCAGCGCGGTGCGCGAGCCGAGGGCCAGCAGGGTCGGCGCGGCGAAGTTGCCCAGATTGGTGAGGACATCGGCGCCGGCCGCCTGTCGGCTGCGTTTGAGGTCGTCCATCTGTTCGCGGACCGAGCGGAGCCGGGCCGCCGGATCGTCCTCGCCGACCGGCAGGTTCACCAGGATCGCGCTGAGGCGGTTGTTGAGCGTTCTGCGCTCGCGCGGCGCCCGCACCGACACCGGGACCAGCGAGCGAACCACCTGATCCGACGTCAACTCGCCCCGCCCGGCCAGCAGATCGCGGAAGCCCCGGGTGATCGCGGTGAGGATCACATCGTTGACGGTGCCGCCGAACTCCTTCCGGATCCGTTTGATCTCGGCGATCTCCGCATCGGCCCACACCCAGCGCCGATGCGGCCCGATCGAGCCGTTGAGCGAGCCGGCCGAGGTCTCCAGGAGCCGATGGGCGGTGCCGGGCAGGCTGCGGGCCAGCGCCCGGACGATGTCGGTCAGCTCCGAGCCGCTGCGCATCTCCCGAGCCAGCGCGGGCACCGCCGCCAGGTGCTTGATCGGGGCCGCGACGGCGTCCCGCAGGCCGTCCGCGATCAGATCCGCGGTGCTCGGCGCGGGCTCCGGGAGCCACGGGTCGAGGTCCGCCGACTCGTCGGCCCCGGGCGGCTCCGGGTCCTTGCGCCAGTCGAGCAGGATCTGCAGCAGGTCGGTGCCGGCGATGCCGTCGATCAGGCAGTGGTGCACCTTGGAGATGATCGCCCAGCGGCCGTCGGCCAGGCCCTCCACCAGCCAGACCTCCCACAGCGGCTTGGTCAGGTCCAGCCGCTGCGCGAACAGCCGGCCGGCGAGGTTGCGCACCTGATCGGCGCCGCCCGGCGCGGGGACCGCGGTGTGCCGCACGTGGTAGAGGATCTGGAAGTGTTCGTCGTCCACCCACACCGGGCGGCCCAGATGCAGCGGCAGCGTGCGTACCCGCTGCCGGTAGCGCGGCACGTCCGGCAACTTCGAGACGAACAGTCGGATCACGTCGCCGTACGACGGGGCGGGCCCGTCGAAGATCAGCACGGATCCGACGTGCATCGGCACGTTCTCGTCCTCGACGAAGTAGAACCCGGCATCCATCGCGCTCAATCGGTCCATCCAGGCACCGTAGGTGCGTTCCGGGGCCCGGTCCAGATACCCGGCGAAACGTGAAAAGCGGTGCCGGCTCCCGGGTCCGGCGGACAGCGCCGGAGACGGCGACTAGAGTCCGGGCGGCACATATCGAGGGGGGAGCTCGCAGATGGGCACATCGGGTACAGGCATGCCGAGAATCGGTTCCACGCGGCGGCGTGCGGGGGTGATCGTGCCGGCGTTGGCGGTGGTGCTGACCCTGGCACTGGCGGGGTGCGACGGGGACGGTGGCGGCAAGTCCGGCTCGCCGAAGCCCTCGCGGAGCGGCGGCGAGCCGGCCTCGGCCACCGCGTCGGGCTCGCCGACACCTTCCGCGCCGCCGTCCTCGTCGTCGCCGTCGCCGTCGGCGGCTTCGACGAACTCCACGCCGACACCGTCGAAGGCACCCGCCACGCCGGCGGGCGACTCGGTCGGTACCGGGGGGAGCAAGAGCACGGGATCGAGCGGCGGTTCGGCGGGGACGGGTTCGTCCGGCGGCTCCGGCACCTCCGGAACCATGGGCGGCGGCAGCACCGGCGGCGACGGGCCGGTCTACTACAAGAACTGCACCGCGGTTCGGGCCGCCGGCGCCGCGCCGATCCATCGCGGCGAACCCGGCTACGGCGCGCACCTGGACCGGGACGGGGACGGTACGGCCTGCGAATGAGCCGAATCGGCCGCCGTGGGATGGGGGATGCCGGCGGCGGCCGGTCGGGCCGGCTACAGTCCTACGACAGTCGATCACGGGGGCGTGTGCAGCATGCGAGGTACGAAGAAACGAATCTGCCGGGTCGGGACGTTGGCCGTCGCGGCGACCACGGCCGGCGTACTGGTCCTGACGGGATGCGGCGGCGGGAGCAAGTCGTCGAAGCGGCCGAAACCGCCGAAGCGCACGACCGTTTCCGTCCCGAGCGCGACGGCCACGAACCCCGGCACCGCGCTGCCGACCGCCTCCCGATCCGGAGCGACGGACACACCCGATCCCGCGCGCTTCACGAGTTCCGGATCGGCCACGACGGGAAACACGGGCGGTTCGGCCACGGGCGGCACGTCGGGCATCTCCTCCGGCGGCTCGAAGGGCGGCTCGACCAGCGGGTCCAAGGGCGGCAGCTCGTCCGGCAGCGGCTCCAAGGGCGGTTCGTCCAGCGGTTCGAGGGGCGGCGGTTCACGCGGGAGCCGGTGACGGCTCGGCGTGATCCGGGCGCGCGAGCGGGTGCCGGTCCGGCCCCGTCGCGCCGCCCGCCCGGCCCATCGCCCGACCACCCGCGGATCGACCCGCCGACCGCCTTCGCGCCGACCGGCCGGACACGGCAGGATGGCATCCAGCGTGGGGGCGGACGGGTGCAGGGCGGAAGGGCGATAGCGTGGCGAGTCGGCGGAGCACCGGCGTGCTGGGGACATGGGCCGAACTACAGCGGCAGCAACAGCGGCAGCGCGAGGCCGAGTTGCGCGCGCGACAGCAGCAGCAGCGCGCGGACGAGCGCAATCGTCGCGAGGCGCAGAAGGCCGCCGCCCGCGCGGACCGCGAGGCGCAGCGCGCCTACCAGCAGGCCCGCGAGGCCGAAGTGGCCCGACGCACCGCCGAGATCGAGGAGCGCGTCGCCGAACTCCAGGGCGTGCTCCGGGCCCGGCTGAGCGCGCCGGGGTTCCGGATCGACCGGTTGCGCGCCGCCGTGGAGATCCCGCCGTTCCAGCCGGGGGAGTTGGCCCGGCCGATCCCGATGCCCGATCCGGCGCGCTATCAGGTCGCCGCGCCGTCCGGCCTGGGCTCGTTCGCGCCCGGCGCGCACTCGCGCTACGAGCAGGACCGGGCGCAGGCACAGGCCCGCTACGAGCACGACCTGCGGGCCGCGCAGGCCGCCGAATACGAGCGGCAGCGGCGATACGACGACTACCGCCGACAGTTCGAGGAGTGGGCCAACGGTCAGCGGGCGCTCGCCGCACAGCGCAACGAGCAGGTCGACGACCTGGTGCGGCGGCTCGCGGCGCGCGATCCGGAGGCGATCGAGGACTACTTCGAGGGGGTCCTGCTCGCCTCGCCGGACTGGCCGGAGGGCTTCTCCGACCAGTCGACGGTGGCCTTCGACGCCGCGCGGCGCCAACTCGTGGTCGACCACGAACTCCCGACCGTCGACGTGGTGCCGGCAGTGGCCCGGATGCGCTACGTGAAGACCGACGACCAGGAGAAGGAGGTCGCCCGCACGGCGACCGACCGGCGCACGATCCACCGCGACGTGCTCGCGCAGAGCGCGCTGCGGATACTCGCCGAACTGTTCTTCGCCGACCACGAGGGCATCCTCGACTCGGTGGTGCTGAACGGCTTCGTCCAGGCGATCGACCCGGCGACGGGCCGACCCGGGCGCACGTACCTGGTCACGGCGACCGCCCGCGCGCAGGACTTCCGGCACATCAGCCTGGACCGGGTGGACGCGGTCGCGTGCCTGGAGGCGATGGAGGGCACCCTGTCGACGCGCCCGGACCGGCCCACCCCGGTACGCACGACCCGGCTCGCGGACAGCGTCGCCGCGGCGCCGACACCGGCGCCCACCCCCACGCTGCCCGCGCGGCCCGGAGCCGACGACGATCCGGACCTGTTCGTGATGGACCCGATCGAGTTCGAGAACCTGATCGCCGAGCTGTTCCAGCGCATGGGCATGGAGGTCGCGACCACCGCGCGCAGCGGCGACCAGGGCGTCGACGTGGTCGCGGTGGACCCGGACCCGATCCGCGGCGGCACGATCGTGGTGCAGGTCAAGCGCTACCGGCACACCGTCCCGCCGACGGCCGTGCGCGATCTGGCCGGGACCGTGCAGCACCACGGCGCGAACAAGGGCCTGCTGGTCACCACGTCCCAATTCGGGCCCGGCAGCCACGAGTTCATCCGCAACAAGCCGCTGGGCCTGGTCACCGGGCCGGAGTTGGTCGGCCTGCTCGCCCGACACGGCCTGCGCGGTCGACTGGGCCCGGGCACCGGCACGGCCGCCGCGCCCGGCAGCCGGCTCCTGGTCCAGCTGGCCTGGGACCCGGGGACCGCGCCGCCGCTGGACCCGTGCGCGTTCGTATGCCGACGCGGACGGGTCCTCGGCGACGAGCACTTCGTCTTCTTCAACAACCCGGACAGTCCGGAAGGGGCGGTGCGGATCGGCGACGGGGTGGCCTTCCTGATCGACCTGGCCCTGCTGCCCCGCGAGGCCGACCGGCTGGTCCTGGCCGCCGCCGTCGACGAGGAACACGCCCCCGGCCGCGACCTGAGCACCCTGCGCGGCACCAAACTCACCCGCCTCGACCAGGCGAACGGCCGCGACCTCGGCACCAACCCCGTCCCGACCCGGCGCCCCGGCGAAACCGCCATGGTCCTCGGCGCCTTCGTCCGCACCGACACCGGCTGGACCTTCTCGCCCACCACGAACGGCTTCCGCAACGGCCTCCTGGGCGTCGCGGAGTCACACGGCGTGGAGGTGGAGTAGCCCGCCCCCGGCCCGGGACCCGGGCGGCGGCGGCCGCCCCCGCGCGCGTCGGTTCA
>NZ_JBHTVA010000025.1:0-140713 GCF_042793325.1 Embleya sp. NPDC056575
GTCCGGCACCCGCCTTTTCCGGTGGTTGCGGCGCTGCTCGGCCCGCGCGGGCGCTACCCGTCCGGTTCGATCCGCCCGGTCCACGTGCGCCGCAGGTCCGCGAGCGCGACCTGTTCGGCGGGTGGGGCGCCGACGGCGCACAGGGTCCGGGCGTGCGCGTCGGCCAGGGCCAGATGCGCGGCGGTCGCCCGTGCGTTGGCCGCGGCGTCCTCCCGGGCCTGACGCAGCGCGGACGTGCCCAGGTCCAACGCGAGGGCGACGTCGTACTCCCGCGCGGCCTCCAGGATCGTCGCCCACCTCGCGAACACGGTGGGGAAGCCCGGCGGGATCCGCCCGGCGAAGTGCGCGGCCTGCGCCACGAGTTCCCGGCGCCCCCGTTCCACGGCCTCGTCCGGCGGCTGCCCGGCGAGCCGCTCCCGGACGTTCGCCAACTCCAGGAGCATCAGGTCGAGCAACCGTTCGTGCTGCTCGCGCAGGAGGTACGCGGACCGCGGATAGGCCGCCGTCCCACGTCTTCGGCCCCGTCCGAACACCGCCACACACCCTACGTTGCCCCCTGTGACCGGTCGGCGACAAGCCGAATCGGAAGGGAGGTCCGCATCGATCCGCGGACCCCGGCGGCATGATCCGAAATAGGGTCTAACCATGCCGTATCGAACCGGAATGGTCGGATCCGAAGCGACGACCGGCACCACGCGGCCCGCCACTCGCCGGAATGTGCCGATGCCCGCCGCCGGCGTTGACCGCACCCCGGCGGGGTGTGAGCGTGTCGTTCGCCCGCGTGACGAACCCGCCTTCCATCCCGGGGAGTTCGGATGCATCGCAGCACGCTCACCTTCGGCTCGTGCCTGGCCCTGCTGATCGCCCTGCTGCTCGGCACCGCGCAGACCTCGCACGCCGCCGGCCCCCGGCCCGCCGTCGCCGGCGCGGTGTCGACCGGGACGGGACACGGCGCGTGGAACGGGCCCGACCCGCTCGCCATCGACACCACGCGCATCGGCTCCGGGTACACGCTGCGCGACCCGATCCGGACCAACCTGGCCTGTACGAAGTACAACGGCGGCGGCACCTTCACCAAGGCGGTCGACGACTGGGGCAACGGCGATCCGACCAACCTGGAGACCGCCTGTGTCGACGCCCTGTGGGCGGCGCAGAGGCAGTTCGACATGTTCCGCACCTGGCTGGGCCGCAACGGGCAGAACGGCCAGGGCGGCGCTTGGCCGCTGCGCGTGGGCCTGAACGACGTGGGCCTGCGCTGGAATGCGACCGCGGGCGCCATCGACATCGGGCACACCACGAGCGGCAAGTGGATCACCGAAATGGACCTGGTCGGGCGCGAGTACGGCCACGCCGTCGACCAGACCGCCCCCGGCTGGCCGTTCCGGGAACCGGGATTGGCCGAGGGCTTCGCCGACATCATGGGCACCCTGACCGAGGCGTACGCCAACGAGCCGCTGCCGTACGACGAGCCGGACTACGTGATCGGCGAGAAGATCGACCTGACCGGCAACGGACCGCTGCGCTACATGTACAACCCGTCGCTGGTCGGCGACCCGAACTGCTACAGCTCCGCCATTCCGAACATGGAGGAGCACGCGGCGGCCGGACCGCTCAACCACTGGTTCTACCTGCTCGCCGAGGGCAGCAACCCCGGTGGCGGCAAGCCGAAGAGCCCGACGTGCGACAACTCGACGGTCACCGGCGTCGGTATCCGGACGGCCGGCAAAATCGTGTACCAGGCCCTGCTCGGGCGTACGTCCAACACGAAGTACGCACAGGAGCGCCGGCTGACCCTGAACGCGGCCCTGCGGTTGGACCCCACGTGCGCCCTCTTCGGCGCAACGCGGGCCGCGTGGAACGCGGTCGGCGTGCGCCCCACGACCGGCGAACCGGTATGCCCCTGAGCGGGAGCGGTCGCCGGCGCTCGGGTCGGAGCGGTCGCCCTCAGCCGGCGAGGTCCCAGACGGTGACCTCCATGCGGACCGGGGCCTCGCCGGCGGGTACGGAGGTCAGCTTGAAGTACGCGGTGCGGCCCTCGTCGGTCACGGCGCAGAAGCGGGAGCCCAGGGCCAGTTCGCCGCCCAGGTAGGAGCCGCGCTTGCGGACCGCCTCGGCGCAGTCGGCCGCCGTCGGATCGGGGCTGCCGTCGGGGAGCGTGGCCAGGGTGGGGCTGGACCCCTCGGTGACCAGGTCGGGCTTGCCGAAGAGGAAGCCGAAGACGAGGTCGGCGGCCTTGCCCGACGGGGTGACCAGTGGCGGGCTGGTGTCCAGGTCCACATAGCGGGACGAGGCGGTGGCGGTGACCGTGCCGGGGCCGAACAACACCTTGGCCGGCCGGTTCGTCGGGCCGGGGGTGCCGGCCGGCGACTGTCCTGTCTGCCCGGTCTGCCCGCTCGGCGACGCCGCCGACCCGGATGTCCCGTTGCCCGGCGGCGTGTTCTGCCGCTCCGGCGCCGGCGCGGTGTTCGCGGACGGCGCCTTCGAGTCCCCGTCGGAGCCGGATCGGCTGACGGCGACGGTGACGACGATGCCGATCAACGGGATGGCGATGCCCACGACCCACCACGCCCACCTGGGCTGGGTCGGGTGCGGCGGCGGAGCGGGAGGGTAGGGCGGTGGGTATCCCGGATCCTGGTGCAAGTCGCCTCCGTGGAACGTATGGCCGTCGGGCGGGCGGCACTCTATCCAAGAGGCACCGCGCAATCCAAGGATCTCCGCGTGCCCCGGGATACCGGCGGTATCCGGGTGCCGCCGGTGTCCCGGCGCGGATTCGGGTCGTCCGGACGAACTACCGGTCGACCAGGGCGACATCGGCCTCCTGGCAGGCCAACGCGTCGCGCAGCTCCGGTGACACGGTGTGGCAGCGCGAGCGCAGGCCGAGGAGGAAGGCGTGTCGGCACGCCGAGCCGATCGCCGCGGCACCCGCCGCGTCGAAGACCTCGGTGCCCGACAGATCGAACGCCAGCTCGACCACGTGGTCGGGCAGGGCGTTGATCTGCGACACGAGGTCCTTGCGCAGATGGTGGGCGACGGAGACGTCGAGCACCCTGGGCGCGGTCACCCGCGCGTAGCCCTGGCGCACGTGACAGACGCAGTCCCGATCGTCGGTCATTCGGTTTCCCCGATCACACGTCGACGGCCAACGCTCCCGCAGCGCGCCGGCCCTGTTCGTACGATCCCGCATGCCGGCGTTCCGCGTATGCACCGAAACGCAACCGAGACATGCGCGTCGCCGCCGGATCGGCGGCGACGGTCCCGATGAGGGGTCGATGGGCCGCTACGGGATGTCCTGTTCGGCCCAGACGATCTTGCCGGTGGGGGTGCGGCAGGAACCCCAGCCCCGGCACAACATGTTGATCAGTTGCAGGCCGCGCCCGCCCTCGTCGCTGAGTGACGAGTGCTGGATCTGCGGCAGGTCCGGGCCGGTGTCGGAGACCTCCACCACCAGGCGATCGTGCCGGAGCAGCCGCAACCGGCCCGGCGCGTGGCCGTAGCGCAGCGCGTTGCCGACGAGTTCGCTGACCACGAGTTCGGTGACGTCGGAGAGGTCGCCGAGTTGCCACTCGTCGAGTCGCCCGCGCACCAACCTGCGGGCCACGCCCGCCGCCGAGCCGTCCGGGGGCAGGTCCCAGACGAACAAGTCGCCGCCCAGGAGCGGCGGTTGGCTCGCCGCGACCATCATCACGGCCTCGTCGAAGCGGGCTCCCGCGCCGGGCGTGGGATCGCCGAGCACGCCGGCGTCCAACTCGTCGGGACCGAGCCGGGCGGCCCGGTCGCGCAGTCGGGCAAGCTGTACGTCGATGTCCTCGGTCCGCGACTTGACCAGCCCGTCGGTGTAGAGCACGAGTCGGCTGCCCGGCGGGACTGTCAGGCGCAGCGGGTCGTACGGGATGACGCCGGCGCCGATGGGCGCGCCGATCGGCACGTCCACGAACGACGCCTTGCCGTCGGCGTCGATCAGCAGCGGCGGCGGATGTCCGGCGCTGACCAGGGTGTACGCGCCCTCGGCCGGGTCGTAGACGGCGCACAGACACGTCGCGACCTGGTCGTCCTCCAGGTCGCGGGCGGCGAGGTCGAGGCGGGCGAGCATACGTTCCGGGGTCAGGTCCAGCGCCATCAGCGTGCGGGCGACCGCGCGCAGTACGCCGGTGGTGGCCGCCGCCGCCATGCCGTGGCTCATCACGTCGCCCACCACCAGGGCGGTGCGGCCGCCCGGCAGCGGGGCCACGTCGTACCAGTCGCCGCCGACGCCGAGCGGGTCGGCGGTCGGGATGTAGCGGGAGTTGATCCCGAGGCCCGGGGTGCGGGGGGTGACACGGGGGAGCAGGTTGCGCTGGAGCCTGGCCACGTGTTCGCGTTCGCGGTCGTACAGCCGGGCGTTGTCCATGTCGATGGCGGCCTTGGAGGCGAGCTGCGTCGCCAGCGCGAGGTCCGCCTGGGAGAAGCCGGGCCGGTCGCCCGCGCGGATGAAGTCGGCCGAACCCAGCTGCACTCCGCGCGCGATCAGCGGCACCATCATGTAGCTGTGCACGCCCGCCTGGCGGAGCTTGGCCGCCGCGCTGGGGGTGGGCGCGATCTCGTCGAAGTCCTCCGGCCCGAAGCTGCTGATCAGTAATGGCCGACCGTCGGCCAGGGCCCGGGTGAAGCGCGAGTCCCGCTCGGGGGGAGAGGTGGAGAGTTCGCCGATCTCGTCGGGTTCCAGGTCGGCGAGTCGGTCGATGTACGCCACCGACATCGCCCGCCGGGCCGGTCTGCCCAGGCCGCTGGGGCGTCGACCCTCGTCGCCCTGGAGTACGGACTCGAGCAGATCGACGGCGGCGGCGTCGGCCAAACGGGGGACAGTGAAGTCGGCCAGTTCCTGTGCGGTGGTCTTCAGGTCGAGCGTGGTGCCGATCCGCAGGCCCGCCTCGTTGAGCCAACTGAGCTGATCGCGGGTGGCGCGGGTGCGGGAGGCGAGGCTCCGTGCCTTCGCCGCTCCGCGTCGCCGCACGTGCTTCCGGCCGTGACCGCCATCCACTCTCCCGCTCACCCGCACCTCTTTCCCTCGGCACCGGACCGTCGCACGCGACTCGGCCGCCCGTCGTGTCCCGACACCCACTCTTCGAGCGGGCCGGCGGGCCGACATGTGGGATGCGACTGTACCGGCGCGGGGTTGCGATTGCATCGAATCGATCGAGGTCGACAGAACCGAGCGAGACGGCGCGATCTGCCCTTGTCCTACCCGCCCGAACCGCTACCGATGCGAGGCGTGTGGGGGTCGGTGGCGGGCGGTTGTATATCGGTTGAGGGGGTTGGCGGAGGCCGGCTAGTTTGACCGGATGAGCGAAAATTCGGTGGTCGAGGACTGGCGTGCGGTCAATCGGGCCAACTGGGACGAGCGGGTCCCGATCCATACGGCCAGTCGGTTCTACGACGTGGAGGGGTTCGTCGCGGGCAGGGACTCGCTGCGGGACTTCGAGACGGCCGAGGTCGGGGACGTGGCCGGGAAGAGCCTGGTCCACCTGCAATGCCACTTCGGGCTCGACACGCTGTCGTGGGCCCGGCGCGGGGCGACCGTCACCGGGCTCGACTTCTCCGCGCCGGCGGTGGCCGCGGCCGGCGGGATCGCCGCGCGGATCGGCGCCGACACGGCCCGGTTCGTCACCTCCGACGTCTACGACGCGCCGACCGCGCTCGGCGGACGCACCTTCGACATCGTCTACACCGGGCTCGGCGCGCTGTGCTGGCTGCCGGACCTGGAGCGCTGGGCCCGCACCGCGGCGGCGCTGGTCGCCCCGGGCGGCTTCCTCTACCTGGCCGAGTTCCACCCGTTCGCCGACGTGCTCGCCGAGGACGGCCGCACGGTCGAGCTGGACTACTTCCGGCGCGACGGCACCGTCTGGGAAGAGCCGGGCACCTACGCCGACATGAGCGCCGAGACCAGCGCCAACGTCACGGTCGAGTGGCAGCACGGCATCGGCGAGGTGGTCAGCGCGCTGACCGCGACGGGCCTGCGCCTGGAATTCCTGCACGAACACGACCACACCCTGTTCGCCCGCTTCCCCGACCTCGAGGAACGGTCCGGCGTCTATCGCTACCCTGCGGACCGGCCGAGGGTTCCGCTGATGTACTCCCTGCGCGCCGGCAAACCGGCCTAGCATTTCGAACAGCCCTTCCCCGCAGGCGATTTCCGGCCGGGAACGGCTGCGGTGGTCGCGTCGGCGGGGCGGGTCAGGGGGTCGATCCCGGGGAGATCAGGCCGGATTCGTAGGCCAGGACGACCGCCTGGACACGGTCGCGCAGGTCCAGCTTGCCGAGGATTCGGCCGATGTGGGTTTTGACCGTGGTCGGGCTCAGGGTGAGGCGGTCGGCCAGTTCGGCGTTGCTGAGGCCGGTGGCGAGCAGGCGCAGGACTTCGAGTTCGCGCGGGGTGAGGTCGGACAGGTCGCGATGCAGTGCGGCGGGGGGTTCGTCGCGGTGGGCGAAACGTTCGATCAGCCGGCGGGTGATGGCGGGGGCGAGCAGGGCGTCGCCGGAGCGCACCAGGCGCACCGCCGCGACCAGGTGTTCGGGAGTGACGTCCTTGAGCAGGAAGCCGCTCGCGCCGGCGGTGAGCGCGGCGTAGACGTAGTGATCGAGGTCGTACGTGGTCAGGATGATCACCCGGGTGCCGGCGGAGCCGTCCGGACGCTCGGCGAGGATGCGCCGGGTCGCCTCGATGCCGTCCATGCGCGGCATGCGGATGTCCATCAGCACCACGTCGGGGCGGGTACGCCGGACCGCGGCCACCGCGTCGGCGCCGTCGGCCACCTCGGCCGCGACCTCGATGCCGTCCGCGCTCAGGATCATCCCGAACCCGGTGCGCACCAGGGCCTGATCGTCGGCGATCACCGCGCGCAGCGGCGCCCCGCTCACGCCGTGCGCCACGGGATGTGCGCCCGGATCCGGTAGCCGCCGGTCAGCGTCGGCCCGGCGGTCAACTCGCCGGCGTAGACCGCGAGCCGTTCGCGCAGCCCGAGCAGGCCCCGCCCGCTGCCGCCGCCGACCGGTGTCGGCCCGGCGGGCGTGACGCCGGTGTCGATGACCTCGATCTCCAACCGCTCCCCGGTGTAGCCGATCGTCACGTGCGCGTCGGCGCCGGGCGCGTGCTTGATCGTGTTGGTCAGCGCCTCCTGGACCACGCGGTAGGCGGTCAGGTCGACCCCCGGCGGCAGCGGCCGGGGCGGCAGCGACACGGCCAGGCGAACGGGGGTCCCGGCCGCGCGGACCCGTTCGATCAGCGCGTCGAGCCGGTCCAGGCCGGGCTGTGGTTCGAGTTCGTCGGGGCGTTCGGTGTCGGGTGCGGCGAGCAGGCCCATCACGTGGCGCAGTTCGGCCATCGCGGCCCGCCCGCCGGCCTCGACCGCCAACAGCGCCGCCTTCGATCGTTCCGGCGCCGCGTCCATCACCGTGCGGGCCGCCCCCGCCTGGATCACCATCACGCTCACATTGTGGGTCACCACGTCGTGCAACTCGGCGGCGATCCGGGATCGTTCCTCTTCGACCGCCCGGCGGGTGGCCTCGGCCTGGGCACGTTCGAGGTCTGCGTATCGTTGCCGACCGGCCGCCAGTTGCCGCTGCCAGAACAGCACCAGACCGGCCAGGCCGCCCGCGATCAGGATCACCACTCCCGGGCTGGACCAGCCGGGCAACATCGGCGGGGTGTCCCGAAAGGCGGCGCCGGCCAGCACGGCGGCCAGGCCCAGGCCGACCACGGCGCGGCCCCGGTAGCGACTGTGCACCACCGCGCTGTAGGCGCCCAGGACGCAGGTGGTCACGTTGATCCAGGACGCGTGGTCCTCGCCGATGCACACCGTCGCACCGAGGATCACGGCGAAGGCGACCAGCGGATACCGGCGGCGGACCGCCAGCGGCAGCGCGGACAACACCACCAACGGCCAAGCCCCCGAGTCGAGTCCGTGCTCCTCGGGCGGCGGCGGGAGCCAGGGCTCGGGCGGCTCCGGCGGCATCGGCTGGTCGCCCATCGGACCGACCGGCCCCGGCCCGGCGTCCGGATAGCGCACCGCGACCACCAGCGCGACGAAGGTCAGCACCACCGCGAGCAGCACATCCGCGTACCGCGCCCGCCGCGACAGCGGTGCCGGCTCGGCCTCCGGGCGCAGCACGACCCCCAGTTGCCCGCGCCATCGGCGCCAATCGTCCCTGAACACCGGCCCATTGTGCGACCCGTCCGCCGGCCGCCGCATCCCCCCGCACGACCGGTGCCCCGGGCCGCGCGGCGTACGTCGCAGGGATGACCCCGCCCGCGGGTCCTTCCCGGGAAGGGCCGGATGTCGGCGCGGCGGCCGACGCGCCGCGAGCACCCGCGCACCTAGCGTCGCCGAGGCCGGCAGACACGCACCCCCCACAACGCCAAGGATGGACGACTCCCATGACCCCTGTGATCGAACTCGTGGGCGTGGCCAAGCGCTACGACACCGGTGGAGCGCCCGCGCTCGGCCCGCTCGACCTCGGCGTGGCCCGCGGCGAGGCACTGGCGGTGACCGGCCCCTCCGGCAGCGGCAAGTCCACGCTGCTCAACCTGATCGCCGGCCTCGACCGACCGAGCCAGGGCACGGTCACCGTGGCCGGGCAGCGCATCGACGGGCTGAGCGAGCACGCGCTGGCCCGCTTCCGCCGCGAGCACATCGGCATGGTCTTCCAGTTCTTCAACCTGCTCGACGACCTCACCGTCGCCGACAACATCCAACTCCCCGCGCAGCTGACCGGAACCGGCCGACGCAAGGCGGCGGCGCGGGCCGGCGAGCTGATGGAGGTGCTGGGCATCGGGAAACACGCCCGCGCCTACCCCGGTCGGCTCTCCGGCGGAGAGCGCCAGCGGGTCGCGGTGGCCAGGGCGTTGATCAACCGGCCCGCACTGCTGCTGGCCGACGAGCCGACCGGCGCGCTGGACAGCGCCTCCGGCGCGGACGTCCGCGAATTGCTCACCGAGTTGCACCGCGACGGGCAGACCATCGTGCTCGTCACCCACGATCCGGCGCTGGCCCGGGCGTGCGCGAGTCGGTCGATCCACATCGTCGACGGGCACCTGGCGCTCGACCCGCGCGCGGAGGCGGTCCGATGATCGGGCTCGGCGGCGCGCTCGGCCGGGTGGTCCGCTCCGGGGTGTCCAGGCGTCGGGTACAGACCGTGGTGATCGTGTTGGCCACGATGATGGCCGTGGCCTCCGCGGTGGTCGCCGGATCGCTCGTGGTCGCCGCGAACGCGCCCTTCGACCACGCCTTCGCCCACCAGCACGGGGCGCACCTGAGCGCCCAGTTCGACCCGGACAAGGTCGGTGCGGCGGACCTCGCGGCCACCGGGCACCTGGCCGGCGTCACCGCGAGCGCGGGACCGTACCCGACCGCGACGATCCACCCCACCGACGGTCGCGGCGGGCACTTCCCGGCGCTCACCGTGGCCGGTCGCGCCGGCCCGCACGCGGCCGTGGACGACCTCGACCTCACCTCGGGCCGCTGGGCGGAGAAACCGGGCGAGATCGTGCTGTCCACCGAGTTCGCCGGCCCCGAGATGCCGCCCGGCTTCACATTGGCCGGCTCCGACGCCCCCGGCGCGCCGATCCTGACCGTGGTCGGCGTCGCCCGATCGGTGAGCCGCACCGCCGGCGCCTGGGTCGTTCCGGAGCAGGTCGGCGCGCTCGCGTCCACGAACGAGCCGGCGGGGCTGCAGATGCTCTACCGCTTCGCCGCCGCCGGAACGGACGGCGAGGTCGCCGACCGCCGGGCCGAGATCGTGTCGGCCGTACCGGCGGGGGCGTTCCTCGGCGCCCGGTCCCACCTGGACACCAAGCGCGCCGCCGACGGCAACGCCGCGCCGACCATCCCGTTCCTGACCGCCTTCGGCGTGCTCGGCATCGCCATGTCGGTGATCATCGTCGGGAGTGTGGTCAGCGGCGCGGTCGGCACCGGGCTGCGCCGGATCGGCATTCTCAAGGCGATCGGCTTCACCCCGCGCGAGGTGGTGCGGGCCTATGTGGCCCAGGCGTTGGTGCCGGCCGCCGTCGGCGTCGGGCTCGGCGTGGTGCTCGGGAACCTGATGGCGCTGCCGCTCCTGGCGGACACCGAACAGGTCTACGGCGACGCCTCGTTGTCGGTGGCCTGGTGGGTGGACGTGCTGGTCGCGGTCGGCGCCCTCGTCGTGGTCGGGGTCGCCGCGCTGGTGCCGGCGCTGCGGGCGGGTCGACTGCGCACGGTCGAGGCGATCGCGGTCGGTCGGGCGCCGCGGACGGGGCGGGGGCGGTGGGCGTACCGGGCGACCGGGCGGCTGCCGCTGCCCCGGGCGGTGACGTACGGCCTCGCGAGCCCGTTCGCGCATCCCGTGCGGACTCTCGCGATGGTGCTCGCGGTGGTGTTCGGCACCGTCGCGGCGACGTTCGCGGTGGGCCTGACCGCGTCGCTGAACGCGGTCGGGGACGCGCACGACCCGGAGAGCCGGGCGGCGGTCACGGTGCTCGCCGGCGCCGCCGGCGGACCGGGTGGGGCGCCGGCGGGCGGCGCGGGACCGGGCGGCGGCCACGCCCCGGCCCCGGGCGGGAGCGGCGGCAACGTCCCCGCCGGGGGCGGTGCTTCCACCCCCGCCGACTCGGCCCGGATCCGGGCCGCCGTGGCGGCCGCGCCCGGCACCGCCACGAGCTACGGCGTGGCACACGCCGACGTCACCGTGACCGGCATGCCCGGCTCGGTCCGGGCCGCGCTGTACCAGGGCGACTCGCGGCCCGGCGGCTACCCGATGATCGCCGGGCACTGGCTCGACGGCCCGGGGCAGGTCGTGGTGCCCACCCGGTTCCTGGCCCGCACCGGCAGCCGGATCGGCGACACGATCCGGGTCACCCACGAGGGCGACGTCCAGGCCCTGCGGATCGTCGGCGAGGCGTTCGACACCTCGGACGACGGCACCCGGATCCACGCCGACATGGCCTCCTTCGCCTCGGCGCACCCCGACGTGTACCTCATCGGCCTGAAGCCCGGTGTGGACCGCGACCGCTACGCCGCCGATCTCGCCCGCGTGGTGGATCCGTTGGGCGGCGCGGTGCTCGGCGACGCGTCCTCGGGCGGTGACGGCCTGATCCTGGTCCTGGACGCGATGGCCGCGCTGCTCACCCTGATGCTGGTCGCCGTGGCGGGGCTGGGTGTGCTCAACTCGGTCGTGCTCGACACCCGGGAGCGGGTGCACGACCTCGGCGTGTGCAAGGCGCTCGGGATGACCCCGCGACAGACGGTGGGCCTGGTGCTCGCCTCGGTGGTCGGAATCGGGGTGGCCGGCGGCCTGATCGGTGTTCCGGTCGGCTACGCGCTGCACGGCTACGTGGTGCCCAGGATGGGCCACGCCGCCGGCACGAACCTGCCGCCGAGTGTGCTCGACGTGTACGACCTCCCCGAGTTGGCCCTCCTGGGCCTGGCGGGCGTCGCCATCGCGGCCCTCGGCGCGCTCCTCCCGGCGACCTGGGCGGCCCGCACGCGCACGGCCACGGCGCTGCGCACCGAGTAGGGCGGCGACACGAGCCGGCACCGCGTACCGCCCCGCCCGATCCGCCCGGCCCGATCCGCCCCGCCCCGATGCCCGGTTCGGGGCCGGGTGGAGCAATCTCGCGGGCGGGCGGGTCGGTAGGCTGCGTGTGGGGGGTTTGCGAGCTTGGGGGCGGGTCATGACGGGGCGGGACGAGCCGGACTGGGACGCGTTTCTCGCGCGCGAGGTCGCGCGGGCGAACGACGCGTCCGGCCGCGCGGGTGGGGACTTTCCCGGCGCGGGAGCGAGCGCGGGTGCGGGTACGGGTGCGGGCGGTGACCGCGGCGGGAACGGCCCGCACCGGGGCGGGACACGATCCGGTGCGCGGCCGCGTGGGCACGTGTCCCCCGGATGGCTCGCCGCGTCGGTCGTGGGCTCGGTGATCCTGTCGGTGGGCGTGTACGGCCTGGTCCGCCCGGCCGACAGCGGGCCGAACACGGCGGAGGTATCGGTGGTCTCCACCGCGCGCCCGACCTTGGTGATCCGGCCGGTCACCCCGACCGCGGGTATCCCCGCGAGCCCTCCCGCCGGGGGCGGCGCGAGCACGCCGCCCCAGGTGGGCCGGGCCGAGGCCGCGCCGCCGGTGCCCGAGACGCGGGCGTTCCCCGAGGCGCGGGTACGCCTGCCGTCCGGGGCCGAATTCCAGCGGGTCGACGTGCATGTGCCCCGGGCCTGCGCCGAGATGTTCGCGCCCGACCTGGCCGCCGCGGTCGCCCGGGGCGCCGGCTGTACGCGCCTGGCCGCCGCGCTGTACACCGACGCCGACCGGCGGATGCGGATCAGTGTCGCGGTGGTCACCATGAACCGCGCCGAGGACGCCGCCGCCCTGTTCGCCCTGACGGGCGCGGATCCGATCCGCTACCAGGTCGTGGCGCTCGACCCGCCGGCCGGCTCGACCCTGGAGCCGGTACCGCCGGGCGGCACCGGCGACTTCGGTCGCCTCATGGCGGTACGTTCCCTGGTCGTGTCGTCGGCCGAGTGGAGCGACGGTCGGACCGACGGCGCCAAGGAACTCGGGAGCGCGGCGGGCGAGTTGCTGAAGTACGTGCAGACCCGCGTGGCCGACTACGAGGAGCGCGTGGGCTGATCGCGGAGGGGCGACCGGGATCGAATCCGGTCCGTCTTCGCACGCCTCGCCGGCACGGCGGTTGCCCCGGTCGACCCCCGGGCGCCGGTCGTCCCATCCGTCTGGAACCATGCCCCGCGTGAACCCGGAGAGCGCGCCATCCCCGCCCGACCATCTCCCCGATTCCTTCTGGGAGCGCGTCGAGGACGTGTGCCGGGACCCCGAGCGGGTCGACGCCGCCCTGCGCGCCCTGGGCCCGGCCGACCTCGCCTGCTTCCACCGCGAATTCCTGGACGCCGTGGTCGAGTTGCTCGACGACCCGTTCACCCCGTACCTGCCGGACTCGGAGGACGGCGCCGAGGACGTCGCGCACTGGGTGGTGAGCCGGGGCCGGGCGTACTACCGCTCCCTGTGGGCCGATCCCGAGACCTTCCCGGCCTGGCGACCCGGACTGCCCGGGGTGCGTGTCGGGCAGATCGCGAGCGTTCACCACGACCTCACCGGCGAGTCGCTCGACTGGGATTGGGAGGACTGAGTCCCTCCCGCCCCGGCCGATCGTGCCCGAGCGGCGGGCCGCCCCCGCACCCCGGCCTCGCGGCCCGGTTCGCGCCCCGATCAGGCAGGGTTTACGAACGTAAGCACGACCCCGCACAACGTGTTGTGATCATGACATCCAGCCGGCGCGTTTCCGTGTGTCGGCCATTCCTGAAAGGCCGCGACCGGCACAAGATGGTGCCCGTCGTCTCCGAGGCCATCGGAACGGTTGACAGCCCGCGAGGAGAGGACGCGCCGATGAGCGACGCGCCGGACAGCATGGACAGCACGGACACCGCAGACGCCGTGGACACCGCAGACATCACGTACGGCAGCTATCTGCGGCTGGACACCCTGCTGTCGTGCCAGCAGCCGGCCACTGACGCGCACGACGAGATGTTGTTCGTCGTCATCCACCAGGTCTACGAGCTGTGGTTCAAGCAGATCCTGCACGAGGTGGCACTGCTCCAGCGACACCTGGAGACCGGGAACAGCGCGGGCGCGCTGCATACGGCGCGTCGGGTGGCCAAGATCCTGAAGACCGTGGTCGGCCAGCTCGACATCCTGGAGACCATGACGCCCCGCCAGTTCGCGTCGTTCCGGGACGCGCTCGGCACCTCCAGCGGGTTCCAGTCGGCCCAGTTCCGCGAGCTGGAAGCGGTGCTCGGGCGCCGTGAGTTCGGCGGTTACGACCTGGACCTGGACGACCGGCTCAAGGCCGCCGCGCACCGCCCGTCCGTGTTCGACTCGCTGCTGCGCCACCTCGCCGGCCTCGGCTACCCGGTGCCCGCGCGGGTCCTGGACCGCGATCCCAGCCTGGCGTGGCGGGCCGACCCGGACGTGCAGGCGAGCCTGGAGGCGGTCTACCGCGACGAGACCGGACACGCCGCGCAGGTGTGCGAGGCCCTCGTCGACATCGACGAGGGCCTTCAGGAATGGCGCTACCGGCACATGAAGATGGTCGAGCGCACCATCGGCGCCAAGCTCGGCACGGGCGGCTCGTCCGGCGCGGCCTATCTGCGCTCCACCCTGTTCAACCCGGTCTTCCCAGACCTGTGGGAGGTCAGGTCGAAGGCCTGAGCCGGGCCGCGCGCGCCGGGATCCGGTCGACGGCGATCGGCTCGGCCAGGTCCGGCGCGATGTCCGCGACCGCGCGGTGTGCGGCGGTGGTGAGCCGGACCGTGCCGTCGGCGTCGATCCGGTCGATGCCGTCGCCGGCGGCGAGGCGTTCGTTGAAGGCGACGCCGCGTCGCCCGTGGCCGAGCGGCCGGCACCAGCCGCCGCCCGGGGCCGCCCGCGGCCAAACCGTCGGCGACCCGCTCGCCCATGTCCCCCACGCCGATGATCAAAATCGTGGTCATCGGCCGATCGTAGGGGCCGGATCGGCCCGCCGTAAGGCCAATGCGGGCCACGTCGTCGGGCCCGGCGCCGGCGGCGTCGCGCCGCACCGGGAACGGGCGTCGGGACCGGACCGGGACGTGCGCGGGACCCCCGCCCCACGCGTTCGGGACGCCCGTGCGTCCACCGTGGAGGGCACATGTCGCCGGTATCGCCGGCGAACGACCCGCCCCCGTGGACTGGGAGAGACACGATGACCACCGACGAGCAGGTATGGGCATGCCCGTTCCGGCACGACGAGGCTCTGGAGCCCGATCCGACGATGGCCCGGATGCGCACCGAGGCACCGGTCGCCCGGGTCCGCATGCCCTACGGCGAGGGGCGCTGCTGGCTGGTCACCCGGCACGCGGACGTACGCCTGGTCACCTCGGACCGCCGGTTCAGCCGGGCGGCGCTGGTGGGTACCGACTTCCCCCGGATCACCCCGGCGCCGATCGCCCAGTCCGAGGCGATCAACCTGATGGACCCGCCCGTCCTCAACCGGGTTCGCCGGCTGGTGGTCAAGGCGTTCAGCAACGCGCAGGTGGAGAAGCTGCGGCCGTGGACGCAGCGTGTGGTGGACGAACTGCTCACCGGGGTCACCGAGCACGGCGCACCGGCCGACCTGATGGAACTGCTCGCCGGGCAACTGCCGTTGCGCACGATCAGTGAACTGCTCGGCATTCCGGAGGCGGACCGACCCGGGATCCGCCGGCACGCCGTGGCGATGATGTCGATGAACGTCGCCGATCGGACCTCGGCCGCCGCGGCGAAGGCGGGCTTGCGCGCGTACTTCACCGCACTGTGCGCCGCGCGGCGCCACGACCCGGGCGACGATCTGATCAGCGCGCTGGCCACCGCACGGATCGACGACGAGATGTTGGACGAGAGCGAACTGACGGTTCTGGCCATGTTGTTGATGGTCTCCGGACACGACACGCTCACCTACGACATCGGCAACATCGTCTACACGCTGCTGACCCGTCCGACCCATCTCGCCGAACTGCGCGCCCACCCCGACCGGTTGCCCAAGGCCCTGGAGGAGTTGTTGCGCTTCATCCCCTTCCGCCAGGGCGTCGGCATCCCGCGCGTGGCCCTGGAGGACGTGGACTTCGACGGCGTCACGGTGCGCGCCGGCGACACGGTGCATGTGTCGTATCTGACCGCCAACCGCGACGACGCGGTGTACGAGCGGCCCGACGAACTCGACTTCGACCGGGACAAGCCGGCCTCGCACATGGCCTTCGGGCACGGCACCCACCACTGCCTGGGCGCACACCTGGCCCGGATGGAATTGGAGGTCTGCATCGGCTCGCTGCTGGCCGCGTTCCCCGATCTGCGACTGGCCGTTCCCGCCGAGCGGGTGCGGTGGAACACGGTGTCCATCTGGCGTTTCCCGCTCGCCCTCCCGGTCGCCTGGTGACCGCGCCCGGGGTGACCTCGACGGGGTCGGCGAGTGCTCGATCCCGGCCGCCCCATGCGGCAACCATTCGGTGGCGGGTCACCCGAACGGCCCAACGAAGATCACCCGTTGGAGCGGCCGATCGGGCGACGGCCTCGGTGTCCGCGAGCCTCGATAGCCTGTCGCAATGGGCAAGAGTTTGATGTATCTGGAGATGACCGCGCCCGACGAGCTGCGGCCGTCACGGCCCGTCGAGGCACTGGGACTGCGGCGGGTGGAGCCCTCGCCCGAGGTGTACGCGCTCCAGGCGCGGATCGGCGCGCCCTACGGCTGGCGCAGCACGGAGCGAACCGAGCATGATTGGGCCGAACTTCGCGCCGCCCACCCGCTGCGCGAATCCTGGCTGATCACCCATCGGGGGGAGAGCGCCGGCATCGGCAACCTCGAACCGCAACCCGGCGGCGTGGTCGAGGTGGTCACCTTCGGCCTGCTCCCCGAATACGTCGGCAAGGGCCTGGGCGGCTGGGCCCTGACCCTGGTGCTCCGTCAGGCGTGGGCCACCCCGCCGCTCCCGGACGCCGCCTCGGTGTGTCGGGTCTGGCTGCACACCTCGTCCGAGGACCACGCCAACGCCCTGAAGAACTACCGCAGTCGGGGCCTGCGCCTGTACGGCGTGGAAGCGCACGCGTAGGCCCTGTCCGCCGGCGCGTGCGGGCGATCCGACCGCACGTCACCGACGACGCGTTCGTGCGGGCCGCGGCGGCGGCCTGCGGCCTCGACGTCCTCGCCGAGGTCATCGTGCGGATGGCGTGCCTGGGCCCCGGCGGTTCGACCGGCGGCTACTTCGACGCCGACGGCACACTCCCGTGGTGACCGGTCCCGGCGCGGCGCCCGCCGCATCGGGTGTTCGGCCTGGTGGGGCGACAACGTGTAGTCGTTCGGGCGCGTTGCGCGAGATTTTGCGGTCTCGGCTTGGACGGCGGGTGGTCGGCCGGCGAGATAGGGGGTGAGAGGCCTTCGGGTCTCGTGGACACCGTCGGGTGCAACGTGCAACGCGCTCGGCGGTGTTCGCGCCGGACTTCACGGAAGGAACCGCTGCCTTGAACAACATCCTCGGCCCCGAGGCCAGACAACTGTGGCTGGTCATAGGCGTGTTGGTCGTCGTCGTGCGCGCGCCGCTCGGTGCCCTGATGCGTGGCTTCGCGCTCCCCGAGCCGCACCGCCACTGCGGCCACGGGTATCGCAGCACACACTCCGCGCGCGGAAAGGGCGGCGGACGATGACCGAACCCCGACACCCCGAGCAGGCCCAAGCCGTGGACGTGGACCTGGTGGACCTCCTGCGCAACGACTTCGTCGCCTTCTGCCACAGCCACCAACTCACGCTCACCCGCTTCGCCTACGACCACCTGGGCTCGCGCCCGGAGGCCGAGGACATCGTCGCCGACGTGCTGCTCGCCCTGTTCCAGCGCTGGGACGACGTACTGCGTGAGCCCGCGCCGCCCGTCAAGCGCGCGTTCCGGATGCTCACCGACGCCCTGGAGGACCGCCGGCTGCGGCGCGACCTGGTCCGGGACACCGTGGACCGCCGGCGCCCCGCCCCCGGCGGTCCGGTGATCGACGCGCCCGCGGACTTCGTCCGGTTCTGCCGGGAGCACCAGCAGACCCTGATCGACCACGCCTGGAAGAGCCTGGGCTGCGCGCACGACGCGGACGAGGCGGTCGCCGACGTGCTGCTCGCGCTGTCCCGGCGCTGGGCGGAGATCGTGCGCCACCCCAGCCCGCCGCTCGCGCTCGCCTTCGGGATCCTGCGCCGCCGGGTGGTGGACATCCGTCGGCGGCGCGGGCGCACCCCCGAGGTGCTGTTCGACTTCACCGCGCCGGGCGCCCCCGACGTGGCCTCGACCGGCAACGGCGACCCGGCCGCGGTGGTGCCCCACCTGGACATCCTGGATCGCACGATCGCCGCGATGCCGGTCAAGCGGGCCACCTGCGCCCGCCTGCACCTGGTCATGCAGCTGCCGCTCCAGGACGTCGCCGACTACCTGGGGGTGACCATCTCCACCGTCCGCAGCCACGTACACGCGGCCCGCAAACAACTCGCCACCGCGCTGGAGCGGGCCCGCCACGTGCATCCCGACCCCACCCCGTCGTCCCCATCGCACCCTCGGGAACCGAATACATGAACCACCTCAATTCCCTCGACCACGCCCTCCAACAGCGCCGGCGCGACATGGACGCGGCCTTCGCCGACTACGACGCCGGGGCCGCGACCCGGCGGCTGGCCGATCGCATCGTGCAGGAGCAGCTGTTGGCCGCGCTGGTCCGGCCCGGCACCATCGGTCCGCAACGCGGCACCGGTTTCGCGGACGCGCACGCCGCGCAGAACGCGGCGGCGGCGGACCTGGAACAGCTGTGCCAGGCCGTGGTGGCCCGGCCGACCACCGGTCCCCTCCTCGGCGACTTCGTGCACGAACGCGAGGCCGACGGGGCGCTGGTGTTCGGGTGCCTGCTGTATCTGACCGGGCGGCCCGCGCCGGCGGCGTTCTGGTGGCGGTACGCGGCCGGCGCCGACGACGTCGAGGCGATGCGCCTGTTGACCCTGCACCACCGGATCGAGGGCGAACCGCAGGACGCCCACCACTGGGCGGGCCGGCTGCACGCGGCCAGGCCCACGCCGGCTCCCGCCGTGACCGAGGAGGCGGGCGACCCGGAGGCGTACGTCGCGCGGGTGGAGCCGGGCATCGAGGAGGTCGACGACCCCGACCTCGGCGAGATCTGTAGACCCAACGACCGCTTCCCCCGCCTCCTGGCCGCCGCCGGCCACGGATGACCCTCACGTGGCGGGCGCGCTCCGGACCTCCCGGACGCGCCCGCCGCGTTCGTGTGTGGCCGACGCGGGCGCGCCGCGTCGATGGCCGAATGTGACGGATACCCGTCATTGCGGCCATCGGGTGTGGGCACCACGATGGACGCATGTCCACTCCACACCGTGTCGTGATCGCGGTCTTCCCCGACGTCGACCTGCTCGACGTCACCGGCCCGGCCGAGGTCTTCGCGCTGGCCAACCGGGAGACCGCCGGCGCGGCGGGCTACGTGGTTCGCCTGGCGGGCCCCGAGGCCGGCCCGGTCGGCACGTCGGCCGGCGTACGGATCCTCGCGGACGTGGCCTTCGCCGACGTGGGGGCCGCGGTGGACACGCTGCTCGTCCCCGGTGCGGTGGCGATGGGCCCGGACGGTCCGGTGGCCCTGGTCGACGACGCCGTCGTGGCATGGGTCGCGGCCACCGCGCCGCACGCCCGCCGGATCGCGTCGGTTTGCGTGGGCGCGCACGTGCTCGCCGCCGCCGGGCTCCTGGACGGGCGACGGGCGACCACACACTGGTCGACCGCCGCGCAACTGGCCGCCGACCACCCCGAGGTGCGGGTCGACGCCGACCCGATCTTCGTGCGCTCCGGCCGGGTCTGGACCGGGGCGGGGATCAGCGCCTGCATGGACCTGGCGCTGGCCCTGGTGGCCGAGGACCACGGCGAGGACCTGGCCCTCGCGGTGGCCCGCCAACTGGTCGTGTACCTGCGTCGGCAGGGCGGACAGAGCCAGTTCAGCGTGCCGCTGAGCCGACCCGCGACCGGCCGGCGGGACATCGACGAACTGCGCGTGTACATCACCGAACACCTGGACCACGACCTGTCCACGTCGGCGCTGGCCGGGCGGATGTGCCTGAGCGAGCGTCAGTTCGCCCGGGTCTTCCGGCAGGAGACCGGCACCGGCGCGGCGACCTACGTGGAGGCCGCGCGGGTCGAGGCGGCCCGCCGCCTCCTGGAGAGCACCGACGAACCGCTGGAGGCGGTCGCGGCGGCCACCGGATTCGGTTCGGTGGAAACCCTGCACCGGGCCTTCCGCAAACAACTCACCATCACCCCGGCCGGCTACCGCCGCCGCTTTCGCACGGCGTCCTGACCCCGGCGTACGAACCCGCGTGGCCCGGCGGCTTTGCCCTGCCCGAAATCCATGCAACCGGCTTCAAACGAAAGGTACTTCCGACTCATGCGCTCCTCCACGACCCTGCGCGAGGTCATCGGCCTCGACAACACGCCGCCCCGCCTCGGCGGCGCGTGCACCCTGATCATGATCGACTTCCAGAACACCTACCGCACCGGCGTGATGGCCCTCGCCGGCGTCGAACCGGCCCTGGCCGCCGGGGCCCGGCTGCTCGCCGCGGCCCGTGCGGCGGGTACGCCCGTCGTGCACGTCGTCAACGACGGCGGAGCGGGCACCTTGTACGACATCCGCGCCGAGATCGGCGCGATCAGCGGCGAAGTGGCGCCGCTCGACGGCGAAGCGGTCGTGGTCAAGCAGGTTCCCAACGCCTTCCACGACACCGACCTGGAGCACACACTCCGCGACCTGGACGCCGGCCCCGATCTGATCCTGGCGGGCTTCATGACCCACATGTGCGTCACCTTCACCGCACAGGGCGCCTTCAACCTCGGCTACCGCCCCACCGTCGTCGCCGAAGCCACCGCCACCCGGGCCCTGCCCACCCTCGACGGCGGCGTCACCCCCGCCGAAACCCTCCAGTCGGCAAGCCTGACCACCATCGCCGACCTCTTCGGCCCCGTGGTACCGACCGTCGCGCACCTGGTCGACTGATCCGTCGGCGCGGCGGATCCGGGCCGGTCAGCGGCGGCTCGTACGGGACTGGGGTTCGAGTTTGCGGATTCTGGCGAGGCGGGCCGTGTCGTCGTGGTCGCCGCGGTAGCTGTACGGGCCGGTGAACGGGGGTTGGTGCAGCGGATCGGTGAGAGCGACCAGGAAGGGCAACTCCTCCTGGCGGTCCGCCGGTTCCTCGAACTCCACGCGTCGGCCCGCCACCACGACGACCGGTCCGGATCGGCGGCACCTGGTGTAGTCGATCAGGCCGGACAGGTCCTCGATGGAGGGCACCCCCTTCGCCCCGGACGGCAGGTGTCCGCGTCGGTACGCCTGCCGTTCCCGGGCGGACGCGTCGGCGTACTCCGGCACCCGGACGCTCCAGTAGGCGTGGATCGCCGCCCACAACACCGACTCGGGCGCGGTGACCACTCCGTCGGTCCAACTGCGCCGGCCACCGACCGCGAAACTCAGGAAGCCGCTGTCCCAGTTGTTCGGCTTGATCTCGGCGATGCCCCGCGCACCGGAGTCGTCGAAGCCGAGGAGGTGGTGCGGGACGTCGATGTAGAGGGCGAGGCCCTTGTTGACCATGGAACGCTCATGTTTTTGTCCGTCGGCGGTGAAATATTTCCGTTGCCGGTCCGCGACGTCCTGGCAGCCGGCCACCGCCCGCGCGTAGTTCGCCGACGTGTCCGAGCGCTGGGTCCACTCGCCGTACAGCTGAATGATCACGCGTGACTCCTCACCCCACCGTGATAACCGACGGAAGTCAGCCAATCACTATCCGCAAAGGGCGCGCAGGTATGTTTTGCGCCAAGCTCCACGCGAGGAACGCGCCGAAGACCCCCCGCACGCCGGTGTGCGGGGGGTCTTCGGCGTGCCGGCGTGACCGCTATACGCGGGTGTCCGACGCCGCCGCGTCGGCCGCCTCGACCGTGGATTCGGCGGACAGCAGCGGGCGTTCGAAGACGGTGCGCAGCACGATGGTGGTGCCCGTGCCGCGGATGACCGGGATCGCGCGGATCCGGTCGAGGGTGTCGGCGAGCGCGGCGGTGGACGCCACCCGGACCTTGATCCAGAAGCAGTCCTCGCCCGCCACCTCGTGCGCCTCCAGGACGGCGGGCTCGCGGTGGATCGCCGCCTCGACCTGATCGCGCGCCGCCCGCCCCGCGTCGAAGCGCAGCGCGATGAACGCGGCCGTGCCGGCGTCGACCCGCGCCGGGGCCAACTCCGCGTGATAGCCGGTGATCACCCCGTCGCGCTCCAGCCGTTGGATGCGCTCGCGCACGGCGGGTTCGGACAGATCCACCGATTTGGCCAGGGCGCGCACGGTGCGCCGGCCGTCCGCGCTCAGCGCGCGAAGGAGCGCCCGGTCGATCTCGTCGAGCTGCCGCGTCATGGAAAAGCCCCTTGTTCCGGCGATCGTGTCTGACCTACTCTAAAAAAGGTTAGCAGCTTGGATCTCCTAATTTAATGAGGTGTGCTGGTCGTGTTGTCTCCTCAAAAGAGGGATCGACTGTTGCCGTGGGTCGCCCTCGTGACCGTGTGGATCGTGTGGGGCTCGACCTATCTGGGCATCCGCTACGCGGTCGAGACGATCCCGCCGCTGCTCTCGGCCGGGACCAGGTTCCTGGTCGCGGGACTGCTGATGTTCGCGGTGGTCGGCCCGCGACACGCACGCGGGGAGCAGCGGCCCACCTGGCCGCACCTGCGCTCGGCGGCGATCATCGGCGGGCTGCTTCTGGTCGGCGGCAACGGGCTGTTGAGCCTGGGCGAGCAACACCTCGACTCGGGCTTCGCCGCGCTGGTCGTGGCGACGGTGCCGGTGTGGATGGTGCTGATCAACGCGCTGGCCACCCGGACCCGGGTGTCGGGCGCGGTCCTGCTCGCGCTGCTCCTGGGCACGATCGGCATCGGCGTCCTGGTCGGCGGCCCGGGCGGCGACGTGCACATCGGCGGCGTGGTCATGGTCCTGATCGCGTGCGTGTTGTGGGCGGGCGGCTCGGTGTACGCGCGCACCGCGCCGCTGCCTCGGCATCCGCTGGTGGTGACCTCGTTGGAGATGACCACGGCCGGGGTGATGTTGTTCGTCCTGGCCGCGCTGCGCGGCGAGTTCGGGCGACTGGACGTGGCCGGCATCTCGACCGCCTCCTGGCTGGGGCTGGTCTGGCTGGTGTTCGCCGGGTCGATCGTCGCGTTCAGCGCGTACATGTACGTCAACAGCGTGCTCCCCAACGACACCGTGGCGACCTACGCGTACGTCAATCCCGTGGTGGCGGTGCTGCTGGGCGCGGCGATCGCGGGCGAGTCGGTGGGCCCGAACGTCTACCTCGGCGGCGCGATCATCGTCGCGTCGGTGGTCCTGATCGTCGCGACGCGCCCGCGCCCGCGCCCGGCCGAGCCGGTCGAGGAGCCGGTCGAGCAGCCGGTCGAAGCGCCCGCCCGCGTCGCGGACGTCGGCTCGCCGGAGGACGCCCGCCGCGGGTGACGACCCCGCACCCGCCCGCCGGCGCCCACGAGCGAGAGCCCGGTCCTGGGTACCACCGCCGACCCGGCGGTCCGGGACTGCCGCCGACCCGGAAGTGGCTGTTGGCATAGCCGACTTCGGGGTCGGGTCGCCGTCAGCTCGGCCGGCGGGTGCTCTGGTGCGGGATCCGCGGCCGGCGTGCGGTGACGTGGTCGGCGAGTTGTTCGGCCAGGCACAGGGTGCGCAGGCGGGCCAGGCATTGACGCGCCCACACGGTAACCGCGACGGAGCCCGCCAGGACGACGGTGAGCCGGTCGCAGCGGTGTCCGGCGAGCAGGTGTACGAGGGCGACGACGGTACAGGCGAGCACGGGTACGCTCGCGGCCAGCACGGCGGTCGCGGCCCGGCGGCGGGGTGTGCTCGCGGACACGGATATGCCGCCCGGGCGGGTACAGGGCCCACACACGATCATCACCATGCCCACGACCCGGGTGGCGGTCGACAGGCGGCCCACCCGGTCGCCCGCGCCGGACACGAGGACCTCGATGCCGCCGAGACCGATCACCGCCACGGCCACCAGCGTCACCAGGGCCGCGCCGCCGCGTCGCCCCCGGGTCGGCGTGCCGTAGAGCAGCGGGGCCAGGCACACCCACACCACGTCGACGCACAACCAGCCCACCGGGACCCAGACGGTCGACGCGGGCCCGTGCCGAGGGTCGCCGGCGGCGCAGTGCAGCGCGGTCATCCGACCCAGGGTGAGGACGGACGCGACCAGCAGCCACGCGTCCAGGGCGGTGCGCAGTCGCGGTGCGCGGCCGCCCGTGACGCGCACGACCTCGGTCAACAGGCGGACGGCGGCGGCGAGTACGACGGCGAGGGTGATCGCGAGGAAGGCGAGCGGGGGCCACGGGGAGAGGGGCCGCCCGGTCGGTTGCGGGACGGCCTGGAGGGCGCCCGCGCCGATGGTGAGCGTGCCGAACGCGATCGCGCGCGAGCGGTTCGGCCCGCGCGCCGTGCGCAGCAGGACGGCGAACGCGAGACCGGCGGCGAACAGGACCGGGAGGCCGGATCCCGAGCGACCGCCGATGCCGATCCCGACGACGGCGAGCGCGATCAGGCCGGGCTCCGGTGTCGTGGCCACCCTGGCGATCGACGGGAGGCGCTGTCGACCGGCCCTCATCGGCACCCGCCGTCGTCCGGGCCGGGGGTGGGGTGGCGGCGGCGGACAGGGCGCGACGGCGGCAGGTCGGGCCCGGCGCGCGGGGGTTCGAGGTTCGACGGGTGTCGGGTTCGCTGCGTGGCGGTCTCCTGATTCGGGCGGTGGCCGAAGGCGGCGGGCGTCGGTTGCCGGCCGCGTGCCGAGCGGGGTGCGCCGATTCCCGGAGCGGGATCCGGTGTCGGAGCGGACAACGAGGAGCCCGCGATCGATACACGCCGGTTGCCGTACGTTCACCCGATCGGCACGCGGTGTCACTCCTTCGAGTGACCTTGGGAACGGGGCAGGGCGCGCCGCCCCGGCGCCGCGATCGATCAGCCACGACAATGAGCGGCTTTTTCGCGCAACCCGCGCACCCGCGCACCCCTCGGCCTTCCGCAGCCCGTGCACCCGACGAGCGGTGCGGGCGCACGTCGCCCGCACCGCTCGTCGCGAGGTCGAGTTCCCCCGATACCCGTAGCACCGAACTCGACCCCGTTCGGTCGACATCAGCCTCCACCGCGTGGTGGCGACGGCGGAACGACCCCGAGCGTTCGGAACATGTTCGGGACACGCCCCGAAGGAGTTCCGGACGCCGGGGAGCGGGCCGCTCCGGCGGCACGTGCCGATGCCCCGACCGGCGTCGGGGAAGTCGACCGATGGTGGTGTCGGAATGTGTCGCGGGTCCGTACCATGGCGCGGCATGACGGGGGTCGGGGATTCGAAGCGGCAGCAGGGCAATCTTGTACTGCTGGTGGCGGCACTGCTGTTCGCGGTGATCGTGCTGCCCCGCGTACTGGAGGACGACAGGGACGACAAGCGCGCCGGGGGCGCGCCGGCGGCGTTGGCCGCCGCGACGAAGGGGGCGCCGACGGCGAGGCCGCCCACGGGGTTCCCGACCGTGCGCGGGCTGCCGGCGGATCCCCGGCAGACGCCCGGGCGGACGCCGAGCGGGAGCGATTCCCGGCCCGGCGGTTCGGTGCCGACCCCCGTGCGCGACCCGCGCGCGGACGCGTTCGCGGCGGTGGCCCACAACGGGACCTGCCTGAACGCGTGGCAGACCGGGACGGAGCGCGGCGGCGGCTGGAACACCGACATCCCGCGTGCGGTGGACTGCGACTCGGACAGCGCGTTCGTGCGCGTGGCCGGAGTGAACGCCACGAACTGCCCGATCAGCGACCCCGGGGTGACCAGTTGGCGCTACCGCGACGTCGAACTGTGCCTGGAACGGCAGTTCCGCAAGGGCCAGTGCTTCCTGGTCTCCCGCTCGGGCGGGACCGAGAACTCCCCGCGCTACTCAGCCAACCTGTTCACCTGGATCGACTGCGGCGCGGCGCGCATCCCGGCGAGCTTCGATTCGCTCCTGGCCGTCACCGGCGTCTACCGGGCCCCGGCCGAAGTCCACGCCGGTGCGTGTGCCAGGGTGGCCAACGACCGTACGTACTACTGGTACTGGGTCGCCCACAACGACACCACGCTGGTCTGCGCGACCTATCCGAATCGCTGACGGGCGCCGAACCCCCGTCCACACGCGGTCATTTGCGGGTCGCGGTGTGCATCACTCCGAAGCCGATCCCGAGGGCGAGCAGCACGATCGGCCCGGACGCGAACAGGTAGTACATGCCGACGGCGACGGCCAACGCGCAGTAGGCGGCGGACACATAGGACAGGGCTTTCTGCAGTTCCGGCGACCCGTGCCGGTTGAGGCGTACGACCAGGGCACAACACACCGCCGCCCACACCGCCGCCCGCTCCTGTCCGAACGACGCCGTCTCGAACAGGTTCGCCGCCGTCTTGTGCAACCCGTTGTCGGCCATCGACACGGCCGCCCGGGCGAGCGCCTGAACCCGGTCCGGGGGCGCGGCCCCCGGTCGCAGCCCGTGGATCAACGACCGCCAGTATTCGGACAGGAGCAACACGGCCAACCCGAGGCCGTGAAACACCTTGGCCGTCCCGTCCGCGGACCCCAACCGCCCCTGAGCGGGCGTCTGTTCGACCCCGGCATCCCCCGCACCCCCGTCAGTCGCCATCTGCGCAGCGTAGCGAACGACGAACGGGCGCGAGGCCGGGATTTTCCGGGTGGAACCGACGACCGCCGGCATCGGGACACGTTCCCGACGCCGGCGGCCTTCGGCGGGCCGACGGTCAGCGGCCCGAACCCGCGTGGACCAGGGCCTCCTCCGTCGTGTCGAGGTCGAACGCGGTGTGCAGCGCGCGCACCGCGTCGACCACCTGGGCGGTGCGGCACAGGACGGAGATCCGGATCTCCGACGTCGACATGATCTCGATGTTGACGCCCACGGCCGCCAGCGTCTCGCAGAAGGTCGCGGTGACCCCCGGACCGGCCCGCATGCCGGTGCCGATCAGCGAGACCTTGCCGACGTCCGCGTCGTGGCTCACCCCCTCGAAGCCGAGTTCGGCGCGTGTCGCGTCGAGTGCGGCCAGCGCGCCGGCCACGCCCTGTTCGGGCAGGACGAACGTCAGATCGGCGCGGGCGTCGTCCGGTCGCGCCGCGTTCCGCACCACCATGTCGATCTCGCCCCCGGCGTCGGCGACCGCGCGGACCAGCCGGCCCACCGCCCCCGCGCCGTCCGGGACCCCGTGCGCGGTGACCTTCGCGGCGGACAGGTCGTGCGCGACGCCGGTGATCCGCGACGGTTCCGCGCCGGCGTCGTCGGGCGCGCCGGACACGGTGGTTCCGGGCTTGTCCCCGTACGAGGACCGGACCTGGATCGGTACGCCCCAGCGGCGGGCGTACTCGACCGAGCGCAGGGCCAGCACCCGACTCCCCGATGCCGCCATCTCCTGCATGGCGTCGTAGGTGATGTGATCGAGCAGCCGCGCGCTCGGCACGATCCGGGGATCCGCGCTGTACACGCCGTCCACGTCCGTGTAGATCTCGCAGACGTCGGCCTTGAGCGCGGCGGCCAGCGCGATGGCCGTGGTGTCGGAACCGCCGCGGCCCAGCGTGGTGATGTCGTCGGTGTCCCGGCTCAGGCCCTGGAATCCGGCGACCAACACGATGCAGCCGCGGTCGAGTTCGCGCCGCACCCGATGCGGTACCACCTCGACGATCTGCGCCCTGCCGTATTCGGCGGTGGTGAACACGCCCGCCTGGGGTCCGGACAACGAACACGCCCGCGCGCCCAGGTCGCGGATCGCCATCGCGGCCAGCGCGTTGGAGATGCGCTCGCCCGAGGTGAACAACATGTCCAGCTCGCGCGGGTGCGGGAAGGGCGAGATATTCCGTGCCAGGTCGAGCAGTTCGTCGGTGGTGTCGCCCATGGCGGACAACACCACGACGACGTCGTGACCCTCGTGACGTGTGGCTACCACGCGTTCGGCGACCTGCTTGACGCGCTCGATGCTGTGCACCGAGGAGCCGCCGTACTTCTGCACGATGAGAACCATGGAGTGAGATCTCCTCGAGGCCGCCTCGGACGGGCGGCCGGTCGGCGCCGGGTCGGCCGGTGGCCCGGTGCGGATGGGCCTACGGGTGACCGGCTTCGACGGCGTCGACCAGGATCGTGCACGCGGCGTCCACGACCTCGGCGGTGACGTTGAGCGGCGGGAGGATCCGCACCACGCAGTCCTCGCGTCCGCCGCGCTCGACGATCAGCCCCCGGCGCAGCGCCCGGGCCTGGATCGCGCGGGCGAACTCCGCGGCGGGCAGCCCGGTTTCCGGGTCCGCGATCTCGATGCCCCACATCAGGCCCCGGCCGCGCACCTCGCGTACCCAGGGGTCGGCCATCAGCGGCGTGAGCCGGTCGGCGATCTGCGCGCCGCGCCGACGCACGTTGCCGAGGATGTCGTCGCGCCGGACGATGCGCACGGCCTCGACCCCGGCGGCGAAGGCGAGTTGGTTGCCGCGGAAGGTGCCGATGTGTGCGCCGGCCGCCCAGCCGTCGAGCGCGTCGTCGTACAGGATCACCGCGATCGGGGTGCCGATGCCGCTGAGCGCCTTGGAGGCGACCACGACATCCGGTTCGATCCCGTACTGCTCGAACGCGAACCAGGTTCCGGTGCGCCCGCAGCCGGTCTGCACCTCGTCGACGATCAGCGGGATCCGCAACTCCCGGGTGAGCGCCCGCAGTCGCTGGACGAAGTCGGCGGTCGCGGGCACCACGCCGCCCTCGCCCTGCACGAGTTCGAGGAGCACCGCGGCGGGCAGCGGGATGCCGGCGTTGCCATCGGTGAGCGAACGCTCCAGGTAGGCCACGCAGTTCGTGGTGCACGTGTCGGGGCTCAGGGCCAGCGGGCACCGGCCGCAGTAGGAGAACGGGAAGAAGTGGGTGCCGGGCACGCCGTTGGGGACGGGCCGCTTCGCCGAGACCAGACCGGTCAGCGCCATGGCGGCGTGTGTGCTGCCGTGGAAGCCGCCCTGGAAGGTGACGACGTCGCCGCGACCGGTGGCGATCTTGCAGAGCTTGATCGCCGCCTCGATGGCGTTGGCCCCGGTGGGACCGCAGAAGTGCACCTTCGTACGCTCGCGCATCCCGGCGGGCAGCATGGACAGCTGGGCCTCCAGGAACGCGTCCTTGACCGGCGTCGGGAAATCCAACCCGTGGGTGAGCACGCCCAGTTGCGCGGTGACGGAGCGGACCAGCTCGGGGTGGTTGTGGCCCAGGGAAAGCACGCCGGCGCCGGCGAGGAAGTCGATGAAGACGTTGCCGTCGACATCGCGCACGAAGCTGCCGGCGGCCTCGGCCAGCGCGATGGGCAGATTACGCGGATACGTGCGGGCGTTGGACTCGCGCCGGGCTTGGCGCGCGAGCAGTTCGGCGGAGCGCGGACCGGGTAGGTCGCACGCCACGTGGGGCTCGGTCATGGTGACCTGGGCAAGCGTCATGGGGATCTCCGATGGGGACCATGGGACATGGGGGATGGGACATGGGGGATGGGGGACGGGAATGGGATGAGGACCGGGGTGTCTCACCCGGGGCGGGCCGGGATGCCGCGCCACCGGGTCTCGTCGGGCAGGTGTTCGCCCTTCATCACCAGGGACAGTGCGTCGAGCGAGGCGCCCGCGCCGACCCGCGCGTCGTAGAGCACGACCGACCGGGTGCCGACCGCGGCACCCGCGCCGATCCGGACCTCGGACATCTTCATCACGCGGTCCTCGAACAGGTGGGTCTGCAGCGACGTCACCTCCGCCACCGCCGCGTCGTCGCCCACCTCGACCAGGTCGAACTCGGTCAGATACGTGGTGCCGAGCCAGACCCGCCGGCCGATCCGGGCGCCGAACAGCCGCAACACCGGGCCCATCAGGGGAGTGCCGGTGAGGAGGTTGAGCAGACTCGGTACGACCAGGTTCTCGTACAGCCCGGTGATCAGCTCCGTGCGGCGCACCCAGATGCTCCACAACGGCTCGACCCTGGCCCGATAGCGGCCGATGACCAGCCACTTCAGCACCACCGCGGCCAGCGTGGAGCCGACCCCGACGGCCAGGAACAGGGCCGGACCGAGCAGGAACAGCACCCACGGCGAGCACACCCCGGCGAGCCGGACGGCCGCGTACAGACTGCCCAGCGCGCCCAGCGCGGCGATCGTGGCGGGCAGCGTCACCCGGAAATACTCGATCGCCAGCCGGGCCGCGATCAGCCCCCGGCTGGGGTCGTACGTCAACTTCGCCGGGAACTCCCGGCTCTCCTCGCGGCGCGGCAGGAAGATCGCGGGCGAACCGAGCCAGGTGGTCTCGGGGTCGATCGGCCGGGTCGGCGCGAGCGAGTGCACGCCGAGCAGACTGTTCTCGCCGAGCCGGCACGAGCCGGGAACGAGCGCGCCGTTGCCGACGAAAGCGCGCGCGCCGATCTCGGCCGGGGCGAGCGCGACCTGTCCGTGATGGAACACGGCCGGACCGACCACGCTGACGTCCGCCACGAAGCTGCGCTCGCCGATGATCAGCATCTCGGGGTCGACGAAGCTGACCGTGGCCACCTCGGACCAGCGCCCGGTACGGGCACCGAGCAGGCGCAGGAACGGGACGAGGTACAGCGTCGAGTAGAGCGCGTGGGTCAGCGTCAGACTGGCCGTCATCATGCCGTCGCCGATCCACTTGCGCACGCCCAGGCCGCTGCGTTCGGGATGGATGCCGGCCCGGGAACGCGGCAGCACCACACGCTTGACCACCAGCACCAGCACACACGTGAACAGCACCACCAGCGGCCCGGCCGGGAGCGTGGCGGCGATCGCCCAGCCGAAGCCGTACCGCCAGGCGACGACCCCCACGAGCGCGCCCGCGGCACCGGCGACCAACAGCGGGACCAGGGCGAGCAGTACGGCGCCGGCGCCGAATCCGATCAGGACCCGCAGCGGCCAGGCCCGGCCGTCGTCCTCGGCCGCCATCGCGTCGAGCAGGGCCGGCGCGCCCTCCTGGCGGGTGACGGGTGAGCCGGCCCAGTGCTCGTCGGCGGGCAACACGTGGTCCGCCGGAACCAACGACTGCTCACCGATCGAGGTGCGGTCGCCGATCACCGCGCCCGCGAGCACGACGCTGTTGGTCCCGACGAAGCAACCGGCGCCGATGCGGACCGGCGCCAGCCGCAACCACCCGTGCTCGACCACGTACGGCTGGATGCGTGCGCCGTAGCCGATGCTCGCCCCGTCGCCGATCTCCACGAACGCGGGCAGCCCGAGCACCGCCGACACATGGCAGTCGCGGCCGACCCGGGCGCCGACCAGCCGCAACCAGGGGGCCAGGAGCGGGGATCCGGTCAAAAACGCGAGCGGACTGAACGCGAGCATCCGGCCGTACAGCCAAAACCGCAGGTAGGTCACGCCCCACAGCGGGTACCACCCGGGGCGTACGCCGAGCATCAACAACCGCGCGGCGAACAGCGAGACGAGCAGGCTCGCGACGATCCACCCCACCTCCAAGGCGATGAACCCGGGCAGGTGGAGGCGGGTGAGGCGGTCGAGCACGCCGCCGGGCGCGGGCTCGTGGATCGGCAGGTCCCAGGCCAGGAACACCCGGTACAGCAGCACGACCGCGGGCAGGCCCAGGACCAGCAGCCACGCGTACAGTGCGACCAACTGTGCGACACCACAGGCGAATACCCGCCGGCTGCCGTGCCGCAGCGGCGCCGGCGCGGGGGTGGCGGGTCGCCGCGCGACACCGGCCGCCCGGGCCTCGGCCGCCGCCTCGGCCTCGACGTGCCGGGCCAGGCCACGAATCGTGGGATGGGCGTACAGGTCGCCCATCGCCACGCCGCGCAACTCCGGTTCCCGGCGCAGTCGCGAGATCAGCCGGGCCGCCGCCATGGAGTGGCCGCCGAGGTCGCAGAAGAAGTCGTCCTCGACGGAGACCTCCGCGCCGCCGAGCACGTCCGCCCAGGCCCGGGCCAGGTGCCGCTCCAGCGCCGTCTCGGGCGCGACGTGGGTACCGGTGCGCCGGTTCAGCGGCGCGGAGGTCGGCGCGGGCAGCGCGGCACGGTCGACCTTGTCCGCGGCCAGCAACGGGAATTCGGGCAGCACTTCGACGTAGGACGGGATCATGTACGCGGGCAACCGGCTCTGCAGGGTCACCCGCAACCGGGCCCGCAACGCGTCGGAGGCCGGGGCCGACGCCCCGTCGCCGCCGCCGACGAGTGTCACGTAGCCGACCAGGTCCTGCACGACGCCGTTCCGCTCCAGCGGGGTCACCACCGCGTTCTCGATCGCGGGGTCCTCGCGCAGCACCTCCTCGATCTCCGCCGCCTCGATGCGATAGCCGCGGATCTTGAGCTGGGTGTCGACCCGGCCGAGGTATTCGATCTCGCCGGTCGCGGTGAACCGGCCGAGGTCGCCGGTGCGGTAGATCCTCGGCGCGTCGGCGCGTTCGGCCTCGATCGGGTTGGTCACGAACCGCTCGGCGGTCAGGTCGGGGCGATTGACGTAGCCGACCGCCACGCCCGGACCACCGACGCAGATCTCCCCGCCCGCGCCCTCGTCGACGGGGCGCAGCTGCTCGTCGAGGATGTAGACCCGGTAGGTCGGCAGCGGTACGCCGATCGTCACCGGCCGGTTCGGGCCCAGTTCGCCGCAGGTCGCGGTGACGGTGGTCTCGGTGGGTCCGTACGCGTTGAGGATGCGCCGATCGGGTCGCGACCAGCGCCGGACCAGGTCCGGCGGGCAGGCCTCGCCGCTGACCAACAGGCTGCGCAGGAGCGGGAATTCGCCCTCGATGGTGGTCAGCAGGGTGGGTACGCAGCACAGCACCGTGATCCGGTGCTCCAGCAGGAAGTCGCTCAGCCCCTGGCCGACCCGTCCGCCGTCGGTGGGACCGGAGATCAGGGTCGCCCCGGCGATCCAGGCCGGCCAGATCTCCTCGACCGAGAAGTCGAACGCGATGGAGAGCCCTTGATAGACCCGGTCCCGGGCGCTCACCCGGTAGATCGGGGTGACCACGTGCAGGAAGTTGGCGATGCTCGCGTGCGAGACGGCCACGCCCTTGGGGCGGCCCGTGGTCCCGGAGGTGTAGATCACGTAGGACCACGAGCCCGGGTCGATCCGCACGTCGGGTCGATCCTCCGGTTGCCGGGCCAAGTCGTGCGCCGCGACGTCGAGTTCGAGCACCGGGCAGGTCGCCTCCGCGGTGCGCCCGCGCATCTCGGACGTACTGACCAGATCGCACAGGTCGGCGTCGCGGGCGATGAAGGCGACCCGTTCGGCCGGGAACGACGGGTCGAGTGGGACGTAGGCGGCGCCGGACTTGATCACGCCGAGCAGGGCGACGTAGGCGTCGAGCGAGCGTTCGAGGAGGATTCCGACGGTGCGGCCCGGCGCGGCCCCGCGGTTTCGGAGCAGATTCGCCAAGCGGTTGGCTCGGCGGTCCAGTTCCGCGTAACTCAACGAGGTGTTCTCGCAGACGACGGCGACGGCCTCGGGATTGCGGTCGCAGGATCGCTCGAAGAAATGGGGAAGTACGCGGATCGGCGACTTGTCGGGAGTGGCCGTCGGGGGTGAGGCCCCCGGGGCGACGACCGAGTCCACCGGTCCGGGAGTGGTTCTCATACGGGTCATGACTCGTCCTCGTCGGGGATTTATGTAAACCCGGTTGAATAATGAGATTCCATCGGGCATGCCTGAAGATCGACATACACGACAGGTATGGAGGACCGCTGCGACACCGCCCGCGCGTGACCGGCGCTACGGGGAAGGGCGCGACGTGCAGGCGCCATCGGTGCAGGTGAAGACGTACTCAAGGATCTGGAAGCACCCGCCGAAACGGCCCGAGACGAGCCGACGCGGCCGTTTCGCGCGGTGGATTCCGGCGAACGGCCGGAGAGCCGAAGAACGCCGTAGGGGCGCCTTGGGTTCGGCTCTCTGTGCAATTCGAAGTCGTGATCATTCTTGACCGGGAAGATCACGGCCGTGCCGCCTATTGCGACTCGTGCCGGGCTGAAGATTTGCCCGATAGCGCATGGAAGGCGAAATGAAAACTAGGTTCGCGAGCCGTCTTTGGAACAGGTGAATACGAGCCAACGTGAGGTGGCCCATTGCGACGGGTGAGGTTTACCACGGGTAACCGGAGGCCGGTGTCGCACTCCGCCGCGACGCAGCCCGGCCGGGTATCCCGACGCGGGGTGGAGGCGGGCATGGGTGGGGGAGGTATGCGCTCGACGGCCGGCCGGCGCCGCGCGCCGGCACCCGAGTGAATATTACCCATCGGAAACATGCGGCTACACAGGGTCGTGGTGGTGTCGACGCAGGGGCGACTTCGAGCCGACGGCGGGTCGGCGAAAGTCGTCCGTGGGCTCCGGAAAGCTCCGACGGCGCGTAAAGACTCGCTTACGGTTGGTTCTCGGTTGCCTCTTGACGCACCGGGAACGGCCGTGGTCGATCATGCGGGTCGAACGTCGCCTCGCTGTCGTGCGCGGGTGCGTGGGTGCGCGGCGCGCAGGTGTGACGCACGACGCGCGTCGGCCGTGGGTGGGTCAACCGCCGTCGTGCGTGGGCCACTCGTCGCCGCCCTCCCAGGCGACCTGGTCGCGGTCGGCGGGGTCGAGGCCCAGTTCGGCGGCGAGGGCGTCGAGTTCGCCCCGTTCGTGCAGTCGACGGTAGGACCCGTCGGCGAGCATGACCAGCCGATATGTGTCACCGGGACGGTACGCCTCGACGACGAGGTCGAAGCGGCCGTGTGCCTTGTCGCTCATGTCGTCCAGGGTCGCGCACCCGAGTGCGATCGGCCGGCGCCGGCGGGGGCGGGATCCGCCGGCCGATGCCATCCTGAAGAGAGTGCACCTCGGGCGACACCACATCACGTTCGAGCGGTGGAGGTGTGGGGGATGGGTGGTGCGGGGAGAGCCGCGCGGTTGGTCTGCGGACGGCGTGCCAAGTGGATCATCCTTGTGCTCTGGATCGTGGTCCTCGCCGCGGCCGCTTCGGCCGCGAGCAAGCTGACCGACGCGGAGAAGAACGACGCCTCCGCGTGGTTGCCCGGCAACGCCGAGTCGACCAAAGTCGTCGACGAATCGAAGGTGTTCCTGCCGCAAAACGTCACCGCCGTCGTGGTGTACGCGCGCGACTCCGGGCTGACACCCACCGACGACGCGACCATCGCCGCCGACGCCGAGCAGCTGCGCACCCTGACCGCCCACGGCATCGTCGGCTCCCAGGTACAGGGTCCCTTTCCCGACCGCCTCGCCGCCCCGCGCGCGAAGGTGATCCTGGTCCCGATCACCTTCGGCGACAACGGCTGGAACACCATCGCCAAGGCGGTGGATCAGATCCGGCCGATCGTGACGGACCACCCCGACGACGGCCTGGAAGCGCACATCACCGGACCCGGCGGCGTCGCGGCCGACAGCAGCGACGCGTTCCAGGGCATCGACGGAACCCTGCTGTTCGCCGCCCTCGGCGTGGTCGTGGTCATCCTCCTGTGCACCTACCGCAGTCCGACGCTGCTCCTGGTCCCGGTGGTCTGCGTGGTCGGCGCGCTGTTCGCCGCACAAGCGGTGATCTACGTACTGGCCCGACACGCCTCGCTCGTGGTCAACGCGCAGAGCGCGGGCATCCTGACCGTGCTGGTCTTCGGCGCCGGCACCGATTACGCGTTGCTCCTCGTCGCCCGCTACCGGGAGGAACTGCGTCGGCACGAGGATCGACACGAGGCGATGGCGCTGGCCCTGCACCGGGCCGGACCCGCCGTGATCGCCAGCGCCTCCACCGTGATCGTCGGCATGTTGTGCCTGCTCGCCGCCGAGATGAACTCCACCAACGGCCTGGGACCGGTGGCCGCGATCGGGGTGGCGGTGGCGCTGCTCGCGATGTTGACCCTGTTCCCGGCGGTGTTGCTGATCACCGGGCGGTGGATCTTTTGGCCCGCCGTTCCGCACCTGGGCTCGCCCGAGCCGACCGAGACCGGCCTGTGGGCCCGGACAGGCCGCCGTATCGCCCGCCGCCCGCGCACCGTGTGGATCACCACCGTCGCCGTCCTGGTCGCGCTGTCCTTCGGCCTGATCTCGCTGAACGCCTCGGGCCTGACCACCGCCGAGAGCTTCACCGGCACCCCCGACTCGGTGGTCGGCCAGAAGGTCCAGGCCCGCTACTTCCCCGCCGGCACCGGACAACCGCTCCAGGTGGTCGCGAACACCGCGTCGATGGACGCGGTCCGCGCCTCGCTCGCCGCCGTCCCCGGAGTGGTCGCCGACAGCGTCACCACGCCACCGGGCGTACCGGCGGAGCGCGACGGACGCTCGTACGTGGAGGCGACGCTGACCGCCGCCGCCGACAGCGGCGCGGCCCGGGACACGGTCGACGCCGCGCGCTCCGCGGTGCACGCGGTGCCGCACGCCGACGCCCTCGTGGGCGGCGGCACCGCGGCCCAACTCGACAGCAACCGGGCCTCGGTCCGGGACGAGAAGGTGCTGATCCCGATCATCCTGGCCGTCGTCCTGATCATCCTGGCGCTGTTGTTGCGGGCCGTGGTGGCGCCGGTGGTGCTGATCGCGACGGTGGTGTTGTCGTTCGCCGCCACACTCGGGATCAGCGCGCTGGTGTTTCGCCACGTGTTCGACTTCGTGGCCGAGGACACCTCGTTCGCGCTGCTCGTGTTCGTCTTCCTGGTCGCCCTGGGCATCGACTACAACATCTTCCTGAGCACCCGGGTGCGGGAGGAGAGCATGCGCACGGACACCCGCACCGGTGCGCTGACCGGTCTGGCCGCGACCGGCGGGGTGATCACCTCGGCCGGCCTGGTGCTCGCGGGCACCTTCGCGGCGCTGGCCACGCTGCCGATCGTCGGATTCGCCGAGATCGGCTTCGCGGTCGCGCTGGGTGTCCTGATCGACACCCTGGTGGTGCGGTCGGTGGTGGTCACGGCGCTGACGCTCGACCTGGGGCACCGGATGTGGTGGCCGAGCGCGCTGTGGCGACGCGAGGCGGAGGCGGCGGATCGGTCCGCGGCCGGGAGCGGCGACGGGCGATAGCCGAGGGTCTTCGCCGGGCCGGGGCCGGAGTTACAGTGGGGAGAGCAGGGAGTGCTCGGGGACGCCCGCATGCTCGGGACAGTCGTTTCGGCACCGGAGTCGGCCATGACCGTGGCGCTCGTGATCATCATCCTCGTCGTCGGCATCGTCGCGCTGGTCGGGCTGGCCGCCGCGACCGGGCTGCGCGTGGTCCGCCAATACGAACGCGGCGTGGTGTTCCGCCTCGGCCGCGTGCAGGAGCCGATCCGTACGGCCGGGCTGACCCGGATCGTGCCGGTCGTGGACCGTTTGCGAAAGATCAACACCCAGATCGTGACGATGCCGATTCCCGCCCAGGACGGCATCACCCGCGACAACGTCACCGTCCGGGTCGACGCCGTCGTGTACTTCCGGGTGAACGATCCGGTCAAGGCGACGGTCGAGGTGCAGGACTACGAGTTCGCGGTGTCGCAGGTCGCGCAGACGTCGTTGCGCTCGATCATCGGCAAGAGCGACCTGGACGACCTGCTGTCGAATCGTGAGGCGCTGAATCAGGGGCTGGCGCTGATGATCGACTCGCCGGCGGTGGGCTGGGGTGTGGAGATCGACCGGGTGGAGATCAAGGACGTGGCACTGCCCGAGTCGATGAAGCGCTCGATGTCGAGGCAGGCCGAGGCGGAGCGGGAGCGGCGCTCGCGGATCATCACCGCCGACGGCGAGTTCCAGGCGTCGCGCAAGCTGGCCTCGGCGGCGACGGTGATGTCGAGCAGCCCGGCGGCACTGCAACTGCGCCTGCTCCAGACCATCGTCGAGGTGGCGGCCGAGAAGAACTCCACCGTCGTACTGCCGTTCCCGGTGGAGCTGTTGCGGTTCCTGGAGAACGCGACCGCCGAATCGGCGCCGGGTTCGGGCGCGACGGCGGCGGGCGCGCCGGAGGCGACGGGTGCCGCGACGGGCGCGACCGGCGCGAACGGCGCGAACGGTACGTCGGCGTGGTTGCGGGAGGGGCACGCGCGACCACCGGTGTCGACGCATCCGCATCACCTGAAGAACCGGCGGTGACGGCCGCGAAGGTTGTCGAGGCCCGCCTGCCTCGATGCTCGCCGGCCGCTTCGTAGGCTGGGGGACGCGAGAGGGTCCCGGTCGGTCGTTCGTCTGCGGGAGGTGGGGCGTGTCGGTGGAGCGGGTGGTGGGGGTCGGTGGGCTCGATCTGCATCTTGATGTCGTGCGTGCGGACGGTGCGGTCGGGCGGGCGCTGGAAGCGGCGTTGCGGGAGGCGGTGCGGTCCGGGCTTCGTGGCCGGGCGGGGCGGCGAGCCCGCGCCGCCGACGGTGCCGTCGCGGAGTGGGCCGATGTTCGACCTGCGGCCGGGTTTGCCCGATCTCACCTCGTTTCCGCGCGATCGGTGGGCGGCGAGCGTGCGTCGGGTCGTGGCGGAGATGGACGCGCGGGTGCTGGGTCAGCCCGAGCCGGGCGGCGTGCCGCAGACGCGGGCGACGATCGCGGCCTACGTGGCCCGCACCCGGGGTGTGCGGGCGACGCCGGACGCGGTGGTGATCACGACCGGCTTCGCGCACGGACTGGCCGTCGTGGGGCGGGCGTTGGCCGCCTCGGGTGGGCGGTGCGCGGCGACCGAGGAGCCCGGTCTGGCCCGACACCGGGATCTCCTGCGCGCGGCCGGCGTCGTCCCGATCCCGCCGGCCGTCGACGGATACGGCGCCGATCCCGACGAACTGCCGTCGGACGTACGGGCCGTGCTGCTCACGCCCGCGCATCAGCATCCGACGGGCGTGGTGCTCTCGGCCCGGCGGCGCGCGGCGTTCGTCGCATGGGCGCGGCGCTGCCGCGGATACATCGTGGAGGACGACTACGACGGCGAGTTCCGCTATCGGGGCCGCCCCGTCGGCGCGCTCCAGGCGCTCGATCCGGACCGGGTCGTCTTCGCCGGCACCGCGAGCAAGACGCCGGCCCCGGGGTTGCGGATCGGCTGGCTGGTCGTGCCGGCCGCGCTGCGCGACGCCGTCCTGCGGGCGGTGGTCGAGACCGGCGCGGCGCCGTCCGCGATCGAGCAACTGGCCCTGGCCGACCTGATCCGGCGCGGCGACCACGTCCGGCGCGTCCGGCGAGTCCGACTCGGCTGCGCGCGCCGCCGGGCCGACCTCGCGGAGTGTGTGGCGGACGTGACCGACACGCCCCTGAGCGGCATCTCGGCCGGCCTGCACGCACTGCTCCCGCTGCCCTCGGCCGACCACGAGCGCCGGGTGATCGCCGCGGCGGCCCGGCGCGGCCTGCGCCTGCACGGCCTGCACGACCAGGGCTATTGGCACGACGCGGACCCGACCCGGCCGGCGGCGCTCGTGATCGGCTACGCGACCCCGCCGGGGCACGCGTGGCGGCGGACCCTGGAGGCGTTGGCCGTGGCGCTGCGCACCGGGCTCGACGAGGATCGGCGTCCGGCCGGTGCGGGTGAGGCTCAGCCGGCCGTCGGGGGTTCCGCGTTCTCGACCAGGGCGCGGGCGTAGTTGGTGACCGAGCGGGTGTAGCGGGGCAGGTGCGGCGCCAACGCGCCCAGGGCCAGGCCGACCGCTTCGCGTTCGCGCCCCGAGTCGACCAGGGACAGGGCCAGGAACGCGGCCAGGGCGTCGTCGAGGTGGTCGGATCCGGCCTCCCGCTCGGCGGTCAACAGCGCGACGCTCTCGGCGAGTTCGCCGAGGTTGCGCAGCGTGCTGGCGAACTGGATGGTGGCGGGGCGACGCATGTCCTCGGGCAATCCGAGGGCGAAGGCGCGCCGATAGTGCGGCGCCGCCTCGGCCTCGTAGCCGGTCGAGTCGTACGCCGACCCCATCCAGTAGGCCGCGACCGCGTCGTCGTCGGGCCGCTCGTCGACCAGCGCCCGGACGGCGGCCACGAAGTCGTCCGGCTGATGCGCGTCGAAGTCGGCCCATAGATCGTCCATGCGCCGCGCCCAGGTGTCGGTGCCGTTGTCGCTCATGTGTGCCAAGCCTCCGCGGAATCGGGACGGGTGGTGCCGCACCGCGACCGGGCCGCGGTGAGGACGATCCTGCCGTGTGCCGGGCCGGGTGGTCGGCGTGGGGTCGGCCCGTGTCGAGGCGAAGCGCTGTATGGCGATCTAACGGCCTGAAAGGCGGGTTTGAGTAGGGGGATTTGGCTCATGGGATTTCAGGCGCCCAGAAAGGCGTATAGAAGCCCTGAAGATCTGGTGTTCAGGCCCACATTGGGTATGCTGGACCAGTTCCCGAGGCGAGGAAACCCCCGCGCCTCGGGGCTTGTTCGGCCTGTCCGGGGCCGGTGTATCACCCGACGACACGACCGCTCCCGCCATCGCGGCGGGAGCGTGATTCGTGATGCCAGAAAAGAGGGCCTTGTGACTGATTCCGGCAGCCTTTCCGCCGTCGCGTCGTCCGGCGGCGGCGGGGGGCGGGGCCCGGCGTACGATGCCGGCGCGATCACCGTGTTGGACGGGCTGGACGCGGTGCGCCGCCGGCCGGGGATGTACATCGGCTCGACCGGCGAGCGCGGGCTGCATCACATGGTGCAGGAGATCGTGGACAACTCCGTCGACGAGGCCCTCGCCGGTGTCGCGGATCGCATCGATGTCACGCTCCTGGGCGACGGCGCCGTGCGGGTGGTGGACAACGGGCGCGGGATTCCGGTCGGGCCGCACCCGGAGAAGGGGCTACCGGCCGTCGAACTGGTGCTGACCGTGCTGCACGCGGGCGGCAAGTTCGGGGGTGGCGGCTACGCGGTCTCGGGCGGGTTGCACGGTGTCGGGTTGTCCGTGGTCAACGCGCTGTCCACGCACCTGTCGGTGGAGATCCGCGCCGACGGCCGGCGGTGGACCCAGGACTACCGCCGGGGTGTGCCCGTCACCGAACTGGTCCGGCACGAGGCCGTCTCCGACACCGGCACCTCGCTCACCTTCCGGGCCGACCCGGACGTGTTCGAGAGCACCGAGTACTCGTTCGAGACCCTGGCCCGTCGCCTCCAGGAGATGGCCTTCCTCACCAAGGGCCTGACCCTGACCCTGACCGACGCACGCCACGGCGCACGTACGCCCGCCGCCGACGAGCCGGCCCGGTCCGTCGAGTACCGCTATCAGGGCGGCATCGTCGACTTCGTCACCCACCTCAACGCCGGCAAGGGCGAGCCGGTGCACCCGTCGGTCGTCTCCATCCGGGCCGAGGACGCGGGGCAGTCGGTGTCCGTCGAGGTCGCGATGCAGTGGAACTCCCGGTTCAGCGAAGGGGTGTACTCCTATGCCAACGCCATCCACACCCGCGAGGGCGGCATGCACGAGGAAGGTTTCCGCGCCGCGCTGACCGGCGTGGTCAACCGCTACGCGCGCGAGCGACGGTTGTTGCGGGACAAGGACGAAAACCTCCCCGGCGAGGACATCCGCGAGGGGCTGACCGCGATCGTCTCGGTCAAGCTGGGCGAGCCGCAGTTCGAGGGCCAGACCAAGACCAGGCTGGGCAACACCGAGGCGCGCACGTATGTACACAAGGCCGTGCACGAACAGCTGACCGACTGGTTCGCCCGAAACCCGGTCGACGCGACGGAGATCGTCCGCAAGGCGGTCCAGGCCCGGACCGCCCGGCTCGCCGCGCGCAAGGCCCGTGATCTCACCCGCCGCAAGAGCCTGGTGGAATCCATCGCGCTGCCCGGCAAACTCGCCGACTGCCGGTCCACCGATCCGGCCGCCTGTGAGATCTTCATCGTCGAGGGCGACTCCGCGGGTGGTTCGGCCAAGTCCGGCCGCGATCCCGAATATCAGGCGATCCTGCCGATCCGGGGCAAGATCCTCAATGTCGAGAAGGCCCGCGTCGACAAGATCCTGGACAACCAGGAGATCCAGGCCCTCATCTCGGCCTTCGGCACCGGCGTGCACGACGACTTCGACATCGACCGGCTGCGCTACCACCGGATCATTTTGATGGCCGACGCCGACGTCGACGGCCGGCACATCAACACCCTGCTCCTGACCTTCCTCTTCCGCTTCATGCGGCCGCTGATCGAGGCCGGCCACGTCTACCTCTCCCGGCCGCCGCTGTACAAGATCACCTGGAGCCGGGGCGACATCGAGTACGCCTACGCCGATCGGGAACGCGACATGCTCGTCGAACGCGGCCGGCGCGAGGGCAGGCGGCTGCGCGAGGAGAGCATCCAGCGCTTCAAGGGGCTCGGTGAGATGAACGCGGAGGAGTTGCGGGTGACCACCATGGACCGCGACCACCGGGTGCTCGGTCGCATCACGCTGGAGGACGGCGCACAGGCCGACGCGCTGTTCTCGATCCTGATGGGCGAGGACGTCGAGGCGCGGCGCGGATTCATCCAACGCAACGCCGCCGACGTGCGGTTCCTGGACATCTGACGCGGGGGAGCCGGGTGCCTGGGGCGCCCTGTCGCGGCGGCGATCGTCGCGGCGCGAGGCACCCGACTCCCGTCGGTCCTACACCTCGGCGTGCCTGTCCTCCCACAATTCGCCCGCGTGCGCCGCGACGAGGGCGGCGATCCGGGCGAGTACGTCGTCGGCCGGCCGCGCGTCGAGCCGGCGGCCGTCGCGCAGGCGCAGCGCGACGTGGTCGGCGGCGGCCTCGCGGGCACCGATCACGGCCTGGTACGGGACCAGTCGCGCCTCCCGGATCCGGGCACCTAGGCTGCCTCGTTCCGGACCCGCGACCTCGGCCCGCAGTCCGAGGTCGGCGCAGCGGCGGGCCACCGCCTCGGCGCCCGGCCACTCGGCCTCGGTGATCGGCAGGACCACCACCTGGGTCGGCGCGAGCCACGCGGGGAAGGCCCCGCCGTGCTGCTCGATCAGGTGTGCCACGGCCCGTTCCACGCTGCCGATGATGCTGCGGTGGATCATCACCGGCCGATGCCGGGCGCCGTCGGCGCCGATGTAGTTAAGGTCGAACCGCTCGGGCTGATGGAAGTCGACCTGGACGGTGGACAGGGTGGACTCCCGGCCGGCCGCGTCGGTGACCTGGATGTCGATCTTGGGGCCGTAGAACGCGGCCTCCCCCTCCGCCGCCTCGTACGGCAGGCCGGAGCGGTCGAGTACGTCCCGCAACAACGCGGTGGCCCGACTCCACTTCTCCGGCGCGGCGACGTACTTCCCGCCCGGCCCCGGCAGGGAGAGCCGGTGGCGGCTCGCCTCGATGCCGAGCGCCTCGTATGCCCGGCGGATCATCTCCAGCGCGGCCCGCGCCTCGTCGGCGACCTGCTCGAGGGTGCAGAAGATGTGCGCGTCGTTGAGCTGGATCGCCCGCACCCGGGTCAGCCCACCCAGCACGCCGGACGGCTCGGAGCGGTACATCCCGCCCAACTCGGCCATCCGCAAAGGAAGTTCGCGGTAGCTGTGGGCGCGGGAGCGAAAGATGACCGCATGGTGCGGACACAGGCTCGGCCGCAGCACCACCTGCTCGCCGCCGAGGTCCATCGGCGGGAACATGTCGTCGCTGTAGTGCGACCAGTGGCCCGAGATCTCGTACAACTCCCGCTTGCCGAGCACCGGCGAGTAGACGTGCCGGTAGCCCGCCCGGAGCTCCGCGCCCCGGATGTACTCCTCGAGGGTGTGCCGCACGGTGGCGCCGTCGGGCAGCCAGTAGGGCAGTCCCGCGCCGATCAGCGGGTCGGTGTCGAACAGGTTCAACTCGCGGCCGAGCCTGCGGTGGTCGTACACGGGGGTCTCCTCGCTGATGTGGGGCGAGTGACCACAAGCCGAAGCCCCGGGGCACTCGCCCCGGGGCTTCTTGACCAAGACATCCGTCAGCGCGCCGGGACACTCTCCGGCGTCGTCGTCATCATGGCAGCGCGCTTCATGCCGGTAACGGTAGCAGAGGGGCGCCGGGGCGGGTATACGGTGAGTCGATGATCATTTCCCTGCCGCCCGGTGAGTTTCGCGCGTACCTGTTCGACTGCGACGGAACCATCGCCGACTCCATGCCGCTGCACTATCGGGCCTGGAAGCAGGCCCTCGACGAGTGGGACTGCGCGTTCCCCGAGGAGCTGTTCTACGCCTGGGGCGGGCGAACGGTGACGGACATCATCGCCTCGCTCAACGCGGACCAGGGTCTGGCCATGCCGGTCGAGGCGGTCGCTCAGCGGCGGGAACTGCTTTTTCGGGAGTATCTGCCGCAGTTGACCCCCGTGCCGGGGATACTCGCGCACATCGACGACGCGTGCGGGCGGATACCGACCGCCGTGGTCTCCGGCAGCACCCGGGACTCGGTCACCTCGTCGCTGGACACCCTCGGCCTGCTCGACCGGTTCGACGTGCTGGTGTGCGCCGAGGACTACACGCGGGCCAAGCCCGACCCCGAGGGGTTCCTCCGCGCCGCCGCGCACCTGGGCGTCGCCCCTGCGGACTGCCTGGTCTTCGAGGACACCGAGATGGGGATCCAGGCCGCAACCGCCGCGGGCATGGCGTCGGTGCGGGTGCCGCAGAGCCGTCGGGGGTGAATTCGCCCCTTGGGTGAGGGGGCGGACACGGCGGGTGCGGCATCCCCGTGTGCCGGCGGCGAATTCACCCGGTCGTCGGCCGTTGTTGGCGGTGTGGATGATCTTCGTGGGTTTTCCAACCAATACCGTGCGCATGCCCCAACCCCGCCTGCGCCCGGAGAAGCACCATGTGCGAGCAGCACGACGACGATTGCCCCCAGCCCGTCACGCCCCTGTCCGGGCCCGCCCGGCGGGCCTTCCTGCGCTCCGCGGCGCTGGCCGGAGCCGGTGCCGCCGCGGTGGGGGCGGTCGGGATCTCGCCGGCCGCCGCCGCCGGGGCGGAGGGCGGCGCCGAGGGCGCGGCGGCCGACGCGCCGGTGGACGCGCAGGGCATGCCGGCGTGGCGTCCGGACCGCGACAGTCGGCGATTCACGCTGGTGGTGATGCCGGACACGCAGTACATGTTCGACGAGCCGAGCATCACCACCGCGCCGATCGAGGCGTCCTTCCGGTACATCCTGGAGCACGCGCGCGAGGACAACATCGTCTTCATGGCGCACCTGGGCGACCTCACCCAGAACGGCCGCAAGCCCGAATTCGACGGCATCGGCCGGGCGTTCGAGGTGCTCGACCGCAAGGGCGTGGCCTACAGCGTGCTGGCGGGCAACCACGACATCGATTCCGGCACCGACGACCGGCGCGGCCGGTCCGCGTACCTGGACACGTTCGGCCCGCAACGCTTCCGCGGCAAACGCTCCTTCGGCGGGGCCACCCCGGACGGCTACAACACCTACCACCTGTTCCAGGCCGGGGGACGGGAATGGCTCGTCCTCGCCCTGGACTGGCGCCCCTCGCCCGCGAGCATCGCGTGGGCGCGCAAGGTGATGGCGGACCACCCGCGTTCGCCGGTGATCCTGACCAGCCACGAACTGGTCTCCGCCGACGTCCCGGGCCGGGAGGCGGAATTCTCCGACCACGGCCGCCGGTTGTGGGACGAGCTGATCAAGGGCAACGACCAGATCTTCCTCACCCTCAACGGCCACTACTGGCCGGCCGGCCGCAGCACGCGCCGCAACGACGCCGGCAACGACGTGCACCTGCACATCACCAACTACCAAAACCGCTACTTCGGCGGCGCCGCGATGATCCGGCTCTACCACTTCGACCTGGACCGCGACACCATCGACGTGCAGACGCTGTCCCCGTGGATCCTCGGTCGCAACAGCCGCGACCTCAACGAACTCGAGCGCCGCGAGATGGAGTTGACCGGACCCGACGACTACTTCTCGGTGCCGGTCGACTTCGACAAGCGCTTTGCGCGCTTCGCGCCGATCCCCCAGCGCCCGGCCCGTCCGGCGGCCCGCATGGTGGTGCCCGGCACGGTCGCCTACTGGCGCTTCGACGGCGCGCACCAGGACGGCGCGCCCGTGCCCGGCGGGCAGCGCGTCAAGGACCTGTCGGGGCGCGGCAACGATCTGACCCTGATTCCGGCGCCGGGCGCCGCGGCCGGATCGGTGAGCTGGTCCGGGCAGTACCACCCGGACCAGCCCGGACACGGCAGCGTGCGGCTCGCGGGCGGCAAGTCCCCGCTGCGGGGCGGCCACTTCCAGACCGCGAACGACGCGCCGCTGAACCGGGCGACGTTCCGCTCCGGATACACCGTCGAGGCGTTCTTCAAGCTGCCCGCCGACTGGGACGGCGGCAAGGACGCGTGGTCGGCGCTGCTGAGCCGCTGGGGCATGAGCGGCGAGGCGCGCAAGCCACAGGGCGACCCGCAGGAGCCGGTAGTCACGCTGAGCCTGTCCGGCGGACGCGAACTCCAGTGGTGCGTCTACCCGCTCGACGGCGACGGCTCGGCCACCAACTGGGGCCACGAACTGGCCCTGGACGCCTGGTGGCACGTCGCGGTCGTGAACGACTCCCGGCAGACCACGATGTACATCGACGGTTGCCCGGTGGTGCGCAACCCGACGGCTCGCGCGAACGGCCTGACCACGCTCAACCTCCCCTGGATGCTGGGCGGCTACGCCTACGACGGCAAGCTCGACCAGACGGTCAACGCCTGGGTGGGCGACGTGCGCGTCGTCGATCGCGCGCTGCGCCCCGACGCCTTCATGATCGGTCGCTGAGCCCTCTCCGGCGAGGTTGCGGCGGTCACTGCTTGAGCTTGCGCCAACCGCCCGCGCGGTTGTTGGCGATGATCTGCTCGAACATGGCCTTGAGGGCGGGGCCGTTGATGGCCTCGCCCTCGCGGACGGCCACCGTGCGGGCGGTCTTGTTGTCGTGGCCGCCGGTGATGATCCCCTCGGGGTCGGGGACGATGGCGCCGTCGTACAGGAACACGTTGACGTGGTCCTTGGCCGCGAGCAGTGCGCAGATGTTGCCCTGGAGGACGAAGTAGGGCCGGACGGTGCGCTTGATGGTCTCGACCACCTCGTCGTCGGCGGCGTGCACCAGGTCCCGGACCTCGCGGCAAATGGCCTGTTGCCACTCGGGCAGGGCCTCGATGTAGGTGTCGACTCGCGGGTCGGTGACGTAGGTCATGGCCCGTAACGGTAGCCGACGCACCGCGCCCACGCATTCGCGACCGACGCTCCGCCATGGAATTCCACGACGCATCCGACGCGATACCGTGTGTGATTGGAAATTCTCCACGGCAGGTGCCGCCACGCGGTCCTCGCCGGTGCGAGACATTTCGCAACAGTCACGTTATATTTGCTGTGGGCAAATTCCGGGCGCCGGGCCGAACGAATGGTGGGCCGGATTCGACGCCCGGGTGACGACGCCCCGAAATCCCCCCGCCCGGAGCGATGTTACCGAAAGGTATACCAAACTCTGGTAACCCTCTCGGCCTTATCGAGATTTCCCCCCCGGTCAAAAATCCTGGGCAATGCGCTTTACACGGCGCGGAGGCCCGCAGGGCCGCGAAAACGCAATGATCCCGGCCGGGCCGGCAGGCGTGACGGGTAGACGGGGACCGCGGCGGAACACGCTTCGGGTGCGTTCACGGCGCACAGTCCCCTACTTCCCGGCGGACCACCCGACCCACGTCCACACCGCGACGGGCCGGATGAACGGGGGCCGGTATGAGCGAACAGGACAGGATCCTCCCGCGGGAGGCTTCGACGGGTACGCCCGCCCACACGCCGTGCGGGCGGCGGTCATGAGCGCGACCTACGCGGAGACGAGCCGCGTCGAACACGCGCGTGCGACCGGTCGTCCCGGATTCGACGAGAGCCGCTTCGAGCACCCCGGCCCGCTCGCCGAGGCGCGCGCCGACGCGTACGCGGACCCGTTCCACCCGGACGCCGACGACGAGCACGCGAGCGATCGGCGCGTGCGCGACCTGCTCACCGCGCAGCGCCTGGCGGCCGGCCCGAACGGCACCCGCGACCTGCTGCGCTGGCTCGCCCACCGCACCGGCACCCACATGCGCATCGTGGACCACGAAGGGGCGGTCCACCACGAGGCGTTCGGGGAAGGCGCGCACCCCGCCGGCCGCGACGCCGGATCACGAGCCGGCACCGGGCACACGATCCCGCTGGGGATCGGCGGCGAGCGCGACACCCCCCAGGGCACACTGCAACTCCTCGACCCTGGCCGGGCCGGGCAACGGACGCAGGTCCTGCTCGCCGACACCGTGCCCGTGCTCGGCTGGGCCTGGAACGCCGAGCGCGCGACGGCCGAGCGCCGTCGGAGCGCCGAGGCGGACGCGCGCAGTCGGCAGGCGGTGTTGCGACTGCTGAGCACCGGTCACACCTCGACCGCCCGGGACGTCGCCCTGGCCATGGGTTCCCCGCTGCCCGACGTGGTGGCCGTGCTCGTGGTCCGCTTCCCGCAAGAGCGCCGTCGTGGCATCGAACGCGCGGCGCACCGCCTGTCCGGCGACGGAGTGCGATGGGCGCCGGACCTCACGCACGCCGACCGCCTGGTGTTCCTGGTACCCGCGCACGGATCGCCGGCCGGGACCCGCGAGCGTGGCGCCGCAGCGGCGGAACGACCCGAGGCGGCCCACCGGGTGGCCGGTCGGTTGAGCCGGGAGTTCGTCGACGTCCTCGTCGGAGTCGGCGACGCGGTCGCGCTCGAACACACCTCGGTGGCCTACGAGCAGGCCGCGCGCGCGGTGTCGCGGGCGCCGGCGGGAGTGGATCGAGTGGTCGGATTCGAGGAACACGCGACGCCCGACGAGTTGATCGGCCTCGACGGGGTGGCCTGGGCCCGGCGGCGACTCGCGCCGCTGCGGGCGTATCGACCCGCCCGACGTGCCGACCCGGGCGCCGACGAACTGGCCACCACCCTGGAGACCTGGCTGCGCCTGGGCGGCCGTGCCTCACGCCGACTGCACCTGCACCGCAACACGTTGATCGCACGGTTGAAGACCGTGGCCGCGCTCCTGGACGCGAACCTGGACTCGTTGGCCGTTCGGGCCGAACTGTCCCTGGCATTGCGGATCCTGGCGCTGCGCGGTGCGGGCGACCGGGACGGCGGTGCCGGAACCGGCGCGGAGGAGAGCGGGACGGTCGCCGAAGCGGTGACGGTCGAACATCTGCTGGCGTTGCCTCGGGTCCGGGCGTGGGCCGAGGATCTGGTCCGCCCGCTCGGTTCGGACACGGGATCCCACGATCTGCGAACCCTGCGGACCTGGCTCGACCTCGACGCCCGGATCGAGCCGACCGCCGCGGCGCTGGCGATCTCCGGGCCGGGAGTGCGCAAGCGCCTGGTCCGGATCGAGGAACGCCTGGGCGCGGGCCTGATCGGTTGCCCCGCCACCCAGATCGACCTGTGGCTCGCCCTGCGGGCGGTGGCGCACGTCACGACCACCGCCCACCCCGACCACGACCCCGCCACACGTTCCTGAGCCGACGCGGGCCGTCAGGCCCGCGTCACCCGGTCGAGAGCCGCCCGCGACCGACACCGGCGGGCGTTCTCGGCCAGCCGCTCCCGCCAGCCGCTCCGATCCACCAGGCTCGGGTCGAACAGGGCGATGGCCTCGTCGTAGAGCCGGGCCGCCAGGTCGGCCCGGTCGGCCAACAGGGCCAGGTAGGCGTGCAGTTCCCGGGTGGCCACGGCCGCGCCGATGTCGCCCGCGGCCGCGGCCGCCCTCGCCATGGTCTTGGCGACGATCAGGGCCCGGTCCGGCTCGCCCTGGTCGAGCGCCCGGGCGATCACCCCGAGAGCGCGTTGCTGCTCGGGCGTCGGCGTGGGCACGTACGGCGGCTCGCCCGCGTCCCGACGACCGCTCTCGTCCGGCCACGCGCCCTCGTCCGGCCACGCGTTCTCGGCCTCCTTCGCGGCCGGGGCCGGCGATACCTCGGCATGTCCCACCGGCGCCGGCGGCGGGGCCGACACCGCGGGCGTGGGCGTCGACGGCGGGTCCACCGGCGACCGCAACGGCTCCGCGCCGCCGGACAGGCCCGGGAACGCCGGTGGTTCGTACTCCGGCGCCCGCGGCGGGGCGGCCCGGACCTCGGGAGCCGAAGCCGCCCCCCGGCGCGGCCGATTCGGCCCGGTCGCCGTACCGGTTCGCCCGCGGCGCAGGCCCAACCCGCGGCGGGCCGGTTTGACGGGCGTCGGATCCCCGGCCTGGACGACGTTCCCTTCCGAGTCGACGATCAACGGGAAGGTCGTGCCGTCCGGCTCGACGGCCTGGACCCGCACCGCGCGACCGAGTACTCCGGCGGTTTCCGCGGCGACCGCCAATGCCACATCCCTCGGGTTGCGTCCGGGTTCCACCGGGACGGGGACCCCGCCGATCTCCACGGTGTCGTTCGGGCCCAATTCGATCAGGATCACGGGCCATGCGGGGACGGCGGTGTGCTCACCCATTGGAGCCTCCCGATTGGTTCGGTGTCGCGGAGCCTCCGGTCGCCGGGTCGCCGGACCTCGCCGGCGCCGACCGGGGGCAGACCGGGTCCGAGCGGGACATCATCATGCTCGGTTCGCCGCTGACGAGTGTGGTGACCACGACGCACGAGTTCAGGCCGACCTCGGGGCCGGCCAACACCGCGGTCAACTCCCCGGCGCGCGGCACCTCGGTCTTTTGCACGGCACCCTCGCGGCTTTGCGCGACGACGAGGTACCCGACGATGAGGTCGGTGCGCTCCGGGACCTTCCAGGAGACCAGCAGGCGCCCCTCGAACGACTTGACGGACACCCCCTGGGGTCGGAATGGCGCGGCCGCGTCCGGCGCCATCATGGTCGCCGGTGCCGGCGGTGCGGTCGGCGCCGCCGCGACGGGTTTTTCCTTCCGGGCCGCCAGGACGATGACGCCGACCGAGGCGATCACGAGCACGACCAGGCCCGCGAGCACGAACACGACCCAGCGTGGACGGCGCTTGGGCGCGGGGAACCACTCGTGGGGCTCGGTCGAAGCCTGTTGGAAGTCCCATCCGAACGCCTCGGTCGATTCCGGCTCCTGTCCCGGCCCCGGCTCCGGCTCCGGCTCCGGAATCGGGAGCGTGAGCGGCGACTTGACATCGGATCGAGGTCCGGGCTCTCCGTCGCCGCTCGGTTCCGGAGCCGTCGACCAGGCGCCGACGGGCATCGGTCGGTGCTCGGCGGCGGGATCCAACGCCCGCGACAGCGGCGCGTACGTCTCGCCCGCGTCGGCGGCGGACCACTGCGACTGCGGTACGTCACCCGCCGGTTCCGGTGCGCTCGCCGGAGGTGCGGTCGGCCGCGGGGGAGGAGCGGGGATCGGCTCGGCGACGTCCGCGACGGGCTTCGCCGGCGGGAGCCACGCGGGGCCCGCCTCGACTTCGTGGGTCGGCGCGGCGAACTCTCGTGATTCCGCGCCGACATCGCCGGCGACCGGTGCCACCTGCTCGGGTGCCGCCTCGCCGCCGACCTCCGGCACCGCCCGCTCTCGCGCCGCGTCGACGCGGTGGGACGCGGACACCGGCTCGGGCTCGGCCGCGGACACGGTCTGTTCGGGCGTCGCCACGTCGTTGTCGGGTGCGGGCGCCGCCTGTTCCCGCGCCGCCGGGGTGTCCTCGGGCGCAGGCACGGGCTGTTCGGGCGTCGTCTCGTCGTCGGTTGCCGGCGCCGCCTGTTCCCGCGCCGACCCGGCGTCGCCGGGCGCGGGTGCCACCGGTGACGCTCCCGACTCGACCGCGCCGATCGCCGCGATGAACTGTGTACGCCCGGCGTCCGGCGCCACGGCCGGCGGCACGAAGACTCCCGTCGGACCCGATTCGACCTCCGCGGGCGCCTCCTCCTGCGGCGGTGCCGACGCCTGGTCGCGGACCAGGCCCCACCACCTCGGCTCGTGCAGGGTCGGCCCGCCGCTCGACGGGTCACTCCCGGTCGGGTCCGCGGGGTCCGAGGCGCCGAGTCGGTCGATGGTCACGTCAGAACTCACTCTCGTCCTTTGTCGGGCGATCGAAATACCAGTGCCACCGAACGCGGGCGCATCCTGCGATAGGCCCGGACGTGCGGGCGGGGCCGGTCGTCGATCCGGCGCACGGCGCCCGCCACGATCGCCCGATCCCGCCACGCGGCATCCGCGTCCGCCTGTTCGATCCTGCGATCCCCATAGGCGATGTCGTTGACCAGGGAGGCCAGTTCGGGCAATCGGGCACCGGCCTCCGGGGGCAGGCGGCTCGCGCCGTAGTCGGCGATCTCGCCGACCGTGAGCGACCCGCTCGTACGCAGCCCCGCACCCACCAGGTCGTCGTTGATCTGTCGCCAGGCACCGATGACCTGCTCACGAGGCTCGCCCCGGCGACGTCGGCGCCGGGCCAGGACGGGACCCAGTCCGGCCGCGGCCACATACCCGACGACGCCCGTACCCGCGCCCGCCGCGACGAACAGCCACCACCGGGCCCCGCCCCGGTGCGCGGGGGCGCGGGTCGCGGTATCGGGCGCGGGGCCCGAGCGCGTCTGCCCGGCGATCTCCCGGTCCTTCTCCGCACGGGTGACCGGTTTGGCCGGAGCACTGGTCGCGGGCGTCTTCTGCTCGGGAGCCTGCTTGCGGGCGCCCGAGTCGGTGGCCTGTCCGGGCGTGGGGAAGAACGGCACCCAGCCGACCCCCTCGAACTCGACCTCCGGCCACGCGACGATGTCACCGCTGCGCACCTCCCGGACACCGTTCGCGCCTTCGCGTCCGGCCGAGAAGCCCACGACCACCCGGCTGGGCAGATTGAGCGTGCGTGCCATCACCGCGAAGGCGGTGGCGAATTGCTCCGACGTACCCTCCTTGGTGGTCTCCAGGAAGAACTGGAGATTGCGATACGAGTGGCCGGGCACCGCGGAGATGTCGTAACGGTGATTGGCCCGCAGCCACTGGGCCAGGCGCAGTGCCTGCTGGTACGGGAAGGTGCTGCCCGAGGTGGCGACGGTGGCCTTGGCCCGCAACGATTCCAGGGCCGGGATCGGCCGTCCCATCGCATCGCTCTCGGGCAGGGCCGTGTTCGCGGGATCCTGTGCCGCGGGCAGGAACTGGAGGCGGTCCGGATCCAACGCGGGGACGCGCGTGTCGATCCGGTAGCGCGTACCCGAGCGCAAGCCCGAGCCGCTCGCGATCACCCCGCTGTCCGGGTCGACCCGCAACTCCAGGCCGGGTGCGTCCACTTCGGTGGGCCGATCGGTGCCCGGCAGCCAGATGTCGCCGAGGTCGCGCACGGTCACGGTGTTGACCACCGTGGACAGCACGGGTGGTCGGCCGTCGGGCGACTCCGGGACGCGGCCGGCGGTGATGCGCAGGTTCCGCACCGGATACCAACTCGACCCGTCGTAGCGATCGAGCACCGTCAGCCGCCAGTAACGATCGGGCGCACTGGGCCCGTCGACGCTGAACATCGGCTGGTCGGGGGACATCAGCCACGCGGAGATGCGATCCAGCGGGCTGATGCCCGTCAACCGCTCCGGCTGCGGCAGCGCGACCAGGTCGCGCAGATCGGGCGGGCGCCTGGTGCGGGTGCCGGGCAGGTCGGGACCGAGCAGGGCCGCGACACACGCCAGGGCGATCACGATCGGCACGCCGACCAGAGCCGTGCCCAGCGGTGGCAGCCGTTCCGGCGCCCGGATCAACAGCAGCAGTCCGATCGCGCCGATCATGGCGACCACGACCGGGAGATTGGAACCGGGGCCGCCGACGCCCAGGATGACGGGGACGATCAGCGCGAGCAGCGCGGGCAGCGCGGGCAGCGACACGGTGGCCGTGCGCAGGGCGAGTTCGGCGCCGGCGAGGGCCGCGACCCAAACGCACGCGGAGACCAGGACGAGCAGTTCCCCGTCGGCGGGCGCCGGCAGCACGGTGGTCAGGATCGACTTGGGCGCGTCGACGACGGCGCCGGCGATGTCGCGCATGCCCGAGGGAGTGGGAATCACGTGCCCGACCGCGCGGTCGCGAAAGAGCGAGGCGGAGACGACCAGGATCCAGGCCAGCGCGGACAACACGAGCGAGGGCCACAACGGCCGTGTCGCCCGGGCCTTCTCCGCGTCCGTCACGAAACGTTTGGGGCCGCCGGAGCAGGCCAGGACCACGAGGGTCGGCACGATCGCGGACAGGGTCGCCGTGAGCATCACCTCGCCCGTGCCGAACACCCGGCGGAACGCGAATCCCACACACAGCGCGGCGGACGTGGTCGCGACCAGCGACCACCCGCGACGGCGAATACCCGGGCCGCTCATCGCACCGCCTCGCGGTGCCACGCGCGCGCGAGTTCCTCGAGGTCGGTGACCAGCAGCCTGGTCACCTGCGCGGGCAGCGGCAGCGCCCCCGGCGGCGGGCCGCCGGGGGCGGCCACCCGGATCACCACGACCCGGTCGAAACGACGCGTCACCCGCCCCAGGCCCTCGAGTTCGGCGGCCGACTCGACGCCGGTGACCACCACGAGCGTGTCGCTGTCGCGACCGCGCTCCAGGATCTCGAACGTGTCGCGCAGCGAGTGCGCGGCGTCGGCTTCGACCAACGCGAAGAGATCCAGCAGGCGTCCGGAACCGGCTTGGCGATCCCGCGCGCCCGTGAGCGGCCCGGCGCCGGTGAACACGTGCAGGGGAAAGTTCTTTCCGGCCACCGCGGCGGCCACCGACGCGGCCACCTCGACCGCGACCTCGAACGTCTCCTCCGACGTCGACCACGGCGGTCGGCCGGCGTACGACCCGGCGCACGTGTCCAACACGACCGTGGTCGCCGGCAGGCTCACGTCGATCATGCGCCGCACCATCATGACCCCGGTACGCGCCGTCGAACGCCAGTGCACACGCCGCAGATCGTCGCCGAGGGTGTACTCGCGCAACGAGTGGAAGGTCAGCGTGCCGTCCTCGGCCGTGTCGGACGTGGGTCCTTCCAGGTGATGTGTGCGGCCGGCCGGCAACACCGGCAACGCGACGGTACGCGGTCGGACCAACAGGGTCTCGACCGCGCCGTGTTCGCGCGCGCGTCGGCTCAGGCCGAGCGGATCGCCGCGCACCAACGACATGGGGCCGACCGCGACCCGGCCGCGGACATGGGTGGGCAGCGGGTAGCGGGCGCCGACCTCGGCCCCCGGAGGCACCGCCGGCAGCGTGGCCGGATACACCGGTTCACCCGCGACGTGGTCCTCCGCACGCAGCCCGCGCAGCGGCCGGGTACCGGTGTTGACCAGTACGACGACCGCGTGGGCGGCGTCGCCGCGCGCGACCTTGATGGGCACGACGGTACGCCGGGCCCGTACCGACGGACGCGGTGCCGTCCACGCCAGCGCGAGGGCGACCGCGGCCAACGCGGCGACCCCCAACACCCGGGCCTCGCCGTACCCGAGCCCCCAACCCACCCCGCACAGGACCGCGCCGACCGCCAGCATTCCGCGACCGCCGGTGGAGAGCATCAAGCGTGACCCTTCGCAGCGGTCGGCTGCGGCGCCGGCACCCGGTCGAGGATCTCGTCGAGCACGTCGGCGGCCGTGACACCGCCGAGTTCGGCGTCCGGAGCGAGCAGCAGGCGGTGGGTCAGGATCGGTCGGGCCAGCGCTTTGACGTCCTCGGGAAGGATGTGGTTGCGCTCCTGTGACGCGGCCCGCACCCGCGCGGCCCGGACCAGGGCCACGCTGCCGCGCGGACCGGCGCCAAGGCGGGTGTGCGCGTTCTCGCGCGTGGCCCGGGCCAGCCGCACGGCGTAGTCGACGACCGGCTGCGCCGCGCCGACCCGGTGCCGGGCCACCTGGACGAACTCCTGGATGTGGCGCGCCGTCGCGATCACGGGCAGGCCCTCGATGGTCGCCCCGCCGCCCGCGCCGGAGGCGACCGCGATCTCCGAGGCGAGGTCGGGATAGCCGACGGTGACGCGCATCAGGAAGCGGTCGAGCTGGGCCTCGGGCAACGGATAGGTCCCGGACATGTCCACCGGGTTCTGTGTCGCGATGACGATGAACGGACGCGGGACCTCGTGGGTGGTGCCGTCGACGGTGATCCGGCCCTCCTCCATCACCTCGAGCATCGCCGACTGGGTCTTGGGCGAGGCGCGGTTGATCTCGTCGCCGATCACCACGTGGGCGAAGACCGGTCCGGGAAGGAACTCGAAGGTGTTCGTCGTCTGGCGGAACATCGACACACCGGTGATGTCGGACGGCAACAGGTCCGGGGTGAACTGGATGCGATGCCAGGACGCGTCGATGGACGCGGAGATCGCCCGGGCCAGCGTGGTCTTGCCGGTGCCGGGTACGTCCTCGACGAGCAGGTGGCCCTCGGCGAACAGGGCGATCAGGGCGAGGTCCACGACATCGCGCTTGCCGACGACGACACGCTCGATGTTGTCTCCGAGCGCGCGAAAGCACTCTCGGAACAGCCGCAGGGCGTCGCCGGCGTGGAACTGGGGGGCCTCGGCCGGCTGGTTGCCGTTCGCCGGGGTGGCGAGCTGGGTCACGGTGCTCCAGTTGGGTGGAACGGCGGGCGACGGGCGTAAGAGCCCGCCGCCCGCGAGTGATCACACGATGGGTGAAGCCGGGGTGTTACTCGCACTCCCAGAGCGGAGGCGAGAACTTGCCGCTGTCGGAATTGGGGGTTCGCACGTACAGGTCGCTGACGTAGCCCGAGATGGACTTGTAGTCGACCCGGTCCCACACGGCGCCGTGCACGTTGGTGCCCGTGCGGGTCACGTTCTGGCCCATGGTCTGGCAGTGCACCGTGATGCTGCCGGTGTAGTTGGGGCCGATCTCACCCCTGCGGGTGGCGGCGTCGATTCGTGGCCCGGCGTGAATGCCGATGCCGATCGAGTTGTTCCGGTTGGGACCGACGTTGTAGGTCCGCTTCGGCGGCGTCAGGTCGATCGTCGTGGTGGCGGAGCCGCTGCCCGCCGCGTTCTTCGCGGTGATGGTGACGGCGTACTGCTGGCTGTTCTTGAGGCCCTTGGCGACGTAGGAGGTCCCGGAGACGGCGTACGTGTTCGCGCCGATCTTCACCTGGTAGGTGGTCTGGGGGTCGGCGCCCTTGGCGAGCGTCCACTTCAGCGTCGCGCCGTGCCCGCCGCTCGGCACGGTGACGCTCACGTTCTCCGGCTTGGGCGGCTTGACACACGGCTGAATGGGTTGGGACCAACCGGAGTTCATCGTCTTTTGGCCGGCGAACTCGGCACTGACGAAGAACTTGTACTCCTTGCCGCACTCGCCCCCCGAGACGGTGAACTTCATCGTGCCGCCGGGAGCGACGGCGTCGGGGGTGACGCTGAGACCGGCGGTCACGTTGCCCAGCGTGTACCGGGTGGGCTTGGCGCCTTCCGAGGGGCTGAAGGTCAGGGTGATCTTCCCCTGGCTCGACGTGGCCTTGGGTGTGCCGGGCGCCTTCATCTCGGGCGCGGTGGTCGGCGGGGTGGTGGAGGGCGGGGTGGTGCCCGTCGGACTCGTGCCACCGGTCGCACTCGTGGTGGCGCTCGGCTCGGTCGTGCCCGGCGCGGACGAGGTCGCGGACGCCGAGGCCGTACCCGGGGCGGTGGGCGTGCCGGCCGTCTTCGTCGGCTGCGGCTTGGGAGTCTCGACCGGGTCGGCCGACGTGGTCTTGCTCGGCAGCGGCACCGGCAGCTGCGGAGTGTCGTCCGTGGGCGGCTTGGGATCGGGCTTGGGCTTCGGGTCGTGTGTGGGCTTCGTGTCGCGAGTGGGCGGCGGCGGGAAGGGATCGTCGCTGGGCACGTTCTGCGGCGGTGCCTCGCCACCGCCCGGCAACTGCTGGTCCTCGGCGGGCGGTTGCGAGGACGGCGGAGTCGAGGGCGGAGCGGAGGTGGCGCCGGCGCCCGGCGGCTTGGTCATGGTGGGAGTGGCCTGGTCGCCCGGGACACCGTCGGCGCCGGGTTCGCCGTCCTTGCCGATCCGATGGATGCGTCCCTGGACGTCGACGACCGCCGCCTCGGCACTGTTTTGGTCGTTGACCCAGAGGAGGCCGTTGCTGACGTACGTCTCCAGCGTGCCCTTGGCGCCGGTGACCTTGATCGGCTCCTCGAACCTGGCCTGGACCGTGTTGTAGACGAGCAGCGCGCCCGTGTCGAAGTCCGGCACGTAGACCTTGGCGCCGAGCACCGACGGGCTTCCGTACGTGTGTTTCTGCGTCTGTACCGGAGCGGCCTGGATGGAACCGCTGTTGACGTCGAGAAGGGCCAACGAGCCGGTGTCGGAGGCCAGGAAGGGCACGACCGCGCCCTCGCTGACGCCGGGCACCAGGAACCTGTCGGGCGCTCCCTTGGTCAGGTCGGTCGGCAGCTTGAAGGTGCTCGCGACGCTCGTCTGGGTGAGCGTCATGGCCTTGCCGGCGGTCACGTCGGTGACCACCACGCGGTCGGCGCCGGACTTGCGCCCGCCCTCGTTGCCCGGCGGCGCGGCCTTGACGAGGGTCAACAGCAGCGGATGTCCGGGCTCGGCGACCTTGATCGGCGCGCCCCGGTCGGAGCCTCGGATCGGCACCACCTCACCGGTGGCGGACAGCGGTACCCACAGCGTGCCGTCGGAGTCCGCCTGACTCTTGCCCAGCGGGATGCGCCCTCCCTGGGCGTCCTGGAAGATGATCGGCGGTCCGATCGTGGCGAACGAGCCGAGCGCGTTGGCGGCGTCGGTGGTCGGCCGCGGGTCGATGCGCTGCACCTCCCCCTTGCCGGGGCTGATCCGCCACGCGTTCCCGCCCCCGGTGGCGATGTCCTGGTTGGGGGTTCCGTCCGGCGAGGTCTGGGCGACGGTGAGTTGGCGGGGGTCGATCTGGTTGAGCTGCCCGGTCTTGCGGTTCAGCACCAGGACGGTCTTGCCGTCCGTACTCACCTGCAAGGTGGTGGGGTCCTGGCCGCCGGGCAGGGTGATCCGGGCGTCGACCCGTCCGGTCAGGCCGTTCACGTGCACGACGAGGTTCTTGGAGCCGCTGGGCAGCCACGCGCCCACGTCCGAGAGGTCGGAGTCGGCTCCGGCCGCGCCGATGCCGACCACGACCGAGGCGGCGATGACCGAGACGGCCGCGCCGATCGCCACGATCGCGGTCGGACGGTTGCGGTCCAGGCGCAGGCGGGACAGCCCGGGAACGCGGGACAGGCGGCTTTCACGCGGCGGGGGGGACTGCGGCTCGGGATCGGGTTCCCGAGCCGACGACGGGGTCGGCGAGTCGGGCGCGGGGCGCTGGGACATGGGGCTTCTCCCTGGAACACGGACCGGTCCACGATCCTTGGGTGCCGAACGCGCTGCCGGCGCGGCGGCCGGCGCCACGTTCGGCGCGTTCTTCGGATGGTGCGAGAGATGTGCCCACCTCTCGAACTCCCGGCCGCGGGTGCGGCCGGGAGCGGGATCAACGCGAGGGTGCGGTTGTCACGGCGGGGGTTGTGCGGCGGGACACATCGCGATCACCGCCGAAGAGTTCTCCTCCTCGGTTTGGACGGACAGGGTGAACAGTCCCGCGCCCGACGCCGTGAGCCGCTCCGGGATCCGGGTGCCTGCGCGGAGGAGGTCGATCTTGCGGGTTGCCACGGTGACCATGGCGGGTTCCTGGACGGGCACGACCTCGCCAGGGGTCTCGTCGTTCTCCGGCGGCGGCGGCCGGTCGGCGAGCAGGGAGCCGTAGGCCAAGCCGTTGTCGCCCACGATCGTGAGCGCGGCACCGCGACGGTCGGCATCGCCGGCCAGGCACCCGAGCGTGCGCGCCGACAGGTCGATCGCCAACGAACCGGCCACGATGTACCGCCCGTTCGGAGAGGCGGCGAAAGATCCCCGAAGGGCTTCGGGATCGGCGTCGCCACCGTCCGCGTTGGGACATTCACCGGACACCAGGACGGCACCCGACGCGGGATCGTGCACGGCGTAGATGGTGTGCTTGTCGTTCGCCGGCCAAGCGGCGAGCAACGCGCCCGGCAGAGTGCCCAGCAGCGTTCCGTTCGTTCTCCCGGCGGGGCCGATCCGGGTACTGTTCCAGCCGCCGGCGAGGCCGAACCTGGCATTGGGGCGAGCCGGGATCTCGGCGGTCAGAACGCCGGCCGGGATCGTCGAAACGGGGACGTCTCGGACGGTACAGCCGTTCATCTCATCGGGGCCGCACACATCCGACCGGCGTTTGTCTCCCGCCTGCACGGTGCTGCTCGCCCCGGTGGTCGGATCCCAGAGCGTGGCGGGTCCGGCCTCGATGACGTCGTTCGAGGCGTCTTCCACTCGGTCGCCCAAAAACAGCACGCCGCCGTCGCCGATCGAGACACCGACGGCCGAGAACGGGCCGGGAGTCTCTCTTTCGAGATGCCGGGTCGGTGCCACGGCGCCGCCGGTGGACGCGATCGAGAACGTGTCCACCACGGTGAGTCGGCGTGCGCGCACCAGGCCGGTGCCGGGGACGACGCCGAAGCGCACCAGGACGACGAACTCACCGTCGTGCGTGTTGACTACCCGGAGGATGGGGCTGCGCAGGATCGAAAGCTTCTTCAGCGGGGTCGACGACCAAACGACCGCGCCCTTGTCCGCGTTTCGGGCGATGACCACAGTGCCTTCGGCCTGGGCGCCCTTGGTGCTCTTGGCGGTCTCGGAACTCGTGGCCGTGGGTGTCGGCCCGCCGCTCGCCACAGGGTCGACGGACTCCCCGGAGAAGTCGTCGCTTCCGGCGTATACGTCCACGAAGTACCCGGCCTGCGGAGCCATCGTGTACGCGCGGCCGGTCTCGTTGTTCTGCCAACCGCGTTTGTTGTCGAGATTCGGTGGCACCGAAATGGACACCGGAGCGGCCGACGCCGGCGCGGATGTGGGGTTGCGCTCCTGGGGAGCTGCCTGCCCGCCCCCCATACCCGAGCAGCCGGTCGCCGCGCCGAAGGCCAGAAGGATCGAGGCAGCCGACGATAGCGCTCGCCGACGGCGTCTCACGACACGCCGAGAGGCCAAGGGGTGCTCCTGCGCTGTGCTTGGGGTGTCTGATGCCGGCGCTCTCATGTGAACGCCTTTGATTCCATTGCGACGCTAGGCGGCTCGAAATCGCCGAACAAGTCTTCGCGTGACCGACTGGGCAAGGTGATACCGCCGATGGGTGAAGACTGTGCAATGTTCACCGCGCCGGACACGCGCTAGTCGATCAGGCGCACCGAGGAGACCTTCCACGGTTGCGCGGCCGACGCCCGTTCGAGCGAGACGAAGGCCGTGGCGATCACGGGTGGGCCCGTCCAGCCATTGGCACCGGACGGGGTGATGGTCACCATGAACGCGTGCAGGGCCTTGGTGTCCGTGTCCGGGGGCTTGCCGGAATCGTCGGCCGACGTGGCGACGACGCGGGTGACGGCTTTGTGCTGAGCCCAGATCAACCAGGTTCCCCCCGGACCGGCGACCTGCGGACTGATGCGAAGGTTCTCCGCGTATGCCGGCGTCAGAAAGGGCGCGGCGCGTTGCGCGGCGTCCCACTGGGTCGCGTCGATCGCGGTGTCCACTGTCCACATCGTGACCACCGCGGCCCGGGCGACGGCGGTCGCGTCCCCGCCGTCGACGTTCGACGCCGCCGGGAGTGAGGCGGCGGGAGTACCCGTTCGACCGACGAGTGCCGGCATCGGTGGCACGGTGCCCGGCGCTGTCGGGTAGGTCGGAGGAGCGCTCGATGTCCGGGCAGGGCCTTGGGCGCCGGCCGAAGAGCTCCTCGAAGGATCGTCGACTGCCCGATCCCGGGTTCCGCTCTGCTCCAGGCTGCATCCGGCCAGGGCCGCGGCGACCAGCAACGAGGCGAGCAGCACAGTGGGTTTGCGCATCTCAGGCCCTCGCCACCACGACACCGTAGCGTTGGACCGTCCAGGTGTCGCTCCTCGAGAACGACGAGAAGGGATCCTGTCTGATGATCGTGCCGGTCGCGAAGGCGTCGATGGTCATACCTCTCCCGACGTACAAGGCCACGTGGTGAGTTGCATCGGTGCCAATGGCGCCGCCGCGGGTGAAGAAGATTGCGTCTCCAGGCAACATCTGGGCTTCCTGCGCAGCGCTTGGCGGACCCTGTGAAAGGAGAATCCGCTCGCCTACTTTTGCTTGCTCCCCAGCGGTGCGAGGAAGTTTTATCTGGCCATTGGATGCTTGGTAGATGATATAGCGCACGAAGCCGGAGCAGTCGAACCCGACGGTTCCCGCGCCCTGGGCAAAGCCTTCGCTCGGGCCGGTGAAGGTGCCGCCGCCCCATGAATACGGATACTTCCCCACGGATTCCTGCGCGAGTTTTACGGCGCGCCCGCCGAGTGTCTTGTCGCTGGTTCGATAGAAGGCGTCGTTGACCGCCGGGGCCGAATACTTGGCCATGGCTGCCTTGATGCCCGGGACGTACCCCTGAGTCTCATTCCAGGGCGGAATACCCCGGTAATAGCACACCGCTCCGGGGCCGGCGTTGTACGAAGCGAGCATCAAATCGAACGTCGAGCCCACCATCTCGCCGGCCTTGGGGGCGGGTTTCCTGTAGACGACCCCGTGCATCTCCATGACGCAGCCGCTGTCGGGAAATGTTCCGGCCTGCATTTTTTTGACTTCGCCGGCGAGATGGCAGTCGTACTTCTCCTGGGCCATGATGTTTGCCCGCGGGTCCGTCTGAGGTGCTCCTCCCCCCCATGTCGCCCAGGTCCCCGGGATGAACTGGCTCAGGCCCACCGCGCCTGCGGGGCTCACGATGGTGGGATTCCAGCTGCTTTCCTGCTCAATCTGCGCCGAGACGACCACAGGGGTCACTTCGGGGCACAATTTTCCGGTCTGCGCCACGAAGTTTCTGAATTGTGCGGGAACCGCGTCGGCCTTGAATGCCGAGCTCAGGAGCTCCTTGCCGAAATTGAACGGGTTCGCGGCGATTGCGGCTATGATGGCGGCCATCAGGACGACAAAAGCGACGGTTCCCGACGGTAGAAAGAAGAATACGGCTCCCACCACGAGCTTTTTCTTTTTCTTCATCTCCCTCTCCGTCAACCGTCGATGCGAAAGTCGCGACTGCGATACCGCTGTCTATTACTTGCCTGCCGAAATCGATCTCACCAAGTCCGCTACCGGAGCGAGACCCGGCACCATGCTTCCTGCTCTCACTCCTTTGCCGACGGTGTCCAGCGTCGACTCCGCCCTGTCGAATACCGCACCCATAAGGCCATAGAATGCCTTGAAGATGTCTTCGACTCCAGTTTCGTCGGCCACGTGATCCCTCCTTCATCGGAACTAGAACCCAATGTTCTTGTTCAAGACCTTGTCCTTGGGATATCCAGTTCTCGGTTTATGGGTCGACGACCCATGCGTTTCCTTCGCCTTCATCTCCGCGAAGAGAGATTCTTCGACCCTGAATCCGGGGTGATCCAACAGGCCCGGAGGCACGGCGACGAGCGGAAGTCCGTCCAGCGGATTGTTGTTGTGCCCCTCCCTGGGATCACACACCCCGAACGGCCCGAAATCGGGATCCATCAAGGCGCGAAGATGCGGATCGGCGTGATGCAGCCACCAGACCGACATGCCGAGTGCAGGGTCCTTCCGCAGGTACTCGAATGCGCGCCAGATGCTCGTCAGGCGAGCCACGGCTTCCGGATGTGCCCACCATTTCGGACACCAGAGCGCCACGGCGCGATTGAGCCTTCGCCGGATCACCTGCGACAGGTATTCCGTCACGAACACTTCGACGGACTCGAAGAAAAGAACCTCCGGCTCCGGTGGTGTGCCCGCTCCTTCCGCGGGTACTTCCTCCGGGTCGGCTTCTGCCTGAAATATGGCCGGCTCGGTGTCTCTGTCCTGGTTCATGACACCTTCTTGAGCTCGACGGCGAGATTCTGTGACGCCGGGTCGAACTCGGCTATGGACATGCGGATCTCGTCGGCATATTCGGTTTCCCACCACGGAATCGTCCGGATCAGGGCAGGCTTGGTGCCGCTGAATTGTACGAATGCCCGTCCGCGCGGCATGGAGGTCAGGTCGGCCACGTCCAGGACGGCCTCGGACCGGGATGCCTTGCTGACGTTGCTCTCGAAGAAGTCGGTCGACTTCCGGGAATAGCTGGTCGTTCCCGGCTCGAATACGCCGGATGCGGCGGACAGGTCACCGAGAAACTTGGTGTCCATCACGCCGCCCCCGTAGACGCGCACATTCGCCGCGCCCCACAGTTTCGCCATGCCCACGTCGCCCCAGGCCGCGGCTCCCTGTGCCCAGGACTGAAGGATCGTCATCATGACGACCCCACGGGAACCGAAGTGCGAGTACTTGTCCGGCAACGCCTTCCACGGACAGACGTTCGCGGCCTCGTCGAGCACGAAGAGCATGGGAGTGGGAAGCCGACCGCCGGGGCAGTCGCGGCCGTAGTTCTCGGCCTCCTCGGCCAGGGCCGCGGTGAGGGCGACGACCAACGGCGCCGCCATCTTGTTGGTCTCCTCCGACAGCAGGTACAAGGTGTCGCCGCCGCGGACGAACGCCTTGTAGTCGAACGCCGGTCGATTGGGCTGGTCGCCCGGCGTGATCCACGCGGTGACGGTCGGGGCGATGAGGAAGGAGACGATCTGTGCCGCGGTGCCGTACACGCCGGCCCGTTGCCGGTCCGGTGAGTTGATGATGGAGTCCACGGCGTCCGCCGACGCGGGATGCCCACCCTCGCGAAGGATGCGCTCGGGGGTGTCGTCGGTGGGCCGGGTCAGCCACGTGAAGACCTGGGTGATCTGGTTGTTGCTGATCGACGCGGCGAGCAGGAGATTGGCGATCAAATCCTCCGCGGCCGGCTCGAAGTAGGCGTCGCTGCGCGCGTGTCCGGGCCGGTTGATGCCGGCGAAGCGCGACGCCAACTTGACCGCGAGGGTGATGCTGTTGCCCACGTACGAAAGGGGGTCCCAGTACCAGGTGGGCTTGGCACCGGCCTGGTTCTGCGGGTCGAAGACCCACACTTTGCCGCGCCGGGCACGGGAGGCCCGAGTCGCGTCGACGATGTCGCGCTTGTTCGACGTGACGAGCACGGCGCCGGGTGCCGAGACGATGTTGGGAATGGCCCGGGACGTGGTCTTTCCGGTCCGGGGTCCCCAGATGTCCACGTGCATGTCCTCCCACGAGCCCCATACGTCGAGGCCATGGCGAACGGTCTTGCCGATGTACAGGCCCGGCGGCTCGTCCGGCCCCACGCCGAACTCGCCCGCCTTCACGCGGACGCCCTTGGTCGTCACCGCTCGGAGGTCCCTGGGCTTGGCCAGGTAGGGGATGGCGCGATCGATCGCGATCTCCCGACGCCGGACGGCTACGACGAATGCCGTCGCACCGGCCGCCAGCACGGCGAGCAGCGTGCACAGGAGCGACGCGATCACGGTGGCCTCGGTGCCGGGCCAGGTGTACTTCTCGAAGATCAGGCCGAACAGGATGAGAGGCGGTGGCGGCGGTGCCGGCTGCTCGGCGGGCGTGGCGGCCTTCGCCCCCATCCACATCGCGCCCGTGACGGCCATGAGCACTCCCACGACACCCATGAGCAGATAAAGGTCGCCGTAGGGGTTGGGACCGCGTTTCTTATTGGTGGCACTCAAATCGCAAACCTCCTTCGGGCGACCCTTGAAACGTCAGCCGATGAGTAGGAACTGGGTTGTTGCCGACGCGCTGCCGATGATCACACTGCCGGCGAAGACGTAAGATAGACCGCCCGCGATCTGACCGCCGTCGCGATATGCCTTGTGGATCTGGAAAAGACAATAGAATGCACAGAGGAGACATCCGGCGAGGCAGGCCCACACCAGGAAGCCGACGATGCTCATCAGAGGATCGGAAAGCTCCTTGGGGGCCGAATAATCCCTGGTGTCGTAGGCGTTCTTATCCCCCCTGCCCGGAGGCTTGTAGCCGTCCAGGAACCAGGGGTTGTCGGCGAAACAGTACTCCTGGTCCGACTTCGGAAGAATAGGTTTGTCGGTGGCCGGGTTCTTCCACATGCACGGGTGGGTATTCAGATCCTTGTAATTGGAGGTTCTGACGTCCGCGCATCCGGGTCGTTCCTCTTCGATGAGCGCGTTGCACGGATTTTCGTTGATTCCTTGCGGGTTGGGGAATTTTTCGTTTCCCACCTTCTTCTTGTTGTCCTTGATCCAGTTCTCCATACCGGAGACCGAGTCGTAGTCGCAGGTCACGCTGAGCGCCATGCCCGGTGAGTTCTGGTAGCCGTTCGGACGGTCGCTGGTTCTGCCCATGGCGCCGCATTTGGCGTAATTCTGATATGTATACGGGATTCTTCCGGGACAATAGATGCGAAACTTGGATCCCTGGAGGTCCCGGGGCACCTGCAGACACAGCGGTGGCTTGGGGGTCGGCGAGGCCGCGGGTGGGGGTGGGCTCGCGGGTGGCGGTGGATCCATGGGACGCGTGGCGGGAGCCCGGACGGCCTGTGCCGGTGCGACGCCGCCCGCGGCGGAAACCAGGAGCACGGCGGCACAGACGACGAACAATCGGGCCGCCGACCGGGTGAGGCCGCGCCACGCGCGGTGTCCTCGCCCATTCACGTCGCTGTCCACTTTCGGTTCGTGTCGTTGATCTGCATCTCGGACGGCGTCAACTCGACCTGCACCGGAATGCCCGGACGACCACCCACCTTGACCATGAACTTCCCGCGCCCCGGGGGGGCCGAGTCCGCTCCCAAATCGCTGTCCCACGAGGGAGGTGTGGACCAGTCGGTGATGATCTGCTGCTCCGACTCCGTCATGTGCACGACTTCGGTCAACTGCGGCATCTCCGCGGCGGGCAACCCGCCGCAGATCACCATCCCGGCACGCTCGACGAAGCCCTTGGCCTTCATCCGGTCCTCCTCTGCGGGCAGCGCCAGCAGGTCGGACATCGTGTGCGTGATCATCGCCATGCCGACACCGCGCTGACGGTTCAGCCGGGTGAGCGCGTCCACACGGTCCACCAGGCCACGCCCGGCCCGCAGCACGCGCCAGAGTTCGTCGAGGATGACGAAGTAGTGCCGCTGTGGCTCGAGCCCGGCATCCGCCAGCGCCTGGGCCACCGAGATGGCACCGAACCCGTAGCTCCAGCAGGCGAGGAGAGCCGCGGCCTGGAGCTGGCTCTCCGAGTCGTCGATGCTGCTGACGTCGAAGCACACGGGCTTGTCGTGATGCATCGCCTCGGTGGTGGGATGCGCGAACAACTCGCCCAGCCGTCCCCCGCCGAGCAGACCTACCAGCGATGCCTCGAGGTCCTCGGTGATGGTTCGATAGCGATTCATGTCGCCGCGGTCGAGGGCGACGGCGCGGACCGCCTCGGGCGCGTCCTGGAGCAGGCGCACGAGATCCCCCATCACCGGGACGCCCTGATGCCTGTCGTTGAGGACCGTCAGAGCGGTGTTGAGGATGCTCTCCTCACGGTCGGTCGGCGGGCGGCCGCGGAGCACGGTCACCAATGACGCGACCGCGTTCAGACGCCTTCCGTGCGCTTCCGCCAGGAGGGCTGTTCGAGCCTTCATCGGCAGCCGCGCGGCGGCCTCGGTCACCTCGCCGGGGTCGAGCACGTTGAGGTAGCCGCGCCCGCGCCCCAGCGTGATGACCTGCCCGTCCAACGCGTGGATGAGGTCCACGTAGTCCGGCTTGAGGTCACCGAACACCACAGGGTTGACCCCGTACCCCGCGAGCCCCAGGGCCTGGCGACGCACGATGGTGGACTTGCCGAGCCCCGGCTTGCCCAAGACGAACTCACTGGGGTTCAACAGGAGGTTGGCCCGGGTGAACCAGCTCACCGGATCGCAGCACACGGTCGCGCCACCCGCCAGGGACCGTCCCAACGGAACCCCGACACTGGGTGTACCGGAACCGGCTCCGAACGGCCACAGGCCGCATACCTGAACCGTTGTTCCCCGCCACTCCGGTGGGGTCTCGACATACCCCGGAGTGCCCCTGGCCCAGCCTCGAAAGCCGCGCGGTCCCGGCAGGCGAACCATGGGGCGCTTGGGTTGCTCCGGCCGCGCGGCGTCGACGTTCTTCCCTTGCTTCCTCAGACCCCGTCCACGCTTGGCCGCCGAGGCAGGAGGCGGCACCGGCGCGCCCCCGTCGAGCGAGTGTTCCTCGCTCATCGAGGTGTGACTTGTCACGAAGCTCAGCTCCCCTTGGTTGCGAATGCGGGCGCGGCCGAACGACGGCCTGCTACATGGATTCACGAATCGTCTGCGGGACCTTGAGATGGTTCGGCAGGACCAGGCCGAGCGGCAGCGCCGCCGCGAAGGCGGAGGCCTGGGACCCGTATACGCGGCGCACGAGAATGCGCGAAGAGGCGGTGAGGTTGTCCACCGCGGACGCCGCGAGTTTGATGTCGGCGGCCTCGTTGACCGTCGCGGTGATCAACATGGCGAAGCGGACCAATCCCGCACCCGTCGCCTCTTCCTTGGCGGCCTGGTTCGCCGCCTGCACCGCGATGGAGTCGCGTGCGTTCTCGACCTTCGCCTGCTTCGCTTTGAACATCGCGTCCTTGCGGTCGCGTTCCACCAGCCGCGCCGAGGTCGCGGGGTCGTGCGGTCGATACAGCAGGGTCACCCGCTTGCGCATGATGTCCGGGTGCGGTGACACCAGCCGTGTGAGAACACTCGAATACACCTCGCCGCGGGGGGCCTCCGACATGGCCCAGGTGACCGAGTAGGCGCTGTCGTGCCGATAGTGGCCCCATGCCTCCTCGGTGGCCGTCGGACCCGCGTCGTCCCACTTCAGGCTGCTCTTCGGATTGGAGCGGGCCTGTTCGATGAAAGTCGCCACGCTGGGGTCGTAGGCCACCCGGATCACTTCGGTGAGTTCGCGGCCGCTCATCGGCCGGGCCGGTCCCGCTCCGGTCATCTGGAGGCTGCTGCACAGACCTGGGAGGCGCATACCGAGGTCGACCGCCATGTCCTCGGCGCTGCGCCGGGCGCGCGATCCCCGGGCCGCGCCCGAGTACGTCAGCGCGACCCGCGTGGACATCTGCGCCGAGCCCTGGCCGTACGCCTGGGTGACCTCATGGAGGACCTGCTTGGCCAACGACGGGGCATCCTGGCTCAGGTTGAGCTCCACCTCGCTACGCAGCCGCTCACCGGTGTCCGGCGCGGCCTCGATCGTGACCGATGCCGCGACGAGGCCGGGCTCGTGGCCGATCTGGGAGAGCCAATGGCCCCAGTACGCGACCCAGGTGTCGACCTGGGCGGGGTCGACGAGGGAGGCGCCGTCGGCACTGCACGTCAAGACGACAGTGTGGTGATTGGTCGCCGGAATCGTGACGATCGCGAACGGCCGGCCGTACGCGTCGTTCGCCTCGAACAGCTTGGATCCCGCGGCCAGGCCGGGGAGTTTGCACGTTCCGAGGGCGACCCGACCGAGTGGGCCCGAGCGGTAGAGGTGCGCCCCCCGAGACTTGCCCGCGGACCAGGACGTCCGGGCGACCGCCCACTGAAGCCCGTTTCGGCCGTGCTTGTCGCGCATGACCATCGGCACCAGGGCCAGAGCGATGATCACGCCCAGAACGATCGCGCCGATGAACGAGAACATCATCACGATGATGACGAACAGCATGCCGACGATACCGGCTGCGGTTCCCGCGAATCCCAAACGGCCGAGCCCCGGAGAAATGGGTTTTTGCCAGTTGCCGTAGGTGCGCACTTCCTGGGACATCGTGTTGGTCATCAGTTATCACCTATCTGTGCCGAAGCAGGTTCGCCGCGCCGGTGACGGGTCGGGCGCCGAGCGTCAGGACGGCTCCGGCAGTTCCGATGTTTGCGGCGCTGGAACCCGCGGCAGGGCCGGTCAGTGCGAAGACGACACGCACGGTCGCGGGTCCGACCAGGGTGACGAGCGCGAGTACGAACAGGCCGCGGAATTGCTCGGCCATGTTCAGCGACTCGTAGCCGGGAGGTGCCCAGAGTCTCGCACCCGCGACAAAGATGATCATGGACGCGGGTTTGACGAAGATGAACGCCACCAGATACGAGATGTGCTTTTGAAAAACGTTCCTTCCGGCGGCTGTGGACGTCGCCGAGGCCGACAACGGAAGCGTTCCCGTGAGCACGATCACGAAGAAAAGGCGCGCCGTCATGTAGAAGTACTGGACCATGTTCGACGCGATGATGATCAGCGCGGCAATCAGGAACAGCACGATGGAATTGAAGCTTTCGAGACTCTTGGCGAACCTGTCCGCGGCCTCTTGAAGAGCGCGTTCCGAGGAGTCGTATCCGGTGGTATCGGGGTCGAGCCCGCGTACGACGATCCAGTTGGTGAAGACCTGGCAGGCCTTGACCGCGAGATTGACCACGAACACCGCGCTGCCGGTGACGAGGATGAGGGTGAAGGTGCCCTTCACCACGTCCCGCACCGAACTCACGTCACGTGTGTAGGCGAGTCTGAGCCCTGCGATGACGACGCAGGCCAGGGCCAGGGTGTACGTGAAGGGGTTCGTGTACCGGGTCAGGAAATCGGCCGTGTTGCGGCTGCACGGATAGCCTTTGTCGCGTGCCGCGGCCTTTTCGGCGTCCGTGGGCTTGTCGGCGTCCGGCTGGCAGTCCCGCTTGTTCTCGCTGATCAACGGATCCGGCGAGGTGATCCACCACATCAACGTGATGCGAACAGCGGTCTGACTCTGTTCGCGGATGAAGGTGATGGGCTTGGTCAGGAACGCGTCGTCCTCGTGCTCCTTCGCGTTTGTGGTGATGACTCCGCTGTCGGGGCACAGGGAACTCTTCACGCCCCCGCTGCACGGCGGGACGTCCCCGATCTGAGGAGGCGCGAGTTCGCGCCAAACAGGGTGTGCACGCAGACAGGACTGCGTCGCGGCCACCTGTGCGCTCGGCAGCCGCAAACAAGGGTTCGTCGGTGGGTTGGCGAGGAGATCGGCGCGAACGTCGACGCAAGGGACGTCTCGTTTCTTGTTCAGGCCGCCGTGCTTGCCGTCCATGAGGACACACGGATTGACGCCTTCCTTGCCGCCGGGGAGCACGAACGACTTGTTCTGGTCATCAGTGCTCGTCAGCGGAGTCCGACCGACGCCTCCGCTGGCCGTCAACGCCTCACCGGTGAGCTTGCTCTCGTTCTTGAGCCAGTTCTCCAGGTCGTGGTCGGTCTTGGTCTCGTCCGCGTTGCCACCCAGGACCGTGAACCCCGGGGCGACGTCGATCTGAGGTTTCGCCGGGTCGTCGGTCGCGCAGTAGTAGGTCCACTTGCTGCCCGCGGCGTTCTCCGGGATCCAGACGCAGCCCGCGGCCCACTTGTCGACCTTGTCGTCCGCGATGCTCGGGTGGCCGCTCTGCAACGTGAACAGCACCAGAAGAATGCCGACCACCATCGCCGTGCGCACCAGGGCCTCGAAGCGGCTTCGAGGCTTTCCCGCTGCGGCACGGGACCGCCATGCTCGCCGTTTGCTCTGTATCACGTGGTTACGCGCCCCCCCAGGGAACAAAACCCTCGAGTGAAGTGAGTTGTTGGCCGCTGGTGGAGTCGGAGCCGTCGGGCCCGAGTTGGAGTTTCCAGTCCCCTTCTCTCCAGACGACCGTGTGCACGAATGCCTGCAGCGTGCCGTCCGGGAGGCGGCGGGCCAGCTCCACTACCGCTCCGTCCGCGTTGTAGTTGACGAACTTGAAACCGGTGATCTGCGGGACGCTCCCCGGCGCGGGGGCAGGTGCCGCTCCTCGCGACAGCTCCGCGGCGTAGCGCTGGTTCTCGTACGCCTCCGCCCCGGGCCCGGACGCGACCTGTTTCTTGACCACTCTCGGCCAGTTGTCCGCCAGGAAGTAGCGCGCGGTGATCTGCGCGGTGGCGAGAAGAGCCCCGGTGGGAGTTTGTGCGTAACAACGAGCCACGTCGCCTTGTACGACGGCCGGCCCCACGGTGCGTGACATGGGAACCAGAACGGTGCGGAAGGATATCCATTCGACGTCCGCAGGCGGCCGAGTGAGGAGGCGTTCGTCGGTTGTGGCTATGTGGGGGCAAGGCGCGTCGGGGTCTCGTGGGAGATCCACCGGTCCCAGGGTCGCCGCCGGCGGAGCCTGGGGCGGCTTCCCTGCTTTGGGGCCCGATTTGCCCCCACCGCTGCCGTCGATCATCACATAAGCGGCGCATATGATGACGAACAGGATTACCAGCGCCGAGGCTATGAAGCCGGGCTGAGCGAAGCGACTGCCTTCATCGTCGTCGAAGCCGAAGCCTGCCGACTGTTCCCTTCTGATCCAAGCCATGCGCTTTTCTCCGGACTGGGCCGCGAACGATTCGACGGGAACTGGAAGGAGCCGATTGTCACGTCACCCAGTTGAAGATGGTGACGATGCTGCCCGAGACGATCACGGTGAGCATCGACATCCCGAGCCCCACGAAAGATGCCTGCCCCCCGTCCTTGTGTGCCTTCAAGATGTTGGCGGTGCACAGGATCGCCGTCAGGAAAGACATGATCAGAATTCCGTAGATTGCCAGACCTGCAATCTTGGCAAAGCCCTCGTCGAGCCCGGTTCCGGCCGGAGAGAACGTCTTCGGCTTCGGCATGTCTTTGTTCCCCGGCGGGGGCGGGGTCTTGCCGGACACCCAAAGGTGCGCACCGTGAGCCGAAGAAATCAGGGTGGATGTCAAGACTGGGCCTCAATTTCTCGCAACCAGGGGACTTAAATCTCTGGCCAACTGGGTCAGGGATTTCGGGAGAGCGGTGAGGGGGGGAGTCTCACCGAATCGCCAGGACTCGATCCAGGGGATGGCCCAGGTTCGTGGGAAGGCGCCCGCCACGAGTTTCACCAGATCGCGCAACGGCTTCGGCAGGGTGCCGGGCGCGTCCGCTACCGCGACCAGCCCCAGGAGTTGAACCTGTGGGACGGCACCGGATGCCCACTGCCGCGCGGCCGTCTGTGCCGCGCGCAGCCCGGGGACACTGGTCCGGGCGACCAGGATGACCCTCGTGTACCTGCCGTCATGGTGTATCGGCCACTGTCTGGCGGCGTCACGACCCGCCGGAAACGTCGCGCTCAGCATGCCGACCCCGGCACCGCCGTGACATCCCACCCACCACCACGGAGCGTTTTCGTTCGGCTGAAGGGTCCGGAACGGGAGGCCACCGCCGTCCGGCGGAGACAGTGTTCCGGGGCCCGGCTTGATCGGCGTGACGACGGGTGTGGGGGAAACGGGTCGAACGTCCGGGACCTCCGGCGCTTCGGTCACGGTGGCAGTAATCCACGGGTTGGTTCCCGTTGGTTTGCTCATCGCACCTCCAGCGCTATCTCTTGGATCGGCGTGCGGTCGAATGCGGATCCCATGCGATTCGGGCGTGTCATCCGTCCGAGGCAGGCCGCGCGAAGGTGTACGCCATTACGCCATGGGCTCGAGGGCTCTCGAACTCCACGGTTATAAGTCTTTGTCTTTCCTCCGGCGACCGGTCCCGATGCGCCAGGCTTCTTTCGCCAAGAGTACAAGAGCGCGACGTGCCCGGGATTCACTTTTCCAGTTACACATTGCACTGGCAGAGCGCGCTGTCGCCGGGTGTCGGTTCCGATCTGCACAGTTATTGAGCGATCCGATATCCGAAAAGTCCCTCGGGGTCGTATATGCCGGAGTCTCCATCGCGCGCGCGGTGCAGGTCGCAACCACGGAGCGTCACGTCACTCTGCGGTCGACGGGGCCGCGAGTCGAATCCCGTCTTTCCTCTTCTCGGTTACGGATTGCACTGGCAAAGCGGGGGATCGGTGAATTTGGGTTTCAATATGCACAGTGAATCTCCGCCACTGCGGGAAAATGGGATGAGGCCGGCTCCGGCTGCGCAACCCCAAAAGCGTCCGAAAAGCGGGCAAAGAGGCACCTTGTGGTCGTCCGGGTTCCCGCTTGCGAATGGCTTGTTGGCGACCGTGATTCGATCTACATTCCCGGGCATGAGACGGAGAGCCCTCCCGGCCTGTTCGGCCGCCGCCGCACTCGCGGTCGCGGTGGCGATCGCGCCGGAAGTTTCAGGACTGGGAGCGACGGCGCACGGCACCGGGCAAGGCTCCGGCGCGGTGTACGCCGACGCTTCGGGCGCGGCCTCACCCGAACGCGAACTCGCCCCGATGACGCGGAGCACACTGCGTGGCTACGAACCGACCGGGGTCGCGGTCGAGGGTGGACGGGATCCGGCCCGCGCCGCGGTCCTGGCTCCCGGAAACTACCTGGACGAGTTGACGGACAAGGAGGTCGGGTACTACTCCGTGGACGTGCCCGCGGGCTACACCGCCTACGTCTCGGGCACCACCGTCAGCAAGGTCAAGGGCATCGAGGCCCTGGACGTGAAGCACCTGGGCGAGCGCGGCAACAGCTTCTGCGAGACGGACACCGGGCTCGATCAAAACCTGGCCAAGGTCGTCACGGCATCCGTGCGGTGGACGGCGTCCGGCGGGGGCGGCAACGGCTGCGCGCGACCCGGGCACCAGGTCTTCTCGGTGACCCGCCGCGGAACCGGACCCCCGGTGCCGCTCGAACTCCAGGTCATGCTCGAACCCCAGGTCCTGGACCAGGGCCCGGCCGAGGGGAACATCGCGCAGTACACCGAACCCGGCGGCCCCGACAGACCCGTGAGCGGCGGCGGTTCGTTCGCCTCGGCGGCGATCCTGCCCGGCTCCGGCCACTACACCGACACCGTCGCCCCGGGCGAATGGGTCTTCTACCGGGTCCGTCTCGACTGGGGCCAGAGCCTCTCCTTCCAGACCCGGGTCGGCGGCGGGAAGGAGATCGTCGGAGTGCAGACCCACTTCTACAATCCGGTCCGCGAGCAGTTGGCCCAGGACGCGTGGGGTGTCCACGACACCGAGCACATCTTCGCCAAGGGAGTCGACCCCTTCGCCACCCGTCCGGTGCGCTTCCTCAACCGCAGCGACCGGCAACAAGAGGTCGCCGACATGCTCCCCGGCTGGTACTACATCGCCGTGGCCGCCCAGGGCGAAGGGCCGTCGCGGTCGCTGGCGGTCGACGTGTCGGTGGCCGGTACCAAGGAATCCGGCCCGGCGTACGCGCAAAGCGCGCAGCCCCTCGATTCCGCGCGCGAGCCGAAGCCGCCGGCGACCGGGACACCGACCACGAAGAACCCTGCATCGAAGGGCCCGACCGGCCCCGAACGCGACCTTGGGCACGCGTCCGCGAAAAACCGCGAATCCGGGGCCTTCGGCGGCCCGCTGGTGTGGGCGGGACTGCCCGCCGCGCTTCTGCTCGGCGCCGGCCTGACGGTGCTGTTCCTGCGCCGACGGGGGGCGCGCCGGACCTGAACCCGGGACGCCGATGTCGTCGGTCGCAACCACCGCCCCGACGCCCGGTGTTCCGGGTCGCGCCGCCGCGCGGGCGGGGTCCGGGAGCGCCGGCACGTGTGTTCCCGTGCCCCCGGGGTGGACGTTCCTCGATTCCCGCCCGCTCCCCCTGACCGGGGGTCGGGATGACGCATAGGATCCTTGCCCATGTCAGCTTGGGGTCGTTTCACGTCGCCGCGATCGGCGCCGGTGCCTGTGTTCGTGTCGGACGCCGCGCTCGACGACGCCGAGGTCCGCGCGGTCGCGCAGGGCCTTGCGCGCAACGGCGATTTCACGCCGGCCGCCGCGTTATTGGAGCGGGTGGGACGCGACTGGGCGCGGCGGGTGGTCGCCGTGACCGCGTTGGGCGAGGCGGCCGCGCTGCACCCCGAATGGGTGTGGAAGTGGCGCGCGGAGCGCCCCGAATCGGCGGACCCGCTGGTGGTGATGGCCGCCGCCATGGTGCGCGCGGCCTGGAACGCGCGCGCCGCGAAGCAGGCGAGCCTCACCGGCGGACGGCAATTCGCCGACTTTCGGGGGTTGTTGGCCGACGCCGACCGCGCCTGTCTGCTCGCGACCGAGGCCGCCGGCGCCGATCCCACCCCGTGGGTCTCGTGGTTGTGGGTCTGCCGCGGGCTCGGCGTCGCGCGTGATGTGTTCGACGCCCGATGGGCGGCGTTGCGCGAGCGCGATCCGCACCACCGGGCCGGGCACGACGCGGCATTGCAGTACCTGTGCGAGAAATGGTGCGGATCGCACGACGAGATGTACACGTTCGCCCGCACGGCCGCGGCCGCGGCGCCGGACGGCTCGCCCCTGGTGATCCTCGTGGTCGAGGCGCACATCGAGTACGCGCTGCACACGCACGGCAGCGGGAACGGCGCCGCCGACGATACGGCCTTCTGGCTCGCCGAGTCCCGGCAGCGCGACCTGGACACCGCCCTGGACCGCTACCCGGTCGACGGCTCGCCGCGCCGGCCGAGCGCGCTGTCCGATCACAGCGCGCTCGGCTACGCGTTGGCCAAGTCGCAGCGCTGGTCCGAACTCGCGATGCGGTTCGACGCCACCGACCACCACGGTTTCCATCTCCCGTGGAGCTACGGCGGCGGCCGAACCTTCTTCGAGCGTTCGCACACCGAGGCCACCCGAGGCTGCCCGCGCCGCTGAGCGGACCGCCAGCATCCGCGAACGCGGGCGTACGAAAGCGCGGTCAGGTGGTCGCCACGAGCAACTCCTCGCCGCTGGAGGTGCGCAGTCCGTCCGGGCGGTGCGCGAAGTAGCGCTCGTTGAGCTCGGCCGCCGACACGTGTCGGGCGGTGGCGAAACCGAGCTCGCGGGCCGACTTCGGGAGTTCCTCCGGTGCATAGAAGCTGACGAAGGGTGTCCCGGCTGCCTTGGCCCCCTCGATCGCGATCCGGAACGCGGCGCGATGTTCGTCGGAGTCGAGCAGTTCCGGCGGCAGTTGGAACGTCATGGCCAGCGTGGAGCCGGGGGCCAGTGACGCGAGCCGGCGCAGCGTGTCGGCGTTGGCCTGCCTGGTCAGGTACAGGGCGACGCCCGTCGAGGCCACCACGGTCGGCCGGGTCGGGTCGAATCCGGCGTCGGTCAACTCGTCCCACCACGAGGCGCCCGACTCGAAGTCGACCGGCACCAGGTGCAGTCGGTCCGGGACGCCGTAGCCGAGTTCGTCCAGTCGCCGGCGCTTCCACGCCTGGGGACCGGGTTGGTCGACCTCGAACACCCGCAGCCGGGCCGCGACTTCCGGTCGGCGCTGGACGAAGGTGTCCAATCCGGCGCCGAGGACGAGATATTGCTCCGCCCCGCGCTCGACCTGTTCGATCACCAGGTCGTCGATGAAGCGGGCCCGGGCCACGATCGCGGCCCGGAACCAGCGGGTCAGGTCCGGATCCATGTCCGGCCGGTCGCGCCAGTCCGGGTCGGGATCGGCGATGCGCAGGCCGATGTCGTCCTCGAAGACGTGCGGCGCCGGATCGAGGCGCAGGTGCAGGGCCCGCCACAGGGCCACCCGCAGCGCCGTCTCGTCCGGCGTCGCGATGCGTTCGTCGGGCACAAGCCGCTCCGTTCGGTCGACGTCGGGGGTGTTCACTGCCGGGCCGGCGCCGACAGGGTCCACTCCCGCCCGTCGGGGTCGCGGACGGTCATCTCCCTGGTCCCGTAATGGGTGTCCTCGAACGGGGTGACCACCTCGACCCCGTCGGCGGGCCGGAACGTGTCCTCGTCGGGCACCCGCAGGACCAGCCGCACCCCGGGCTCGCGCGTCTCGGGTACCTCGGCGATGAATACGAACGGCCCGTTGCCGTTGCGCAGTTGGCCGGAGTTGTGCCCGGTCGAGAACTCCAACTCGTAGCCCAGTCCCTGGAAGAACTTGGCGGCCTTGCCCCAGTTGTGCGTCTCCAGGAACACGGCTTCGATGCCCTCGGTCGTCATGTCAGCTCTCCTTTTCGGACGATGGCTCTCGTTCACCCGGAGTGTCGTCGAGGTAGGCGCGCAGCGCGGCGGCGACCAACGCCGACAGCGACAGCTCCGACTCGATGGCACGGTGTTTGACCTGCTTGATCAGTGAGATCGGCAGATACACGTTGAACTGCTTCACATCCTCGTCACCCACGAGAGGAATGCTAGCACGCTAGCAATCTATCCGCCGGCTTGGCTTCGGGTCGGCACGACGGGCAGGACGAGGGCCGATCCCGGGTGGAATTCCACGCTCGTGGGCACGATCTCCCGTGCGGTGTGGGCGGGTTCCCCCGATCCGGTGTTGCGGGCGAAGCGCGGGTGGGCGCCGCCGCTCAGCTGGAGGCGGATGCGATGGCCGGGCCCGAAGCGGTACGCGGTGGCACTCATCGCGACGCTGACCCGCGCCGGGGCGGAGCCGTTCGGGGCCAGCCGGAGGATGCCGTCGCACACGTTCGTGGACCGGCCGCGTTCGTCCACGTCGCACAGGCGGGCGAAGACGTCGATGTGGTCGGTGCCGGTGGCCGCGTACAGGTCCGCCGACACCGGACCGCAGACCTCCAGCGGCTCGGTCAGCGGCGGTGCGGTGAACGTCAGCACATCGTCGCGCGCCTCCAACGCGGTGTTGTCCCGGGGCCCGGCCTTGGGCGAGAGGGTCGCGCCGCCGACGGAGGGCGTCGGATCGGTCGGGTCGTAGCGCAGGACCGCGGGCGCCGCGGTCGCTGCGGCCTCGTGACTCAGCGTGCCGTCGGCCGCGATGTACCGGCGCTGCACCGCCGCCTCGGCCGGCGGCCAGTCCGGCAGATCGCGCCACTCGTCGGCGCCGCCGACGTGTATCCGCACCGGCGCCTCGCGCAGCGCCGACCGGTCGCCGTCCAGGTGCGCGCGCAGCCAGGCCAGGCTGTCCGCGAAGACCGACGGCCACCCCTGTCGCAACATCGAGGCGTGCGTCCACGGCCCGACGAGCAGCCCCGTCTCGCACCCGGCCCGCCGCAGTCGGCGGTGCTGCTCCAGGTTCTGCTCGAACATGACGTCGTGCCGCCCGGCGATCAGCAGCGTCGGTACGGACAGCGCCTCGGCGGCGCGGCCCGCGTCCGCGCCGGTCCAGTGCGGGTCGACGGGGTCGGGGTGGGCGAGCGCGTCCTCCAGGAACGGCACCCGCTCGCCGAGCCCGACGGCACAGGCGTCCGGCAGGGGGAGCGTGCGGGCGACCCGGCGCTGCGCGCGGTGCAGCCGGAGGGCGGCCTTGGCGAAGTGCCGGTTGCCCCGGTGCTGGTGCACGAAGCCCGCGGTGCTCGCAAGCGCGTTCTCCAGGTGGAAGACGCCGCCGGCGTGGAAGTACGCGTGCGGATCGTGCAGACCGGCGTGGATCACCATGGCGCGCAGCTCCGAGGGCGGGTCCAGCGCCGTCGCCCACTGCGTGTAGCCGAGGTGGCTCGGCCCGATCGTGCCCAACACGCCCGTGAACCACGGCTGTTCACGCAGCCACGCGACGGTCGCCGACCCGTCCGCGGCCTCGTTGTGCCACAGCGCGAACGTGCCGTCGGATCCGCCGGTGCCTCGGCAGCTCTGCAGGACCACGTGGAACCCGTGCTCGGCGAAGGCGAGACCGTACATCGGCGCCCACGGGAACCCGCGCCCGTACGGCGAGCGCAGCAGCAGGGTGGGGAAGTCGCCGGGAGTGGCCGGGAAGTAGTGGTCGGCCACCAGCGCACCGCCGCTGGCGGCGGGGACGCGCAGGCCGCCCTCGTACCGGACCCGGTGCGGGGCGGCGGGCATGCCGCGCATCGTGCGCCGCATCGCCCGTGCCAGGCGTGGGGGCTTTCGCGGCGGGCGGTTGGAGGACGTCGGGTGGGCGGTGGTGTTCGTCATGGTGCTCTCGCCTTCCGCACGAGCCGGCCCTGGTTGCGGGCCTCATTTCCCGTACTAAGTACGAGAATAACGCATGCTTGGATGGACACCCCTGGCACCCACCGCGAAAGGAGCCGTCGTGGCCGGTCCGGAGGCCGATCGCAGCGGCGGCGTGGACCCCGAGGCGTTGTGGCTGGAGCGTCCGCAACCGCGTCGGGGCCGCCCGCCGGCGCATAGCCGCGCCGAGGTCACCGCCGCGGCCGTCGTGATCGCCGATGCCGACGGGCTCGCCGCGGTGACCATGCGCGGCGTCGCGGCGCGCGTCGGCGTCGGGGTGATGTCGCTGTACTCCTACGTGCCGAACAAGGAGACGCTGCTGGAGTTGATGATCGACCGGGTGGCCGGCGACCAGCCCACCCCGCCCGCGCCGACGGGGGCCTGGACCGCGGATCTACGCGTCATCGCGCACGCCCAACGCGATCTGATGCTTCGTCATCCATGGCTGCCGGCGGCCCTGCAGGAGCAGCAGACGCTCGGCCCCAACACGCTCGCCTTCACCGAACACGTGCTCGCCGTGCTCGAACCGGCCGGGTTCGACGGGCAGGGCGCGCTCGAAGTGTTCAGCCTGGTGACGGGATTCGTGGCGAGCCACGTCGGCTACGAGGTCGCCCGCGATCGTGCCGCGGTGCGCGCCGGGCGGACCACCCGCGAACTGGCCGAGGCCCAGGGCCGCTACCTGCGCGCGGTCGTCGCGAGCCCGGACCATCCGCGCCTGGCCCGGATCCTGGCGGAACCGGCACGGCCCGCCGATCCGGACGCGACGTTCGACCGACTCCTGGGACACCTTTTGGACGGACTGGCCGCGACGCGCGCCGCGCGCGAGGGGTAGCGGGCCGCCGCTATCCGGCCACGCGGGCCTGTGGGTCGGGAAGCGGGTCGGGGAGCGGATCCGGAAGCGGGTCGGTCGGGTGGGCGGGTTCCGGCGCGGCGGTTCGGGCGCCGGTGCGGGTGGCGCCGATGCCGGCGAGAACCACGAAGACCACGCCGGCCGCCGGGATCGCGCCGGGTATCTGGTCGAGGACCACCAGGCCCATCAGGAGCGCGATCGCCGGTTCCAGGCTCATCAGCGTGCCGAACGCGGAGGTGGTCAGCCGACGCAGCGCGAGGAATTCGAGGCTGAACGGCAGTACGGCGCCGAGCGCGGCCAGCCCCAACATGATCAGCACCAGGTGCCAGGTCACCCGACCCAGGCCGGTCGGTGCGGCGGCGAGGAGGGCGACGAGTCCGGCCACGGGCATCGAGACGGCCAGCCCGCTCAGGCCGGTGACCCGGTCGCCGACGTGTTGGGTCAGCAGGATGTACGCCGCCCAGCAGGCCGCGGCGGCCAGTGCGAAGGCCAGGCCGAGCGGATCGATGCCGGCGTGCCAGGGTTCGGTGAGCAGCACGACGCCGACCCCGGCCAGGGCGGTCCAGCGCCGCCGCCCGCCACCCGAGCCGTACAGGGACACGGCCAGCGGGCCGAGGAATTCCAGCGCGCTCGCCGTGCCCAGCGGCAGGCGCGCGACGGCGAGCATGAAGAACACCATCAGGCACCCGCTCACCACGCCGAGCATGGTGCACGCCCACAGGTCCCGAGCGCCGAAGTCGCGCGGCCGCGGCCGGACCAGGACCAGCAGGAGCACCCCGGCCCACGCGAGTCGCAGGGCGACCGTGCCGAGCGCGCCGAGGTCGTCGATCAGCGGCACGGAAAGGGCCAGTCCGAGCTGCACGGTGGACATCGCGGCGACGGCCATCAACGCCCCGGTCGCGGCGTCGGGCAGTCGCGGCCGACCGCCGGCGGGACGCCCGATCTCGGGGGGTCGGGTGCGGGGATCCGGAATGCTCATATGACAAGTAGAGGGCTCGCTCATCGTTCGTGTCCACGTGCCGATCCGAAAGATATCGTTCACCAATCGTGGACGATTCACGGCGGAGCACCCGGGAGAGCAACGTATGGAGACCCGACGCCTACAGGTGCTGGTGGAACTGGCCCGACTCGGGTCGATGCGCGCGGTCGCGGACGTGTCGAACACGACCACCTCGACCGTCTCGCAGCAGATCGCGGCGTTGTCCCGGGACATGGGCGCCGCGCTGATCGAGCCGCAGGGGCGCCGGGTCCGGCTCACCCCGGCCGGGCGCCGACTGGCCGAGCACGCGGTGACCATCCTCGCCGCCGTCGAAGCGGCGCACCACGACCTGTCGCCCGGCGCGGAGCCCAACGGCACCCTGCGGATCGCCGGCTACGCCACCGCGATCCGGGCCCATCTGCTGCCGGTGGTCGCGGAGTTGGCGGTGAGCCATCCGCGCGTGCACGTGCTGATCCGCGAGCACGAACCGGCCGAGGCGCTGGCATTGCTGGCCGAGGACGCCACCGACCTGGCACTGGCCTACGACTACAACCTGGCGCCGGCCGCCGAGGACCCGACGGTGCGTGCGACGCCGCTGTGGACCGCGCGCTGGGGGCTGGGCGTCCCGGCCGACGCCGACGCGTGCGAGGGCACGACGCTCGATGTCTTCGGCCGCTTCGACACCCACGACTGGATCGTCAACTCCCGCAACACCGCCGACGAGACGGTGATCCGTACGCTCGCCTCGATGGCGGGCTTCACCCCTCGGGTGACGCACCAGGCCGACAGCCTCGACCTGGTCCAGGGCATGATCGCGGCCGGCCTCGGCGTGGGCCTGCTGCCCCTGGACACGACCGTGGCCCCCGGCGTACGACTGATCCCCCTCGCGGCCCCCACCGTCGAGATGCGCGCCCGAGCGGTGGCCCGCCAAGGCCGCCTGAACTGGCCCCCACTGGCCCTGATGACAACCAGGCTCCGCCAACGCGCCGGCTTCCGGGAGTAACCGGCACGACCACGACCACCACACGCCGACTCGCCGCGGGCCCACGATGGTGAGCGGGTGAGCGGCTCGTCGGGTCAGTACGGGAAGGTGTACGGGGCGGCTTCGACGCGGTCGTAGATCTCGCGCAGCCATGGGAGGCGCACGACGGGCAGGCCGGCGAGGGTGCGCAGGAACAGGGGGCCCGCGGGCTGGAATCGGCTCCCCGGGTTGCGCGGCGGCGGGTCGTCGCGGAGCACGCCCTCGGGCAGGCCGCCGGTCGCCGGAATCGGCGGGCGGTCGCATTGCCGGCGGCGGTCCCGGTGGAACGCCAGGTACATCCACACCTCGGCGGCCAGGGGCACTCCCGCGACGGGGGCGGGCGGCTGCCAGGCCTCGCCGGTCCGCGGGTGGCGCGGGACCAGGAGGATGTCGGCATCGTCGTCGGGGTCGGGCAGGCCCGGGCCGGCCAGGACCAGGCGTTTCGCCGGCGGGCCCGGCGGCAGCAGGATGTTGAGCCAACGGCCGAAGGTCTCGGTGAGCAGACCGCCGGGCAGCGTGACCGGGCGGCCCGCCGAGGCCGCGACCACGTGGGCCAGAGCCACCCCCACCGCCGCCTCCCAGCGGGGATTCCACCACCCCTGTGGCTCGATCGGCTCGACGGCCGGGTGCTCGTTGGCGAACCCGGCCCAGTCGAGCGGCGGGGGTTCGCGGTCGTCGCCGGCGAGGAGGTGTACGGCCTGTGGGGCGAATCGCACCTCCTGCCAGGCTCCGCAGTCGTCGATCCGGGTGGCCACCGGCCGGCCGCAGCCGGTACAGGCCAGGTTCGGCCCGGCCCTGCCGTCCACCCCGTAGCAGGAGCCCTCGCATCGTTCGGGAATCAGGGCGGTGTTTCGGGCGTCACCGGGTGTGATGACCATCGTTCCGGGCGTGCCGAAGCACACGGCATGGGTGGGCGCGAACACGCCACGGGCCGCCGCCTCTTCGGGCCCCACCTCGTCCCAGCGTCGCCAAGGCGGTCCGAAGGGCGCGGGGTCGATGGCGTAGGTCCCGGATTCCATGAGCGGCGGGAGGAGTTGGTGGCTGAAATCGTGGCCGGCGTGGACCGGAAGTGCCACCCGTGACACAGGTGCGGACAACACCGCGCCGCACTCGGCGCAGACGAACCGGGCCATGCGTCCCCTTACTTCGGTCACGGGGATTGTCCCGGCTCGCCCGTCGGCGGCCAACGGGTTTTTCGGTGGCGGTGGGGATTACATCGGGGTGAGTTCGGTGGGGATGGAGGATTGTAGGGCTCTGGTGGTTGCCAGGATGGCCGGGTGGTGGGTGGCGCCTTCTCGGTGGGCGATTTTGGTGCGGCGGTGGAGGGGGAGGCGGGTGAGGGACAGGGCGGGGGTGTGGGTGGGGATGCCCAGGTGGGGGACGACGGCTACGCCCTGGGCGGCGGCGACCAGGGACAGCACCGTGGTGAAGTCGTCGACCTGGTGGCGCACATGCGGGGTGAAGCCGGCGGCCTGGCAGGCGCGGATGGTCATGGCGTGGCACAACGTGCCCGGAGTGGCGGTGATCCAGGGGGAGTTCCGGCAGCCGGCGAGCACCGATCCGGTGGGGGTGCCCGCAGGCGGTGCGGATCGGCCGGCCAGGTACATCGGTTCGGTGCACAACGGGCTTGTGGCGATGCCCGGTTCGGCGACCGTCGGGACGAAGTCGTATTCGTGGATCAGCGCGACGTCCAGGTCGCCCGCGCGCAACGCGTCCGCGACCCGGGCCGGGTCGATCTCCACCACCATCGGCTCCAGACCCGGGTGGCGCTCCACGAGCGAGGTCAGGGCCGGGAGGATCATCGCCCGGGTCGCGGTCGGGAAGGCGCCGATCCGCAGCGGGCCGGCCAGGCCGCGGCGGGTGTCCGCGAGCTCCGCCGCGGCCTGCTCCAGCCGGGCCAGCACGGCCTCGGCGTGGCCGACCAGGGTGTGTCCGGCCGGGGTGAGGGTGACCCGTCGCCCGGTGCGTTCGAGGAGCGGGACGCCCGCCTCGCGTTCGAGGGTGGCGAGCTGCTGGGAGACCGCCGAAGGGGTGAACGCGAGGGCTTCGGCGACGGCGGCGATCGTGCCGCGCAGGGACAGTTCACGCAGCAGGCGCAGGCGGCGGACATCGAGCATCGGCTCAGCTTACGCTCAGCTTCACGAATGTGAACTGGACCTGCATGATCGGTGCGGGTCACCCTCGTGTTCATGACTCCGCGAACACGGCAAAATCGGCACACTCCGCAGACTCCGCAGGTTCGGCAGTGGCATACACCCCTGACCGGCATCCTCGTCCCGCTCGTCACCCCCTTCGCCGCCGACGGCCGCATCGCGGTGGACGCCCTCGCGGACCTGGCCCGCTCCGTCCTGGACGCGGGCGCGACCGGCATCGTCGCCCTGGGCACGACAGGGGAGGCCGCCACGCTCGACCCCGACGAGCGCGCCACCGTGATCGACGTTTGCGCCCGCGTCCGCGCGGAGCGCGACGCGGTCCTGGTGATCGGCGCCGGCGGCAACGACACCCGGGCCGGCGGCCGCGCGCTGGCCGACCTCGCGCACCGGCCGGAGGCCGCCGCGGCGCTGGTGCCGGTGCCGTACTTCAGCCGCCCCTCGCAGGCCGGCGTACTGGCGCACTTCACCCACCTGGCGGAGGCCGCTCCGCTGCCGCTGATCGTGTATCACGTCCCGTACCGCACCGGCCGCCCCCTCGACGCGGCCACGCTGCGGGCGCTGGGCCGGCTGCCCGGCGTGGTCGGGGTCAAGCTCGCGCAGGGCGGCATCGACGGCGAGACGGTGGACCTGCTCGGCGACCTCCCGGCCGACTTCGCGGTCCTGGTCGGCGACGACTCGTTCCTGTCGCCCCTGCTCGCGCTCGGCGCGTCCGGCGGTGTACTCGCCTCGGCACACGTGGCCACGGACCGCTTCGTCGAACTGACCGACGCCTGGCGGCGCGGCGACCTCGACCGGGCCCGGCCGCTCGGGCACGCCCTGACCCGACTGGCGGCCGCGCTCTTCCGCGAACCGAACCCCGCCGTGATCAAGGGCGTGCTGCACGCCCAGGGCCGCATCCCGACCCCGAACGTGCGCCTGCCACTGCTGCCGGCCGGCCCCGAGGCGGTCGACGAGGCCCAAAAGGTCCTCGCCGACCTCTAGGCCGCGTCCGGCCCCGGCTACTCGGCCCCGGCGTCCGGGATGCGGCGCATCGCCCGGCCCACGTGCAGGAATTCGGCCCGCTCGCCCTCGCCGAGGAAGAGGAACTGCTGGTGCCGCCCGCCCGCCGCCTCGGTGCTGATCAGCATGCGCTCGTTCGTCGGCACCACCCGCATGGTCATCGTGTCGTCGCCCAACAGCGCGCCCAGCCGGCCGAGCAGTCGCGTGGTGACGACCAGCCCGTCCTCGGATTCGGCGATGTCGAACCGCTGCGCCGGCGACGCGTAACTGCCGACCAGGTAGCTCGTGTCGACAGCCGGCGGCTCGGCGGGCGGGACCGCCCGGGCGGGCGGGCGCACGTCGGCGAGGGTTTCGAGGAGTTCGCAGATCAGGTCGTACACGCCGTACAGGGCACCGCCGTTGGTCAACAGCGCGATCGAGACGTCGCGTTCCGGCACCACGCGCAACATCGCGCCCTGGCCGATCGTGCCGCCGTCGTGGCCGATGACCTCGCCGCCGGACCAGTCGTACAGGATCCAGCCGAGGCCCCACAGCCGCGCGCCGAACGCGCCGTCGCCGCCGATCTCGACCTGCGGCTCGCGCATGGCCCGCGCCGACTCCTCGGACAACAAGCGCTTTCCGTCGCGGAGTTGCCCGAGCCGGATGTGCGCGGCGGCGAATTCGAGCAGGTCCGTCGCGGTCATGGCGAGCGCCGAGCCGGAGGGCGCGCCGTTGCGGTCGGTGTGGTGCACCGGCGCCTTGACGTTGGTGCCGTCGGGACGGCCGATGTGCCCGATCGCGCTGCGCAGCAGGATCGACTCGGTCGCGTTGTTGGCCACATGCTTCAGACCCAGCGGAGCGACGATGCGTTCGCGCAGCGCCCGCTCCCAGGTCACTCCCGTGCACACCTCGACGATGCGGCCGAGCAGGTCGAATCCGGCGTTGGAGTACGAGAACGTCTCGCCGGGCGGGAACAGTTGCTCGCCGACCGTGGCCAGACTGGCCACCAGGCGGGCGAGGGAGTCCTCGCCGTTGCCGTGGTCGTCGAACAGTTCGCCCTCGAAACCCGCGGTGTGGCACAGGAGGTGACGGGTCGTCATCCGAGCGGCGGCGTCCTCGTCGACGAGTCGCAGATCGGGGATGTAGGTGCGGACCGGGACGTCGAGGTCGATCAGGCCCTCGTCGACCAGTTGCATCACCAGGGTCGTGGTCCACACCTTGGTGATCGAGCCGATCTGGAAGACCGAGTCGGTGGTCGCCGGGTACTCCGTCTCGACGTCGAGTACGCCCACCGCGGTGGCGACGGTACGATCGCCGACCCGGACCGCGAGGCTCGCCCCGGGGATCCCCGACTTCTCGACCAGCTCCGCGAGGCGCGTCCGCAGGTCTTCGGCGGTCGGCAGGGACACCGTCGAACCCGTTGCGGCCGAGTGGTCCGAGCGGCCGGAAGCCGGCGTGGCGGCATCGGGCGGGGTGGGTCGTCCCATGGGTCGGGCACCTCCTCGACGGGCGGCGGTCTGCCGCGGGGAGCGCTCACGCTAGGCAGCGTGCGCGGCGGTCGAATCGTCCGAGAGGACGAAGAACCCCATGCGAACCTGTCCGAATGGCCGACGCTTGTCCAGGCCGGGGTGCGTGATGCTCACCGGACGGGCGATGCCCGACGGCGGTGCCCGACGGACATCCGGCACTGGGCGGCGGGCAACCGGCGACGAACGGGAGACTCCATGGACGTATACATCTCGATCGACATGGAAGGAGTGGCGGGCATCGCCACCCTCGACCAGATCGTGCGCGGCGGCGGTGGCTACACCAGGGCGCAGGAGATCATGACCGGCGAGGCCAACGCGGCCATCGAGGGTGCCTTCGCGGCGGGCGCGGACAACGTCTTGATCAACGACAGCCACGGCACGATGGACAACCTGATCGTGCAGCACCTGGACCCGCGCGCCCGGGTGATCCTGGGCAGCCCGAAGGCCCAGTGCATGGCGCACGGCCTCGGCGCGAACCACGGCGTCGCGCTGTTCATCGGCTACCACGCGGCGGCCGGCGCGCCGGGGGTGCTCGCGCACACCTTCTCGTCGGACTTCACCTCGGTCCGGCTGAACGGGAAGCCCGTCACCGAGGCCGAGGTCAACGCGCTCCTCGCGGCCCGGCACGGCGTCCCGATCGGACTGGTCACCGGCGACAACGAGGTCTGCGCCGCCACCGCCGCGGCCTTCCCCGGTGTGATCACCGTCCCGGTCAAGACCGCCGAGGGCTTCACCGCCGCGAACAACGTGCACCCGACCGTCGCCCAGGACCTGATCCGGGCCGGCGCCGCGGCGGCCGTGGAGAAGGCCGGGGCCCTGGAGCCGCTGGAACTGCCGGAGAAGTTCGTCTTCGAGGTCGGCTTCCAGATCCCGCTGGCCGCCGAGCTCGCGGCGGCGGTCCCGGGCGCGGAGCGGGTCGACCTGCTCACGGTGCGCTGCGAGGCGACCGGCCCGGACCAGTTGATGGACCTGGTCAACCTCTGGTACACGGTCGCCGCACACTCGGCCCGGTCACGGCTGCCGATGCTGGAGCGCCGCTAGCCGAGACACGGCCACGGCCGGCCGGGGCCGGGCGGCGGTGCGGGGCGAGGAGGGGGCGTCCCGTACCGCCGCCCGGCTTCGGCTTGTCGCGGGCGGGGCGGCTCGGGGGTAAATCGCCGGCGCGCGGCTCGGTGCGGCGGGATGATCCGGGGTGTCCGGGGCGACGCGGGCTTTCCGCCGTGCTTCGGGCCGAAGCCGTGCGCACCCGACCCGCTCCGAAAGGCATTCGTGATGATTCCTGGCGCATCCGAGCCCCCCGAGCCCCCCGAGCCCTTCGATGTCGAGCAGCCCGAAGTGCGGGCGGCGGTCGGGGCGGTGCGGGGCGGGCGGGAGGCCGGCGTCGCGGTCTTCCGGGGCATCCCGTTCGCCGAGCCGCCGGTGGGTGCGCTGCGATTCGCCGCGCCGCGGCCGGTGCGCGGGTGGGACGGGGTGCGACCGGCCCTGGCATACGGGCCGCCGCCGCCTCAGGGCGGCGCGCTCGGGATGGCGGAGTCGGCGCGCGGCGCCGCGGGCGACGACTGGCTGACGGTCAACGTCTGGTCGCCCGATCCGGGTCCCGGCGCGGGGCTTGCGGTGATGGTGTGGATCCAGGGCGGCGCCTACACGGTCGGCATGTCAGGTCTGCCGGAGTACGACGGCGCGCGACTGGCGCGGGACGGCGGCGTCGTGGTGGTCACGCTCAACTACCGCGTGGGGTTCGAGGGTTTCGGCCTGATCGAGGGCGCGCCCGCCAACCGGGGGCTGCTCGATCAGATCGCGGCGCTGACGTGGGTGCGGGACAACATCCGGGCGTTCGGCGGGGATCCGGACCGGGTCACCGTCTTCGGCCAGTCGGCGGGCGGCGGGTCGGTCGCGGCGTTGTCGGCGATGCCGCGCGCGGCCGGGCTGTTCGGCCGGGCCGTGGCGCAGAGCGTGCAGGGCACGTTCTTCACGCCGGCACTCGCCGCCGACATCGCGGCGTGTTGTGCCGCCGAGTTGGGGCTGCGCTCCACGACGGCCGAACTCTCCGAGGTGGAGCCGGAGTTGTTGGCCGCGGCCGGGGACGCGGTGGCCGCCGGGATCACCCGCTGGGCCGGGCGGTGGGGGCCGGCCGCACACGGGGCGACCCCGTTCGCGCCGATCGTCGACGGCGATTCGCTCCCGGCCACACCGTGGCGGGCCCTGGCCGACGGCTTCGGGCGGGACGTACCGCTCCTCGTCGGCCACACGCGCGACGAACAGCGCCTGCTCACCGTGCTCGACGGGCTGCTCGGCGAGGTGACGCAGGATCAGGCCGCGACCGCCCTGGACGTGTTCGGCCCGGAGCGCGACGCCGCGAGCCGGTACCGCGCCGGGTATCCGCACGCGAGTCCGGAGGAATTGTACGAACTGGTGCGCTCCGACCGGCTGTTCCGGATGCCCAGCCTGCATCTGGCCGAGGCGCGGATCGCCGGCGGCGGCCGGGCGCACGTGTACGAACTGACCTGGCCCGCACCCGGCATGGGTGGTGTCCTCGGCGCCTGTCACGGCCTCGACGTCCCGCTCGTGTTCGGCAACCTGGATCGGGGCCAACCCGCCCTGCTGTTCGGCGCCGGTCCGACCGAGGAGGCGGAGGCGCTGTCCGCCCACATGCGCGCCGCCTGGACGGCCTTCGCGAGGGACGGCGACCCGGGATGGCCCGCGTACGAGCCGCGATCGCGCGCGACCCGGGTCTTCGCCGCCGAGCCGACGGTCACCGCCTATCCGGAGGAGGCCTCCCGGCGGATCTGGGCGGGAGAGCCCATGTCGGCGTTGTCGATGGTGGCGGGGTAGCGATCGCCGGTCGTGCGGAGGGGTGGCACTCGCCGGTCGTGCGGATCCGATACCCACGACCGCCGGATGTGTGCCGTACCCCCGCTCGGGGCGGTTGCCGTCCCGAGCAGGGCGGTCGGTTACGACGCGGCGCCGGCGGAGCGGCGGTCCAGGGAGTCGCCGACGAGGTGGTAGACGGCGTTCTGGGCGGCGATGTGGCGGTCCGCCTCGCCGGCTTCGCGCTGCTTGCCGTCCGCGCGGCCGGATATTTCGTAGATGTAGTAGCGGTACAGCGACTCGTTGACCCGGCTGAAGGTGGCGTCGGGCGCGAAGCTCTCGGCGCCGGACGCCGTCGGCGGCGTGACCGCCCGGAAGCCGTCGGGGTCGTCCACCGCGAGGGTGGCGGCGGCCACGGCGGTGGGCATCTGGAGCACGCCGACCGTGGTCTGGACGTTGTTCGCCTTGTCCACGTAGAGCGCGACGACGCCGCGTTCGCAGCCCGATCGCGCGATCTGCTCGGCGGCCTTGCCGAAGGCCACGGCCGTGCAGTCGTCCACGGTCTTCACGCAGGTCCGGGTCAGCATGCCACCCGCGTACTTGTACGGCAGTTGTGCGAGGCCGAAGACCTCGTCGCCGGTGACGGGCCTGGGGTCGCGGGACGCGAAGCGCAGGTCCTCGCGGGTGAGGGTGCCGCGCGTGGGCTTGTCGGTCGCGGTGACCGGTACACACGGCCGCACCGACGACTGGGACGCGGACGCGGTGGGGGTGGCGCTGCCGGCGGCGGGCGGCGGCGGCGAACCGGGGGTCTGCGGACCGGCACTCGGCGGCGGCGCGGCGGCGGCCTTCTTGTCGTCGCCTCCGCCGCACGCGGTCGACGACGCCAGGACGGCCACCGCACACGCGGTCACGGCGAGGGCGCGCCACGGCCGGCGGCGGGCCCGGGCGCGGGTGGCGGCGCGTGGCGTGTCCGGTGCGTCGTGTTCGAACATCGGGGACTCGTTTCGAATCACGGCCGACGCGCGGTACGACGTGGCACGGTACGGCACCGATGCTCTCCGGCGATCCGGGCGTCCGGCCTGAGGAACCCGCCGGATGGTGTCGTACCGGCTGACAATCGGTGAAAACCTGGCATCGGATGGCCGCACCAGGATCGACCATTCGCGGCCGATGTGGGGATCTCCGCGCGAAATGGATGTTCCGAAACCGGGGACCGGATCGGCCGAGGTCGTCGGCTCGATCCGGTCCCGCGTCGTGGCGGCCGGCGCCGATCGTACGGATGCCCCATCCGATCGGCCCGCCGCGACACGTCCTACTTCAGGGCGGTGAGCGCCTTCTCGTAGTCGGGCTCCTCGGCGATCTCGGCGACCAGTTCGGAGTGCACGACCACGTTGTTCTCGTCGAGTACGACGACGGCGCGCGTGGCGACGCCCGCCAGCGGGCCCTCGGTGAGCGCGACGCCGTAGTTCTCCAGGAACTCGCGGCCCCGCATGGTGGACAGCGTCACCACGTTGTCCAGGCCCTCCGCACCGCAGAAACGGCCCTGGGCGAACGGCAGGTCGGCCGATATGCACAGCACGACGGCGTTCGTCAGGTCGGCCGCCGACGCATTGAACCGGCGCACCGACGCGGCGCAGGTGCCGGTGTCGATGCTCGGGAAGATGTTGAGCACCTTCCGCTTGCCGGCGTAGTTCTCCAGCGACACGTCGGACAGGTCCTTGGCCACCAGGGAGAAGTCGGGCGCGCTGTCGCCGGGCTGCGGGAGGCGACCGGCGACGGCGACCGGGTTGCCCTTGAAGTTGACCGTCTGTGACATGGGAACCTCCGAGTTGGTAGGGGATGCGAGCCGGTCGTGTCGGGCCGCGTGCCGACCGCGGGACGACCGCGACCGGCACGTGTCTCGGGTCCCGACACGGCCGCTCCCGGACCGAAGCCGAATCGGCGACCGACATCCGTGGAGCTGGACGCCCGACCGGCCGGGAAGCGTGCGCCTCAGGCTATCGGGCGCCCGATCGGGGCCGAGGGGCGGCGCCGGTCGGCCCGCGATGTCGGCGCCCGGGTGCGATGTCGGCCGTCCGGGTGCGGCGCCGGCGGCCGTACGGGTGGAATCGCCGGGCGGTGCCGGTCGGCGCGCGCTCCGGTGCGCGCACGGATGATCACCTTGGCCGTGCGGGTCCCCTCCGCTGTCCGGTCCCCTCATCTCCGGAAGAGACATATCGCCATGCGCCGTGCCTCCGGCTACCGCCTCGCCACCGCCCTGCTCGCACTTTCCGCCCTCGTCCCGCTCACCCTGGCCGGCCCCCTGGCCCAGGCCGCCCCACCGACGATCGTCGTCGCCGGCGATCCGCGCGTCGAAGCCTCGGACCCCGGCGACCACGCGTCGCACGGCCTGGATCCGGCGATCGTGGCCCGTCTCGACGAGGTGATCGCGCAGACCCGTCGGGAGACCGGCGTGCCCGGGGTGACGGTCGGTCTGTGGTTCCCCGGTCGGGGCAGTTACGTGCGATCGACGGGGGTGGCCGACATCGCCACCGGTGCGCCGATGACGCCCGATCTCAACATGCGGATCGGCAGTGAGACCAAGACGTTCACCGTCACCGCCCTCCTGGAACTGGTCGACGAGGGGCGGATCCGGCTGGACGACCCGATCTCCCTGTATATCGACGAGGTGCCCGACGGCGACCACATCACCATTCGCCAACTGGCGGAGATGCGCAGCGGTCTGTTCAGCTACACCGCCGATCCGGACTTCGTACAGGCGCTGGAGAGCGACCCGACCCGTGCGTTCACCCCGCAGGAGTTGCTGGCCTACGCCTTCCGGCACCCGAACGTCTTCGCGCCGGGCAGCGAGTTCCAGTACTCCAACACCAACACCATCCTGCTGGGCCTGGTCGTGGAGAAGCTGGGCCGGATGCCGCTGGCCGAGTTCATCCACCGGCGGGTCACCGGACCGGCGCACCTGCGGAACACGCTGTTCCCGCGCGGCGCCGAGTTCCCGGAGCCGCACGCGCACGGGTACACCGACCAGACGCCGACGGGAGAGGTCGCCGACGCGACGGACTGGAACCCGAGTTGGGGGTGGGCGGCCGGCGCGATGATCTCCGACCTGCACGACCTGCGCCGCTGGGCGAAGGTGGTGGCCACCGGGACGCTGCTCTCCCCGGCCGTGCAGGAGCAGCGGGAGCAGTTCGTGCCCGTGCCCGGCTTCGACGACGCCGGGTACGGGCTCGGCCTGTTCCGCGTCCGCGGCTGGGTCGGGCACAACGGCTCGCTGCCGGGCTACGAGAGTGTGACGGTGTATCTGCCGGAGCAGGACGCCACGATGGTCATCCTGCTCAACACCGACATCCTGCACGAAGGCAACGAGCCCAGCACGCTGTTCGCCAAGGCGATCACCTCCGTCGTCACCCCGGAGAACGTATACGACCTCCCGGCCGAGCGCTGACCCCCGGCGCACGCGGCAGCGCGGCACACCGACCCCGAGGGGGCTCGTGCCGCGCTGCCGGCGCGTTTTCGGGTGGGGTGGGTCCGGGCGGATACCCGGACGGCCGGCCGGGGTTGCGGCGGACCGGCGCGGCAGGTGCGCGCGGCGGGCCGCCGTGGCCACCGCGGCCCCCGAACTCCCGCCCGGCGCAAGGCGCTACGGGCCGCCGATCGAGGTCGGCTTCAGGGCCGGTGGGGCGTGCGGGCGGTGTCGTGGGCGCGGGTGGTCCGGTCAGCCGGAGGCGGTGAACAGGCCCCTGCCGGCCTTGCCGGCGCGGCCCGCCTTGACCAGGCCCTCGGCGGAGGTGCGGACGCTCTCCAGGCGGCTCTTCGTGGGCTCCTCGCCCAGGGCTTCGGTGAGTCGGCGGACGTTCATCGGCTGCTCGCTCGCGCTCAGCAGTGCGGCGATCTCGTCGCGCAGGTGGGTGCGGACCCGACGCTCGGCGGCGGGCGCGGGGACGGCGGCCTTCGGGGCGCGGGCGGCCTTCCGGCGCGGGCCGGCCGGTGCCGGGGCGGCGGCCTTGGGGCGGGGCGCGGCCTTGCGACGGCGCGGCGCGGGGGTGGTGCGCTTGGCCTCGGCCGCGGCCTTGGGCGCGGGTGCCGGGTCCGGAGCGGCGGCGGGCGGCGCGGACTTCTGCTCCCTGCGGGGCCGCGGTACGGACGCGACGAGGGGGCGGATCACCGTCAGGTGTGCGACCGCGTTGCGGCGGGCGTCGAGTTGTCGCTCCACCTCGGCCAGTTCCGTTTCCAACTCCTCGCGACGCTGGGCCAGTTCATCGGCCTCCCGTTCCAGCGCCACGCGCAGTTCCTCAACCGACGACGCCATCCGGCGACTCCTTCGCTCGACGTGCCCGGTGTGCGGGAACACCCACACCCGGGATGTCGACATGATCGCGCGTCGGAGTGCGCCGTGTGTGGGAAAGCCCGGTTTCCCCTACGAATGATGCTTTCGTGCTGTTGGATCGAGGAGGCCGAACGTCGGTCGGCGGTCGCCGGGCGTCAGGCCCCGTCCGGGTCGGGACCGAGCCGGGCGCGCACGTGGGCCGGCAGCACGCGGGCGTGCTCGGTGAGCGTGTCGAGGAACGCGGTGGTCAACGGATCCGGCCGGGGGCGGGTGTACGCGGCGAGGGCACGGCGCACGGGTGGGTCGGGGCGCAGCAGTCGGCCGGGGAAGTGCGGCGGGATGACGTTCGCGGGCACCAGGGTGGGACCGAGGCCGGCCGCGGCGAGCAGGGGCGCGGCGGCGGTCTGTTCGGTACGTACGGCGGTGTTCGGCCGGAACCCGGCGGCGGCGCAGGCACGATCCAGCACGTCGGCGAGGCCGTTGCCCGCCGCGTAGTGCACCCAACTGCGCTCGGCCAGCGTGTCGATCCGCACCCGCGTCGCGCCGTCGGCGGCGGCCGGATCGTCGGCCGGGACGACCACGACGAACTCCTCGACGCCCAGGTCGCGCAGTGGTCCCTCCCAGCGCGGTGGGGGCGGGCCGACGGCGAGGTCGGCGCGTCCGGCGGTCATCGTCTCGTGCAGTTCGCCGGCGTGCCGGTGGTCCACCAGGCTCACCCGGATCTCGGGGTGGGTGCGGCGCCACCGGTGCAGTACGGGTGGGAGCACGCCGAGGCTGACCGAGTACACCGAGGCGAGGTGCAGTTCGCCGGTCTCCAGACCGGCCACGCGGCGGGCGGCCGAGTGGGCCCGGGCGGCGTCGGCGAGTGCGGCACGGGCGTGCGGCAACATCGCGCGGCCCATCGGGGTGGGCCGGACCGCGCGGGGGAGCCGTTCCAGGAGCGGGCCCCCGCTGTCCCGCTCCAGGGCCTGGATCTGGTGCGAGAGCGCGGGTTGGGAGACGTGCAGCAGCTCGGCGGCGCGGGTGAAGGACCCGGCGTCGACGACGGTCACCAGGTATTCCAACTGCCGCAACGTTGCCATAGACGCAGTTTATGGCAGAGATAGAAACTATGCCTTGGACGTATGGGTGGGGTGTGCCGCAGAGTCGGGATACACGGCCGTATGCACCCGAAATACGGCATGAGCAACGAAGGTGCCACCCATGTCTGTCACGCCCGACCTCTCCCGGACCGCCGCGCACACCCCCGCCCCGAGCCTCGAAGGGCGGCGGATCGTCGTCGTCGGGGCCGGATCCGGCATGGGCCGGGCCCTGGCCGCGCGGGTGTCGGCCGCCGGGGCCGAAACGATCCTCGCCGGTCCGGACCCGGCCCGGCTGCGGGAGACGGCGGACACACTGCCCGGGCCGACCGCGACCCTGGCCCTCGACCTGGCCGACGAGGACTCGATCGCCGCGTTCGCCGCCGAGGTCGGGAGCTTCGACGACCTGGTCTCGACCGCGGCGATGCCCGCGAACGGTCCGGTCGCCGACCTCGAACTCGCCTCCGTGGAGCGCGCGTTCGCGGCCAAGGTGATCGGGCCGATGTTGCTCGCCAAGCACCTGGCCGGCCGGATGCGCGAGGGCGGCTCGTTCACCTTCTTCTCCGGTGTGGCCGCGTGGCGGCCCGCGCCCGGGCGGGTGGTGATGGCCACCACCAACGGCGCGCTGGCCTTCCTGGTCCAAGCGCTCGCGGTGGAACTCGCCCCGCTGCGGGTCAACGCCGTCTCGCCCGGCATCGTCGACTCCGGCGCCTGGGACGGCATGGGCGCCGACAAGGAGGCGTTCCTGCGTCAGGTCGCCGAGCGCAACCCGGCCCGCCGGGTCGGCACGCCCGACGACGTCGTGCGGGCGGTCCTGTTCGCGCTCACCAGCCCATACGTGACCGGCACCGTCCTGCATGTCGACGGTGGCGGGCGCCTCGCCTGACCTGCGGGCTGCCGGCTCCGGGCGGGCCGCGTCGGGCCACCCGTGCCAGACGCGCCCATCCGGCAGGATTGGGCCGGATGACGACCAACGGCCCGTGGAGCACCCACACCCTCGAATTCCGACCCGACACGGTGGTCAAGACGTTCGGCGCCGGAGCGCACGACAACCACCGGCGGGAATGGACCGCGCTGACCCTGCTGCACCGCTTCGCGCCCGACCTGGCACCGCGCCCGGTGAGCCGGGATCCTCGACCGTCGTGCCCGGTCGTGGTGATGTCCCGGCTGCCGGGGGCCGCGCTGCGCGGCACGAGCGTGCGGGACGAGCGTGTCGACGCGTTGGCCACGACGTTGAACACGCTGTACGCGGCCGTCCCGGACGAGGTCGTCCGCGAACTCCCGGTCCGGCCGGGGCAGCAGGATCCGATCATCGCCCGGATCGACGAGTGGGCGAGGTGGCGGCTCGACACCACACCCCCGGTCCGCCGGGCCCTCGCGGCGGGCGTGCACTGGCTGAATCGGGGTGGTGGTCGGCGGGCCCTCGGTCGCGGGCGGGTGCCCGCGGTTTTCGGTCCCGGCGACGGAAATCTCGCCAACTACCTGGAAGATCCCGGGGCTTGCCCGGACGACGCGGTGCGCGGGACACAGGCGCGGATCCGGGTCGTGGACTTCGAGGAGTCCGGGCGCAGCGACCGGGCCTTCGAACTCGCGGAGATCACCGAACACGTATCGAGTTGGGTGGATACGTCCCTGGACGTGCGTCGACTGCTCGATCGGGTCGACCTCACCCCGGCGGAGGCCGCGCGTGTGTCGGACTGCCGACGCCTGCTCGCCCTCGTCTGGCTGTTCCTGTTGTCGATGGAGGATCCGCGGAACCTCAGGAATCCACCGGGGACCGCCGAGCGCCAGGCGGCCCGCCTCACCGAACTCCTCGGGTGAGCACGGGCGTCGGGCCGTCGCCGACCTTCGTTACGCGGGGGAGGGCGTCGTGCGGGCGATGTGCGCGGCCGCGTTCGGGTCCAGGGCGGCGCCGCGTTCGTATGCCTCGGCGAACGCTCGCGGTCCGAGCGTGGCCGTCGTCGCGGCGGTGATCCGGTCGACGTCGGTACGCTCCCCGGGTGGCAGCGGGGCGTCCACGCTGCGGCGGGCCGCGTCGGCCGCGCCCAGGAGCAGGGCCGCGAACGCGGCACGGTCCGGGTCCCCGGACAGCGCCGCCGCACCCGCCAGGCCCTCCAGGGACAGCGCCATGGCCCGGGGCTCGCCCAGGACGCCGGCGAGTTCCAGGCCTAGGAGGTGGTGCGCGGAGGCCGCGTCCGCGTCGCCGCGCAGTTCGGCGACGAAGCCGAGTTCGGACCGGCGCAGATGGATGCCCGCCCGCGAGGACACGTCGGCGTACCGGTCGAGCATGTGCACCAGATGCGTCTCGGCGGTGTCGAGGTCGCCCGAGCGCCGGGCGCCGAGGGCGAGTCCCATCCGCGCGTGCACCTCGCCGAACACGTAGCCCTGCTCGATCGCCGACTCCAGCGCCCGCCGATGCAGGTCGTGCGCCCGCTCCGGGTCGCCGGCGAGCAGCGCCAGTCGGCCGAGTCCGGACAGGCGCGCGGAGATCTCCGTCGGGAGCCGCAACTCGCGAGCGATGCACAGTCCTTCGGTGTGCCGGCGGACCGCCTCCGGGTAGTCGCCGCGGATCTCGGCGATCGTGGCCAGTGCCGCCACGGTTTGCGACTCGCCCCAGGTGTCTCCGAGTTCACGAAACAGCTCGGCGCTGCGCAGGCCGTCGCGCGCGACGTCGGCCAGGTCGCCGCCGACCAGGGCGAGCATCGCGCGCAGGCCGAGGCCGGCGGCCCCGGACCAGCGATCCTCGTCCCGCGCGGCCAGGACCAGCGCGTGCGTGTTGGCGCGGGCGCTCGCGACGGGATCGCCGCCGTTGAACAGGGCGTAGGCGTACAGCCAGGCGAGCCGGCCGCGCCGCGACGTATCCTCGATCGCCGCGTCGGGGAACGCGGTCCGGGCGGGTCGATCGCCGGTGAGCAACGCGAACGCGTCGTGCAGGACGCCGATTTCGGCGGCGGCAGCGGCGGCGGCGGGGCCGGCGGCACGGGCCGTCGGGGCGATCGCGCGGACCGCCACGAGGGCCCGGCGGCCCTCGACCAGCCGGCCGCGCAGCAACCACCACCAGGCGAGCGCGCGGACCAGGCGGACCGCCGCGTGCGCTCCCTCCGGGCGACCGGCGCCGGCCTGCCGGATCGCCTCGTCCAAGGCGGCCCGCAGATTGCCCGCCTCGGCGTCGAACCGGTCGAGCCACGCGCGTTGTTCGGCGCCGCGCAGGTGCGGTTCGGCCCCTTCGGCCAGGTCCAGGTAGTGCCGCAGGTGGCGATCTTGGACGTCGGCGAGGTCCGCCATCTCGTCCAGGCGTTCCAGGGCGTACGCGGTCACGGATTCGAGCATGCGGTAGCGGGGGCCCGCCGGCCCCGGTGCCATCACGACCAGTGAGCGGTCGACCAGGCGGCCGACCAGGTCGAGTACCTCGTCCCGGGTGACTCCGTCGCCGGCGCACACCGCCTCGGCGGCGTCCAGGGTGCATCCGTCGGTGTGGATCGCGAGGCGGCGCAGCACGACGCGTTCCGGTGCGCCGAGCAGTTCCCAGCTCCAATCGAGCACCGCCCGCAGGGTGCGCTGGCGGGCCGGCGCGCCGCGCTGTCCGGAGGTCAGGACTCGGAAACGATCGCCGAGGCGGGCCGCCAACTCCGGTACGCCCAGGGCGCGCACGCGGGCGGCGGCCAGTTCGAGGGCGAGCGGGATGCCGTCGAGGCGCCGGCAGATCTCGGCGACGGACGCGCGCAGTTCGGGGGTGGCCGCGTCGAGCGAGAAACCCGGCGCCGCGGCGGCGGCGCGGGCCGCGAACAGGGCCGCCGCGTCCTCGGGGCGCAGCGGTTCGACCAGGAACAACGTTTCGCCGGTCAGGCCCAACGGCTCCTGGCTGGTGGCCAGTACGCGCAGTCCCGGGACCCGGTGCAGCAACACCTCGGTGAGCCGGGCCGCCGATTCCACGACGTGCTCACAGTTGTCCAGGACGAGGAGCGGGCGCCGATCGCGCAGGGCGGCGGCGAGCCGGTCGGCGGGATGTTCGGGCTCGCCGAGGCCGGGCAGGCCGGCGGGAGTGTCGTCGCGGATGCCGAGCGCGGCGGCGACGCCCTGTACCAGATCGGCCGTCTCGCCGTGTCGCCCGGCGAGTTCGACCAGCCACACCTCGTCGACGAGGTCCGCGTGCACTCGCCCGGCGGCCTCGATCGCGAGCCGGGTCTTGCCCACACCGCCGGGCCCGGTCAACGTCACCAGCCGCGCGCCCCCGATCAGCCGACCGACCTCCTCCACGTCGGCATCGCGCCCGACGAGGGCGGTGAGCGGGGCCGGGAGATTGGACCGGGCGGCCCCGGACGCCGCCGCCTTCGGCCCGGCGCCCGGAGCCGGGCCGGCCCCCGACGCGGCGCCGCCCCCCGACCGAGAGTCGGCCTCCGTCAAGGTGTCGGCTCCCGACGAGTCGCCGGTCCGGGACGCGGCTTGCGCTCCCGACGCGGCCCGGCCGCTCGACGAGGCCCCGCCCCCCGTCGGTGCCAGGGTCGGGTCCTGGCGCAGGATCGCCTCGTACAGGGTGGTCAGTTCCCGCCCCGGATCCACTCCCAACTCGTCCGCCAGGAGCCTGCGCAGGTCCGTGTACGACGCCAGCGCCTCGCTCTGCCGGCCCGCCAGGTATAGGGCCCGCACCTGCACCGCGCGCAGCCGCTCGCGCAGCGGATGGCGGGCCACCAGGTCGGTCAACTCACCGATCAGCAAAGTATGTTCGCCCGACTCCAGGCGTGCTTCGGCCTGCTCCTCGACCACCGCCAGGCGCTGTTCGGCCAACCGCCGCGCCGCCGTCCGGGCGAACTCCGCGTCGGCGAAATCGGCGTAGGCCGACCCCCGCCACAACCCCAGCGCCCGAGTGAGCAGCGCCGCGCGCACGGTGGGGTCGCCGGCCAGGCGCGCCTCGGCCACCAGCGACCGGAAACGGTCCGCGTCCACCTCGTCCGCCTCCGCGTCGACGGACAGTCGGTAGCCCGGAGGCTGGTACACCACCCGCTTGCGCCCGAGTACCCGGCGCAACTGGGAGACCTTGGCCTGGAGCGCGTTGGCGGGGTTGCCCGGCGGCTCCTCGCCCCACAGGTCGTCGACGAGCCGATCGGTGGAGACGGGCCGCCCCTCGTGGACCAGCAGGTCGGCCAGCAGCGCCCGCACCTTCGCCTCGGGGACCCGGACCGGCGCCCCCTCGTCGTCCCACACCATCAGCGGACCCAGCACCCCGTATCGCATGCGGTTCACCGTACATACCGGGCATCAGCGAACCCTCAGCGGACCCTCAGCGCCATCGAAGCATCCCCGAAGCGCCCCCGGACAGAGTCGTCTCCGTCACCGAGGAGCACCCGACCTCATCGCACTCCCAGGGCGCACGGCGTCCCGATCCCGGCCCCAAGACCTCGAACCGACGACCCGCCCGGTGGGAGACCCCCGCCACGGAAGGACGAAGACGATCATGAACACCACCGTGCACACCGACGCGACCACGAGCCCCCTCTTCCGGCCCACCCGGCTCGGCGGCCTCGAACTGCCCAACCGCCTCGTGATGGCGCCGATGACCCGCAACCGCGCCGACGCCCACGGCGTCCCGCGCTCGATCATGGCCACCTACTACGCACAACGCGCCACCGCCGGGCTGATCATCGCCGAGGCCGCCACGCCGAACGCCGTGGGGCTGACCTACCCCCACATCCCCGCGATCCACGACCGGGACCACGTGGCCGGGTGGCGGCGCGTCACCGACGCGGTACACGCCGAGGGCGGGCGGATGTTCCTCCAACTCCAGCACGGCGGCCGGGTCGGCCACCCCGACAACAGCGGCTTCACCCCGCTCGCCCCCTCCGCGATCCCGCTCCCCGAGCCGATCCATACCCCGGACGGACCCCAAGAGGCGGTGGTCCCGAGGGTCATGACGCTCGACGACATCCGGTCCACCGTCGCCGACTTCGCCGCCGCGGCGCGCAACGCGATCGACGCGGGCTTCGCCGGGGTCGAGGTGCACTCCGCCAACGGCTACCTCCTGCACCAGTTCCTGGGGCAGAACACCAACCACCGCACCGACGCCTACGGCGGCCCCGTCGCGCACCGCGTCCGCTTCACCCTGGAGGTGGTCCGGGCCATCGTCGACACGATCGGTGCGGACCGGGTCGGCGTACGCATCTCGCCCGGAGTCACCGCCAACGGCATGGCCGAGGGCGACACCGAGGCCATCTACCCGACCCTGGTCGCCGCTCTCGCCGAACTCGAACCCGCCTATCTGCACGTGGTGTTCGCCGACCCGGACCAGCCCGTCTTCCAAGAGATCCGCCGACTCTGGACGGGCACCCTGATCGCCAACCCGAACCTGGGCTGGGGAGGGCCGCTGCCCGCCGACGGCGGCCGGCACGCGGGCGAGCGGCTGTTGGCGGCCGGAGCCGACCTGATCTCCCTGGGTCGGGCCTTCCTGGCCAACCCCGACCTGGTCGACCGCCTCCGCACCGGCGCCCCGCTCAACCCGATCCGCGACGCGTACCTGATGTACACGGGCGGCGAGGAAGGCTACATCGACTACCCCACCCTGGCGGCCGATCGGGACCGGGTGCTCGCGTCCACCTCCCACTGAACCCACCCCACGTCGTCCCGACCCCGACCCCGACCCCACCCGAGGTCGGGGCCGACGGCGTGTCCCGACTCGGCGCGTAGCCGGTCCCGAGTCGGGGAAACATCGGGACGCCTTCGCCCGGTGCCCCGAGCAGACCGTCCCCGACCCGGTCGCGACGCCCCGGCGAGAGTACGCACCAACCCACCGTCATCGTTCGACGACCGTCTGCGAGGTGCCCCGTGTCCGGGACCAGTGCAATCCCCCTGCCCAGCGTCCGCCCCGAAGGACGCCCGTTCGACCCACCCGACGCCTTCCGCCGACTTCGTGCCGAAGAGCCGCTGCGCAAAGTGTCGTTACCCGACGGCAGCGCGCTGTGGTTGGTCAGCCGGGACCGGGACGCGCGCCGCGTCCTGGTCGACCGTCGGTTCGGTACCGCCCGCACGCCCGATCTGCTGCGCCCGGCCGGCCCGGACCTCGAGGCCCGACGGGTGGGAAACCTGCTGCGCCTCGACCCACCCGAACACACCCGGGTCCGCCGACTGCTCGTCGGAGCGTTCACCCCCAGCCGAATACGCGCGATGCGCGCGGACCTCGAACGCACCGTGTCCGACGCCCTGGACGCCCTGGAACGTATGCGACCTCCGGTGGACCTCGTCGCCCACTTCACGCTCCCCGTCCCGTCCCTGGCGATCTGCGCACTGCTCGGCGTGCCCTACGCCGACCGGGAGGGCTTCCAACGCCGTACCAACACCCTGCTCGACTTCGCCCGCCCCACCGAGCAGGTGGCCGCGGCGGCGGCCGAGGCGCACGCGTACATGGCCGACCTCGTCGCCCGGGAACGCGAGCGGCCGGGCGACGGACTGCTCGGCAGCCTCGTCCGGGACCACGCCGACACCCTCACCGACGCCGAACTCATCGGCCTGGCAAACCACTTGCTGGAGGCCGGACACGAAACCGTGGCCGCGATGCTGGGCCTGGGCACCTTCCTGCTCCTGCACGAACCCGAGGCGGCCGACCGACTGCGCGACACCGAGGACCCGGCCGCCGTCGCGGACGCGATGGAGGAACTGCTGCGCTATCTCAGCGTCATTCCCTACGGCCTGCCCCGAACGGCCCTGACCGACGTGGTGATCGGGGACCATACGATCGCCGCGGGAGACCACGTCGTGGTCTCGCTGGCATCCGCGAACCGGGACGAGGCCGTGCACGACCGACCGGACCGCTTCGACCCCGACCGCCGGCCCACCCCGCACCTCGCCTTCGGACACGGAACCCACCACTGCCTGGGCGCGCAACTCGCCCGCATGCAACTGGGCATCGCCATCCCCGCGTTGCTGCGCCGATTTCCCGCCCTGAGCTGCGCTGTGCCGCCGGAGCGGGTGCGGCTGCGGGCGTCGTCGGCGGTGTACGGGGTCGCCGAGTTGCCGGTCACCTGGTGAGCGACGGGCGGTCGACCGCGACCGGGCGACGGCGGTACGGCGCCACGCAGTGGCGGGCCAGTGCGACGGCGGCGAGGAGCGCCACCAGGGCACACACCCCCTGCCGGCCGGCCCGCCCGTACACCCGCACGCCGAGCCAGGAACCGGCGCTGCCGCCGAGGTGGGCGCACGTCATGTAGGCCGTGTCGAGTCGGCTCCGGGCGTCGGGGCGCAGCGCGAACACCCGGGCCTGTTGGCGACCATCCCGCACTGCATCGCCACGTCGAGCAGCAGCGTTCCGACGACCAGGGAGGCCGGACCCCAGGCGCCGCCCCGGGCGCCCGGGACCAGGACGGCCGCGGAGACGAGCACGCCGAGCAGGCGGATCAGGGTGACCGGATCCGACCCGCGCCGATCCACCAGGCGCCCGGCGAGTGGGGTGCAGACCATGGTCGCCGCGCCGACCAGGGCGAGCAGCCCCACCGCCTGGGCGCCCAGGCGGTGGGCGGGGCCGGTGAGCAGGAGCGTCAGGCAGGTCCACACGGCGGAGAACCCGGCGAAGACGGTCGCCTGGTACAGGCAGGAGCGGCGCAGTTCCGGCTCGGCCCGAAGCAGCCGCAGCGGCTCGGCGAGCAGTGCGGGATACGCCTGGCGCGAGGTGGGCTCGGTCTCGGGCAGGGCCCGGGCCGGCGCGACGGCGAGCAGCGCGACCACGGCCGCCGCCACCAGATACGGGGCACGCCGGCCCAGCCCCTCGCCGAGGGCGCCGCTGAACGTGCGGGCGAGCAGCATGCCGCCGATCGAGCCGCTGAACAGGGTGCCCATCATCGTGGCGCGATGTTCGGCGGCGACCGGTCCGGCCGCCAACGGGCCGACGATCTGCGCGGCCACGGTGGTGGCGCCGATCACGACCCCGGCGGCGACGAGGACACTCGCACCGGGCGCGCAGCCCGCGAGCAGCAGCCCGGCGGCGGTGACGGAGAGCAGGGTGACCAGGAACGCGCGGTTGGGGAGGCGGTCGCCGAGCGGTACGAGCAGGAAGATCCCGAACGTGTAGCCGATCTGCGTCGCGGTCACCACCAGGGCGGTGGCGTCGGGCGACTCGTGCGGGCCGGCGACGATCAGCGGGACGATCGCCTGCGGGAAGTAGATGTTGCCCACGCCGACCGCGCAGGTCAGCGCCAGGATCAGGACCAGCCGACGGGGCATTCCCGGCCCGTCGGACCGCGCGGGAGCGGCCGGCTCCGGCGGATGGCGGACTCCGCTCCGGGGCCGGTCGAGGCATCGTTGCCCGCGACTCCTGCTCGAAGCCGACATGACCTACCGCGCCCGGCAACCGGCCCTGGGCGGCGCGCGCTCGTTGTTCGCCGACATGCACCCGAACCTGCGCTGGGACAACGACGTGTTGTACATCGACAAGATGATCGGCCGGCACCACGTGGCGGCGGCCGGTCGAGGACTGCTCCTCGTGCCCTCGGTGTTCGCGCACAAACCCGCGCCGCCGCTCAGCGCGGAGGAGCCGCCGATGCCGATGTATCCCAGCCGCGGCGTGGCCACCTTGTGGATCCGGGAGCCCGTCCCCGACGCCGGTGCCCTGGCCTGCCTCGTCGGCGCCGCCAAGGCCGAACCGCTCGTCCTCCTCGCCGAGCCGATGGCCGGCGTCGAGATCGCCGACCGGCTCGACGTCACGCCGAGCGCGGTCTCCCAGCACCTGCGCGTCCTGCACGCCACGGGCCTGGTGACCCGCAGCCGTGCCGGCCGCCGGGTGCTCTACCACCGCAGCACACCGGGCGACCGGCTGACCGACGGGCGTCCGGCGGACCGACCCGACGCGAGCGGGCGCGGCCGCCGAGTGTTCAGCCGCCGTGCGCTCGACCGCCGAGTGTGCCGAAACCCGCCTCGATGGCGGCGAGTCCGGCGCGGACATGGGGCAGTTCGGTGGGGGCGGGATCCGCGAGTGCGGCCTCCTGTTCGGCGATCGTTTCGCCGTACAGCATGCTGGTGGCGGCCTTGAACCGCAGCGCGCCGGGGTCGTCGCCCAGGAGGTGGCCGGCCAACACCGCGATGCCGCACTCGTCCAGCAGTCGGCGCTGCAGGGTCGCCGAGTCGGTGACGCCGAGCGCGCCGAGCGGACCGCGCAGCGGCTCGAAGTCCGGGTAGACGTAGAACGCGCCCGTCGGCGGCCGACACTCGGCGCCCGCTCCGACCGCGAGCGTGTACACCGCCCGGGCCACCGCCCCGTGCAGCCGGGCACTCGCGGCCAGGCGTTCGCGGATCTCCGCGGGCTCCTCGAACACGTACCGCGCGACCTCCTGCATGGGTCGGGCCGGTGTCGACCACAACTCGCTGGCCACCGCGACGACTTCGGCCCGGATACCGGCACCTCGCGCACCGGCCGGGAACCGCGCCGCGCCGATCCGCCAACCGCCCAGCGCCAGGCTCTTGGACAACCCCGTGGTCACCACGGTTCGTTCCGGGACCACCTCCGCCGGACTGAGCAGTTCGGTGGTCTTCGGATCGTGCACGACATCGCGGTAGATCTCGTCCGAGACGACCACCAGGTCCTCCGCCTCGGCGATCGCGCAGAGCCGGCGCACCACGTCCGGCGGTGCGAGCGTCCCGGTCGGGTTGTCCGGCAGGGTGAACACCACGATGCGCGGGTCGAGCCCGTCGGCCCGGGCGGCGCGGATCCGCGCCCGCAAGGTGTCCGGATCGGGAACTCCCCCGTAGTCGCGGGGAATCGGTACCCCGATCGGCGTCTTGCCCGCCAACCGGGCCTGGGGCGCGTAGGAGTTCCAACACGGCCGGGGCAACAACACGTCACCCGGGACGACATGTTGGATCGCCATCAGCAGCGGTTTGCTGCCCGGTGCCAGTACGACCTGTTCCGGATCGGTGGGCAGCCGGCGACGGGCGAAGTATCCGGCCACCGCGGCGCGGACCGCGAGGTCACCGGCCACCGGGCCGTACGCGTTGGTCGGCGCCCCGGCCCGCAATCGGTCCAGGAGCGGGGCGAAGACGGGCAGCCGGGACTCGCCGAACCCGAGGTGCACGATCGGCACCCCCGCGGCCCGGCGGCGATCCACGACCTCGTTGAGCGCCAGATTGGGCGAGGTGCGCCAGGTGGTCATCGCCGCGTCGCCTCCGCCGGCCGAAGGTCGTACCCGCTCCGCCGCCGCGCCGAATCGGCGAGCCCGTGCGGAGCGCCGGGGGTGTCCGGGGCGTTCGTGCCGCTCATGTCGCCGCGGCCGGATGTGCCCACCGCCGCCGCGATGTCGGCGGGGGTGTCCGGGGCGAGCACGAGGTCGTCGAGCCAGGTGGCGCCGGCGTCGTAGCGGGCCCGGAACGGGCGGGCGACCAGGGCGGGTTCCCGTGCCTGGAGCATCCGCAACCGGAAGTACCGGCCGCTCCCGTCGTCCTCGACACCGTCGACGAGCACCTTGCCCGGCGTCGCCGACATCACCGGCCCGCGGACCGTGCGGGCCAGGCCGGGCAGCGTGCGATAGGCGCCGCGGAAGATCTCCGCGGCCCGGGCCAGCGGTACCGCGAAGTAGTCGTGCGGGCCGGTGTCGCGTTCGACGAACATGTAGTACGGGACCGCCCCGCAAGCCAGTTCGGCCCGCCAGAGCCGAGCCCACACCGCCGCGTCGTCGTTGACGTGCGCGATCAGCGGAGCCTGGCAGTACACGAGCGCGCCGGTACCGCGAACGCGCGCGAGGGCCCGGCGGGCGAGGTCGGTCTCCAACTCCCGGGGATGGCTGAAGTGCGCCATCACGGCGATGTTGCGCCCGGAGGCGACGACCTCCTCGAACAGGCGCAGCAGGTCGTCGGCGTCGTGGTCGGTGACGAACCGATGCGGCCAGTAGGCGGGCGACTTGGTACCGACGCGGATGGTGCGCACCGTCTCGACACCCAGGATCGGTTCCACGTGTGCGCGCAGCCGTTCGGTGGACATCACCAGCGGATCGCCCCCGGTGACCAGGACGTCCTCTACCTCGGGATGCACCGCCAGGTAGGCCAGGAGCCCGTCGGGAGTCGGCGCCGCGAAGCGCAGGTCGGGGTCGCCGACGAACTGCGCCCATCGGAAGCAGTACGTGCAGTAGGCGTGGCAGGTCTGGCCCTGCCCGGGGAAGTGGAGCACCGTCTGCGGGTACTTGTGTTGCAACCCCCGCACCTCGGCCCCGCCCACGCGCGGCACGTTGAGTTGTCGCTGTCCGGACGGATGCGGATTGAGGCCGTCGCGGATGCGCCGTACCAGGGACCGCAGTTCGGCCCTGCCCTCCGGCGCGCGGGCCAGTTCGGCCAGTCGGCGTTCGTCGGCCGGGTCGAGCATGCCGCGTTGCGGGAAGACCAGCCGGAAGATCGGATCGTCGGGGATGTCGTCCCAGTCGACGAGATTGGACAGGACGTACTCGTTGACCCGGAACGGCAGTACGCACGCGACCGCGCGGATGGTCTCGCGGATGTCGTCCGACAGACCGTAGCGGTCCGCGATCTCATCCAGATGATGCGGTCCCAGGGCCCGGAAACGTTCGGCGGCGGGCACGGTTGTGGGCATCGACGACATGACGAACTCCCGGAGATATCAGGGTTCACGGGTTCATGGCCGGGCGGAGGAGGGGGGCGACGCCGCATGCCGGTGCGCGGGCCGCCGACGGGGCCACCCCCGGGCTACCCGCCCTGGTGCTCGGTGGCGTCCGCGAGGTAGCGGACCACGTCGGTGTAACGGTGCCGGCGTTCGAAGACCAGGCGTTGGCGCCGCGCCCCGCAACCGTCGCGGCGCAGGCCGGCGAGGGTTCGGGCGACGTGGGGGAGGTCGCCCGCCGCGTCCAGATGGTCGTGTACCCGCTCGACCAGCGCGTCGACCATCGTGTTCGCGGGCACGAGTTTCCCGCTCTCCGGATGCACGGCCATGCCCTCGAGACCGTCGCGGGCGGCACGCCAGCGGGCCGCGACCAGGACCTCCGCAGGGATGTCCGGAGCGGGTTCGCCCACGCGGATCGTGGTCAGCGCGTCGGCGACCAACGCGCGCACCAGGACGGCGAGCAGCACGGCCTCGTCGACCGTGGTCGCCACGTCCGGCGCCCGGACCTCCACCGTCGGCCAGGACGCCGACGGGCGCGCGTCCCAATAGATCATCTTGCGGTCCTTGATGGCGCCGGTGGCGATCAGGCCGGCGACGGTGTGCTCGTAGGCGCCCACGGAGGTCACCCGGGGCGGAATACCGGAGCAGGGCCACATGGTGTTGACGACGCTGCGCCAACTGGCGTGCCCGGTGTCGTGTTCGTCGCGGAACGGCGAGTTGGCGCCGAGCGCGATCAGGGTGGGCAGCCAGGGGCGGAGCCGGCAGGTCACCTGTACGGCGGTCTCCGGGTCGAGGGTGCCGACGTGGATGTGGCAGCCGCAGTTGACGAACGTGTCGGTCAGGTCGCCGTAGCGGATCGACTGGTCGTGCCGCCTCGGGGCGTCGATCAGCAGCGGCCCGGGACCGGGTGCGATGACGGGGGTGGCGCCGGCGACGAGGCGACACCCGAACACGGCCGCCGCCTCCGTGCACTCGCGCCGCGATCGCACGAGGTGGGCGTGTAGTTCGTCGGCCGTGTGCGCGACGGGACTGGCCGACTCCACCTGGTAGCGGGTGGCTTCCAGACGCGTGGTGTCCGCGTCGGCGGCCTTGGCCAGGACGAGTTCGGCGCGTGGGGCGGGCGCGCCGGTGCGGGCGTCGACGAGCAGGAATTCCTCCTCGACGCCCATCGTCGGGGTCGGCGTCACAACGGCGGAGGGTGCTGCCCCGGAGGCGGACCGGGTCGCGGACCGGGCGGGGGATTCGGGCTGCCGGGGTGTGAAGCAGGAACCTGCCATCGGAAGTCCTTCGGCCATCCGGGCGCGCCCGGCAACGAACCGGCGCACGGGCGGGTGGGCTGTTTCGGATCCGAGCCGAACGGGAGACGGCCGGCCGGGTCTGGCATGCCGCGGTGGTCTTTTCGCGACCGGAACCGGGCGGTTGCTGGTGCGCCGCTCGGCGGTCGCACCGGACGGCACCCGAGTCGCGAATGCCGGTCCGATCTCCAGCTTCGCGGTTGGTCCGGAGCATCGCCAGTCGACACGACGGGGCCCGGGAGAGGGGCCGGTGACGGCGGTGGGTGGGGGTGGTGCGGGGCCGGGGCGGTGGTGCGGGGTCGTGTCCGCTCGTTGCACCGACGGGGTGTGGCGGGCCGGTCACCGTGCGGGTTTCGGTGACCGCGCGACTACCGCGCGACTACCGCGCGACTACCGCGCGACTACCGCGCGACTACGGCGCGATCGCGGCGCGAGGACTACGCGACGCCGATGGCGCCAAGGGCGTACTCGACCGCCCTGGCGAGTTCGTCCGCGGTCACCGGGCGGGCGACGAAGCCGTCGTGCTCCTCGAGTTCGTCGACCCTCTGGTCCGCCACGTCGAGGGCGAGATGCTCGGCGAACTCCGCGACCGCCCCGGCGTCGCCGTCGAAGTCGGCGGCCCGGTCGGTGGGCGCGTCGAAGAGTACGCCGATCCACAGGTCCGGATCGCGCATCACCAGCACCTCGCCCAGATGAACCCCGCACCCGGGCGGACCGTCCTCGTCGCCGACGGCCGGCGAGCGGCCCAGCATCGGTACGCCGCGCTCGTCGGTCGGGCCGCCGCACGCGTGTGCCGACGTCGCGCCCAGCGGACAGCGCCGGCCGTGCTCCTGATCCTCGATGTGCGTGCCGCGTGCCATCACCGCTCCTGTCCACGACTGCCGCCGATGCCGATCGCGACCGGCGCCGCGCGCGCGTATGTCCGCACGCCCACCGCCTCGCCACGCCGCCGAGTCCAACACGGGGGACGACCGACTCGAAGGCAAACGCGCCGTACCGGACCACGGCATGCCACGAATGCCGTAATCCGACCCTCCCGCGACCCCGGCCGCCCGACGGTGATCGATCGTCACGCGATGCGCCGCCGATGCCGGCGCGCCGGGGTTCGGTCGCGCGAGGGCGTCGCGGAAGGGGCACACTCGGACACGTGGTACTCCGACGGCGGCTCGCGGAGTTCCGGCATCCATGGCAAACGGCCCATGCACTGCCGGTACTCACCGTCGTACTGATCGTGGTGATCACGGTCGTGGACCTGATCTCCTCACCCGACGTGCACCTCGGCCCACTCCTGGTCGTGGCGCCCGCACTCGCCGCCTCGTTCGCCGGGCCGCGGCTGACCGCCGGGATCGGGGCCCTCGCCGTCGGCGCCCAGGTGCTCATCGCCATGCTGCGCGGCGGCCTGACCACCCGCAACCACCTCATGCAGGTCATCTCCGTCGCCATGATCTCCGCACTGGTGTGGTATCTGTGTCTGCGCCGCGAACAGCGCCGACGCGAGGTGGTCCGGCTGCGTTCGGTCGCCGAGGCCGCACAGCGGGTCCTGCTTCGGCCGCTGCCGCGTCGGGTCGGCTCGTTGCGGATCGCGTCGTTCTATCTGGCCGCCGACGACGAGGCGCAGATCGGCGGGGACCTGTACGCGCTCGCCCGCACCGACGCCGGGATCCGCCTGATCATCGGCGACGTCCGCGGCAAGGGCCTCGCCGCCGTCGGTGACGCCGCACAACTGCTCGGCGCGTTCCGTGAGGGCGCCCATCGGTTCGCCGCGCTGCCCGAACTGGCGGCCGCGCTGGAGGAGAGCATCTGCCGCTACCTGGCCGAGTTGTCCTCGACCGACGCGGACGCCGACGAGCGTTTCATCACCGGCATCGTCGCGGATCTGCGCGAACACGACGGCGAGGGCGCGCTGACCACCTTCGGGCACCCGCCCCCGCTGCTCCTGCGCGACGGCCGGGTGCACACCCTCGACGCGCGGTGGCCCGCACCCCCGCTGGGCCTGTGCCAGGGCATCGGCGCCGCCGACTACGTGGTCGACACCTTCACGCTCCACGCCCGGGACATCCTGGTGTTGTACACCGACGGAGTGATCGAGGCCCGGGCGCCCGACGGTACGTTCTATCCCCTGACCGAACGTGTCGCGCGGTGGAGCGGTCTCGGCCCCGAGGGGCTGCTCGACCACCTCCGGCACGACCTGCCGGCGTACGTCGGCGGCCGGCTCGCGGACGACGCCGCCGTGGTCGCGATCGAACGCGCCCCCACGCCGCCGCCGGGCCGGCGCAGCTACGGAGCGGCGGCCGTGTCGAAGGTGGCGCGGTAGGCGCTGGGGGGTACGCCGAGGCGGCGCTTGAAGAGGGTGCGCAGGTTGGCGGGGGTGCCGAGGCCGGACCGGCGGGCCACAGCGGCCATGGACAGGTCGGAGTCCTCGAGGAGTTCGCGGGCACGGTCGACGCGGGCGTCGGACAACCACTGCATGGGCGGCAGTCCGGTCTCCTCGTGGAAGCGGCGGATGAGGGTGCGCCGGGACAGCCGGGCCCGTCGGGCCAGCAGGTCGACGGTCAGCGGTTCGTCCAGGTGCCGCAGCGCCCAGGCCCGCAACTCGTCGAGCCCGCCGCCGCGTTCGGGCGGGGTGGGGTGGGCGATGTACTGCGCCTGGCCACCCGCGCGATGTGGGGCGGCGACGAGGGCGCGGGCCCGCTGATTGGCGATCGTGGCGCCGAGGTCGGCGCGGATGATGTGCAGGCACAGGTCGATGCCGGCGGCCACACCCGCCGAGGTCAGCACGTCGCCCTCGTCGACGTAGAGCACCTGCGGTTCGATGCGCACCGACGGGTACCGCAGGGCCAGTTCGGCGGCGCGTTGCCAGTGGGTGGTGGCGCGGCGGCCGTCCAGCACTCCCGCGCCGGCCAGGACGAACGCGCCGGTGCAGATCGACACCATGCGGGCGCCCCGGGCGGCGGCCTCGGCGAGGGCGGTGCGCAGTCGCGGCGACGGGGGGTCGGGCGGGACCAGCCCGGGCACGACGATCGTGTCGGCGTCGGCGAGGGCGTCCAGACCGCGGTCGACGAGCAGCGACGGGCCGCCGTGGACCGGGACGGGGCCGGGGTGCTCGGTGCAGACGGTGACCCGGTACGGGCTTCCCTCCCAGTCGCCGAACGCCTGGATCGGGATGCCGAAGTCCAGGGCCAGGACACCGGGTTGGGCCAGGACGACGACGTGGTGGGGCGGGCGTGGCACCGGGGCGTCGGCCCCGGTACGGGCTGCTGCGGGCATGGCACGATGCTATCGATCAATGGCAATCGTGCCACTGCCTCGGGCGCCGATCCGCCGATTACCGTCGGGGCATGGACACAGTCGCCGCCGTTCCCACCACGCCCCTGGCCCACCGGACGATCGAGTACGTGCGGGCTCGCACGTCGCGGCCGACCGCGGAGCACAGTTTCCGCAGCTACCGGTTCGCCGTATTGCAGGCCGCGTACGACGGGCTGCGGCCCGGCGCGGACTTCGACCCCGATCTGCTGTTCTCGGCCTGCGCGCTGCACGACCTCGGCACCTCGCCCGACGCCGAGGGCCGGCAACGATTCGAGGTCGAAGGGGCCGACATGGCCGCGGCGTTCCTGACCGGGGGCGGGGCGGCCGCCGCCGACGTCGACCGGGTCTGGGAGGCCATCGCGCTGCACACCTCGGCCGGGATCGCCGAGCGTCGCGGCACGCTGACGTACCTGACCCGCAGGGGCATCGCCATCGACTTCGGCGTGGACACCGAATGTGTCGACGACGCCCAGGCACGGGCGATCCACGCCGAACACCCCCGGCTGCGGATGGCCGCGACCCTGACCGGGGAAATCGTCCGCCACGCCCGCCGGAATCCGCAGAACGCCCCCCGCTACAGCCTCCCCGGCGAACTGCTCCGCGAACGGGGCGAGGACGGGACGGGCCGCACCGGGATGGAGGAGGGGGCGGCGGCTTCGCGCTGGGGCGAGTGAGCAAGCCGTCTTGGGCGGGTGCGCGCCGCAGGGGCGGGGTGGGGGCGGAAATCGGTTGACGGGCGTCGCGGGTGGGCGGTCGGATGGCCGGTGATGAACACAGGCCAGATGCACTCCGGTATGCACCCCGTCGACGACGACCTGGTGCGGCGGTTGGTCGCCGGGCAGTTCCCCCGATGGGCGGGACTGCCGGTGGAGCGGTTTCCGTCGGGCGGCACGGTGAACGCGATGTACCGGCTGGGCGCGGACATGGTCGTGCGGCTGCCGCTGGTGCGCGGCGGGGTCGCGGACGTCACGCTGGAGCGGGAGTGGTTGCCGCGCCTCGTCGGGCTGCTGCCGACGGCCGTGCCGGAGGTGTTGGGCGCGGGGGAGCCGGCCGACGGGTATCCCTGGCCGTGGTCGGTGTACCGGTGGCTGGCGGGGGAGAACCCGGAGCCGGGGGCACTGCGGGCACCCGCGCGGCTGGCCGAGGACCTGGCCGAGTTCGTGGCGGCGATGCGCGGTGTCGAGTTGCCGGGAGCGCCGAAGGCCCATCGGGGCGGACCGCTCGCCGAGCTGGACGCCTCGACGCGGTCGGCGATCGAGGAACTGCGCGCGATCCCGGCGGAGGGCGTCGACTGCGATGCCGCGATCGCGGTATGGGAGGACGGACTGCGGGCCGACGCCGGGCGGGACGAGCCGCCGGTGTGGCTGCACGCCGACCTGATGCCGGGCAACCTGCTGGTGGACGGCGCCGGGCGGTTGACCGCGGTGATCGACTTCGGGTGTGTGGGGCTGGGCGACCCGGCCTGCGACCTGTTCCCGGCCTGGAACCTGCTGCCCGCCGACGCGCGGCGGACCTTCCGTGACGCCCTCGACGTCGACGACGCGAGCTGGATCCTGGGCCGGGCCCGCACCCTGTCCCAGGCCCTGATCGCCCTCCCGTACTACCGCGAAACCAACCGGGCGATGACCACCAACGCCCGCCACGTCCTGGCGGCGGTGCTGGGCGAACGGGACGCCTGATCCACGCGGTTGCCTTCGCTTCGACCCTCGCGGCCGCCCGCGGCCTCAAGCTACGCCGTTGCCTTCGCCTTGAGGGTGGCGATGTGGTCGAGGAGGCGAGGGTCGGCGCGGAACCATTCGCCGCGCAGGCGAAGGTCCTGGAACGCCGCGTGCAGGCGGCGTTCGTCGGCGATCGAACCGGGTTCGGTGTGCAGGACCTCGCCCGGGGCGGACTGTGCCAGTCGGTGGCGCAGGTCCGTGGTGAAGCCGATCTTGATCCGTCGGTCGGTGCGGACGAAGTAGACGAGCCCCTCCCCGAGCATGGTGACCTCGGTGGGCTGTCGGCGCGGGCGCCGGCCGGAGGGGGTCTCCTCCTCCTCGTCGCCCGGTAGGCCGTCGTGGGCGAACTCGCAGGTGGCGGCCACGTGTTCGGCGCACAGCGGAACCGGGGCGTCGGGGAGGGCCGGTGCACGGCACCCGCCGTCGGGGCGGGGCGCGATGCACAGGCCGGTGGCGTCGCTGATGATGACCTCCTCGGCAGGCCGACCATTTCCGGGTCGTCGACACGACTTCGGGAACCCCATGCTTCCATCCCGGTCCGACACCGCGACGCCGGGGACGGCGATGTCGACACCGTGCCGCCGACACCCCGAACACCGGTGGACTCCCGTGGGCGGTCAGGGAGTTGGACCGATCGTCACCACGTGGGCCCAGTCGGGTGGCAGGTCCGGGGTGTACTCGGGGTCGTCCTCGTTCGCGGAGTAGTCGCGGATGCGGGGGAACAGGCCCACCACCGTGCGGCAGGACGGGCGGGAACTGGGCCAGGGCGTCTGACCGTCCGTCAACACCACGACGACGTCGGGGCGAGGGCTGCGGCGCAGGGCCTTGGCGAAGCCCGAGCGCAGGTCCGTACCGCCGCCGCCGAGCAGCGTGATGCCCTCGCCGTCGCACAGCGGTTGCACGAGCCGGGCCGCCGCGTCGCAGGAGACCACGGTGACCAGGTCGCGCCGGCCGCCCACGGCGCGGGAGATGGCGGCCACTTCGAGAAGGGCGCTGCCCAGTTCGGCGTCGCTCACCGACGCGGACGTATCGACCACGACGGCCACCCGAGGCGGCTTGCGACGCAGGCTCGGCAACACGACCCCGGGCACGCCGGCCGAACGGCGGGCCGGCCGGCCGTAGGTGTAGTCGTCCGCGCCCCCGGCACCGGCCACCGCCGAGCGAACCGCCGCGCCCAGCAGCTGCCGCCACGGCTGCGGCGGATGGAACACCTCCTCGGCCCACCGCCGCCACGACTTCGAGGCATGCCCGGGCCGACCCCTGATGCCCTGCGCGACCCGGAACCGGACCGCGTCCCGTTCGTGCTCGCTCAGGCCGTGCGCGCCGTCCGGTCCCAGATCCCACTCCCGGTCCAACCCGTCGGCGCCGCTGCCGCAGTCCAGCCAGGCCAGGTCCCGCGTGACCAGTCCCATCACGATCTCGCGCAGGTAGGTCTCCATCAACTCGCCCTCGGACAGCCCGAACAGGCTCGGTAGCACGGCGCCTTCGGGCCGGGGCAGTCCGTCGTCGAACGCGTCGTCGTTGATCTCGCAGTCGGCGGCGAGGTTCATCCGCAGCCGGTCACCGCGGCCGGTCAACCCGCGCTCGCGCGCCACCCGGTCGCTGCGCCCGTGGTGGTCGCGAAGCAGATGCGACACCTCGTGCACCCATACGGAGGCCAGTTCCTCCTCGGGGGTTCGGGCCACGAACACCGGCGAGACGTAGCACCGCCAGTGCCGGTCGACGGCCATCGTCGACACCGTCCGCGACTCGACCACGTGCAGCGCGTACAGGGCGGTGGCCAGGTACGGGCGGGTGCGGGCGGCGTACAGGCGGGCGGCGTAGAGCTTGTCCAGGTCGAGCGCTCCCGGCGCGTCGGCGGTCATCGGCCGGCCCGTGCGGTCACCGCGGTCCGGGCCGCCGCCCGGTCCGCGCGCCGGGACAGCGACACCGCTCCGGCCAGCCGCTCGATCGATGCCGGCACCTCCCAGTCCTGGTCGCGCAGCGCGGCGAGGGAGGTGGCGGGGACGACCACCAGGTCCGGGGCGCCGGTGTCGAGCGCGCGGACCAGGATCGTCCAGGCCGCGTCCCAGCGGGGTTTGTCCGGGCGGTTGCGGACCGCCTCGACCACGCCGTCGAGTACGGCCTGACGCAGGTCCCCGCGCTCGGGCAGGATCGCGCGGGTCGGGTCGGCGAGCAGGTCCTCGGGGTCCGGGAGGTCCATCCGGTCCAGGGCGGCCAGCAGTTCGAGTCCCGGGCCGTCCCCGACGGTGCCCCTGACCAGCAGGGACAACACGTCGCGGGAGGATCCGGCCGCGGTGGCGAAGGCGATCAGCGACACCGTCATGTCCCAGCTGCGTGGCGACGGCCAGGCGCCGCCGCGACGGGTCTCCGTGGTGGGAAGGAGGTGGACGAGCTTGGGGCGGCCGGCGAGCAGCCCGCAGACCGCCCGGCGGGCGAAGGCCACGGCCTCGGCGAGTCGGGTCGGGTCCAGGACGGGCAGGGTGGCATGCGGCCAGGTGCCGGCGAGGCCGCGCACCACGACGTCGTGGTCGTGTACCCACTGGAGGTGTACGAAGCGGTTCGCCATCGGCGGGCTCAGCTCCCAGCCGTCGGCGGCCGACCCGCGCGGGTTGGCGGCGGCCACGATCCGGATGCCGGGCGGCAGTTGCAGGGCGCCGACCCGGCGTTCCAGGACGAGCCGGAGCAGGGCGGCCTGCACGGCCGGCGGCGCGGTGGACAACTCGTCCAGGAACAGCAGTCCGCGTCCGGCGCGTACGAGGCGAACGGCCCACTCCGGCGGGGCCATCGGCACACCGTTGGTCGCCGGATCGTCGCCGACGATGGGCAGGCCGGAGAAGTCCGAGGGTTCGTGCACGCTGGCGATCACGGTGGTGAGCGGCAGGTCCAGGGTGTCGGCGAGTCGGGTGAGCGCGGCGGTCTTGCCGATCCCGGGTTCACCCCACAGCAGTACGGGCAGGTCGGCGGCCACGGCCAGGGTCAGGGCCTCCAGTTGGGTGTCGGGACGGGGCTCGGTGGCGGTGTCCCGCAGGAGGGCCAACAGCTGGGCGGCCACGTCGAGTTGGGGCGTGCTGCCGGATGCGGTGGTGGTGAGTGGGGCGGGTGTGGGCATGGATGATCACCTTTTGGGGTTCGGTGGGGGCTTCGGGCGCGCGAAGGTGCGCACACGCACACGCACACGTGCGCGCAAGTGCGCGCGGCGGTGCGCCGGGCAGCGCACACGTGCCTGCGTCGGCTCGAAGCCCCGGCGGTGTTCAGTGGGTTCGCGTCAGTGCGGGTTCATGTTGCGCGGATGCGCGCGGCGGGTGCGTGGGGGACGTGGACGGTTCGGGAGCGGGATGCGGTCGGGCGCCGGCCCGCCCAGGCCCGCTCGGAACAACCCGTGGGTGATCGACCGTTCGGCGGCGTCTTCCAGTTCGTCGCGGAGGAGGCCGCCGCGCGGCAGTGCGTCGGGGCCGAGCAGGCTCTCGACGACGGCGAGTGCGCCGGCGATGTCGCCGTGGTCCAGACGTTCCCGGACGCCCGCGATGCAGTCCGGGCGACGGTGTGCCGCGTCGATGGCCTGGAGGCAGGGCAGCGGAGTGCCGGTCAGCGCGTGCAGCAGCTCCTCGCGACGGATCTCGGCCGGATCGTGGTCGAGCGGCGCCAGTACGCCGTCGACCAGGCCGATCCGATGGCGCGCGCCCCGGCATTCCACGATGTCGGGTCGTCCCGAGGCGTGGTCCGCGAGGACGGGAGCCGGGCCCGGGACATGGCCCGGTACCAACGCCGCGGCGACCAGCGGGTGCAGCCGATCGGGCTCGATCAGGCCGGCGCGCAGCAGTTCCAGGTCGGGCGTTATCCAGGTGGCCGCGTCCGGCAGGACCGGCAGCCCCGTGGTGTCGCCGCCGGCGGGTCGTGGTTCGACGGCCGCGATCCGTACCGTCGACGGCTCGGGACCGTCGTCGTCCGCGACCACGTGCAGGACCAGCCGGCGACGGCCCCCGCAGCGCACCGCGACCGCGCCGGTGCCGGTGGGTCGCCCCGCGGCCCGGAGCAGGATCGCCGCCTCGGCGGCCCATCGGTCGACGGCGCACTCGGCCGGGACCGGTCCCGGCCAAGCCGGATCCGGTCCCGAACTCCCGTCGCAGGGCGGTCGATCGGCCCCGGAACGGATCCACAGCTCGTCGCTGCGGCGGGCGTCCCAGAGATGTCGGTGCAGGTCCAGGCGGAACCGTCGATGGGGATGGCGGTGCGGATGGTGACGGAAGCCGGCGGCGTCGCGGTGCGATCCGTCCCACAGGGCGAGGGCGATGCGCTGACCGGCGTCCGCCCACGCGGGTGGGGTGCGGGCCACCAGGTGCACCGGGCGCGTGCCGCCGTGCTCGCCGATGTCGTACCGCGCCAGGGACACGGTCAGACCCGGGCGCAGCAGCCCGTCGGGAGCGATCCTCGGCATGTGCCAGCGCAGCAGATCCGGTGCCAGACCACGCAGGTCGTCCCGGATTCGGGCGGCGAACTCCCCGCCACGCGTGCGGGCTTCGAAGCGGAGATCGATGTCGACGTCGACACCTGCGGCGGTGCAGGCGGCCTGCCAGTCACCGGCCAGCCGGCGCGTGGTCGCGGTCTCGATCATGGAGGGCGGCACGGCGAACTCGCGCACGCGCAGCCAGAGGGTGAGGCGGGAATCCCGATTCGCGATCGCGGTGAGCATCAGCACTCACCTTGCGCGGTGGGGACCCCCAATCCGTTTACGGAGTGAGTAGTCATCGGCAGGAGCCTAGCGCCCTCGACCTCCGAGGGCCAGGGACCCCCCCGTTCGGGGTCGGGCGCTCGACGTGCTCGCCGCGCGCGGGCTCGTCGAGCGCGGTGCGTAGGCTCCCCGTATGGCGATCTTGAAGACGGAGACGGACGCGGGGCTGGCCGTACGGGCGGCGCGGGCGGGTTCGGCCGTGGTGCGCGGGATGTACGGGACGTCGCCGGAGCGGTTCGACAAGGGCGCCGGAGACTTCGCCACGGCCGCCGATCTGGACGCGGAACAGGCCATCTTGGACACCCTCCGCGACGCGCGGCCCGACGACGCGGTCACCGGCGAGGAGAGCGGCCACACCGGCACGGCCGGCGCGGAACGCCGTTGGCTGGTCGATCCGTTGTGCGGCACGTTGAACTACGCCGTGGGCAACATGTTGGTGGCGGTGAACGTGGCCCTGCGGGTGGGCGCCGAGACCGTCGCGGCGGCCGTGGCGGATCCGTTCGCCGACGAGGTGTTTTGGACCGACTCCTCCGGGGCGTACCGCCGACTCGGCGGCGAGGACCGGGACTTGGTGCCGTCGTCCGGGTCGCGGCTGGTGGATGTGAACCTGGATCCGCCGTTTCCCAACGCGCCGTCCTTCCGCGCGGTCCGACTCCTCGCCGACCCGGACTTCGTCGCGGGTTTCCGGCCGCGCGTGGTGTCCACCACCCTGGCCGTGGCGTGGGTGGCCGCCGGCCGCAGGGCCGCCTATGTCACCGACGGCGACCTGCGCGACAGCGTGCACTTCACCGCCGGCATCGCGCTGTGCGAGGCCGCCGGCTGCGTGGTGACGGACCTGTACGGCCGACCGCCGTACACCGGGGCGGCCGGCCTGATCGCCGCGGCCGACCGGGAAACCCACACCGCGCTCCTGGACATGATCCGCCGACAGGCCCCGGCGGCCGACCGGTAGGCGGGATCGGCCGGGCACGCGTCACTCGCCCCGAGGCGCCGAGGGGTCGGGGTTGGAAAAAACAGGGCCGGAAACGGGATCCGGTCGGCGGCTCGGCAGGCGGAGGTGTCGTCGCGTCGTCGCCGTCACCACGACCGCCATCAGGAGCGCGCCCGTCGCGTGGGCGAGGGCGAGCATCATCCGAGAGTGCAGGAAACCCATCTCCGTCCGGATCTGCCCGTCGAGTGGTCCGCTCCAGTCCTTGCCGACCAGGCCCAACAGGCGGGTGAGCGTGGTGAACACGAGTATCCCCACGGCCGACACCAGCACCGGGGCAGGGCCGATCCCGGCGCGTCCGGCATTCCCCGTCCGCCGGTGCCCCGAGCGACACAGGACACCGAAGCCGCGCGAAGGGCCGTACCAGGCCGAGTGGTTCCGCGAGACCAGCACGGTCCACCACACGAGCAGGGCGATCATCGTCACGCTCGTGACGAAGACCGCCGCCGCGGCCGCGTCGGTGGCGCCGTTCCCACGCGGCACCATCCGCGCACCGGCCGACAGCGCCTCCGGCTCGACCGACGTGTGCACGCGCGACGCCAGACCGGCCCGCCAGTCCCGATAGACGAAATACGCGTACACATCCGCCACGACCACCCCCAACGACGCCGTGGCCGCCGCGATCCCCGTAGCCCACAACCGCCCGGACGCGACGGGGGACACGTCGCAATCCCGCACCCGGCCCGCCAAGTTAGCCAAACCCACGGATCGACCGCCCACGGCCCGCCCCTTACTCCGTAATTCCCGCGCCCCCCAAGAATGCTGACCCGCTTTCCTCCCGACCACCCCGAACCCACATCGGACCGACCGGCGCCGCGGAGTTGCGGGGTGAGGTCCCGGGCCGCTCGGGGTGAGCGGCCCGGGACGGTGGGCCTACCCGCGTCGACGACGCGGGCGGCGCAGGCGGCGGGTCAGGGCGTCGGTGGCTCGGGTGCCCAGCAGGCAGCCGAGGTACAGGGCTAGGACCGGGACGACGGTGTCGAGGTCGACGGCGGTCGCCTGAGCGGTCCGGGCCAGGCCGAGGTAGCCGAGGCCGAACACGGTGTCGAGCCGATCCGGGCGACGGGCGGCGGCGGGTGCCTCGGTGGTGCCTGGTGCGCGATCGCACCTTCGGTTACCGTCGCGAGGAGATGTCGGGCATGTGTGCTCCCTGGACTGCATCCCGGGGGGGACGGGGCGACCGCAGATCGCCCGGATCCCGTTCTTCGTGAGGTGGTCGGTCCCCGGGATCCGTTCGGGTCTCGGGGATCGTGCTCGCGCGGGGGCGTTTCGAGGCCCGGCCGCTTCGCAGTCCCGCCGGATCGGCGTCACGCGCTCTCGCTGTCTCGCCTCGACGTCGGCCCCGGCGTCGTGCTTCAGGATCACCGGCGACATCGGGCCCCCACAAGCGTGTTCGGGCCCTCGCGACGTGTGTATCCGAAGTCGTTTGCCCAGGTCGGGACGGCCCCGATGGGATCGGGTAACGGCGTCGGCGCGCTACCCGACGGATACGATGCGAGACGACGACGTCGCTGTTGGTTTTTCGGAATGAACCCCGGAGAACCGGCTCGCCCCGGCGAGGACCGCATCCACCACCGGGTCGACGACGTCGACGACGCGGGCCAGTTGATGCGCTACGCCCTGGCCGCCCAACTCGCCCGGCTCGAGCGCCACGGCATCCCGCAGAACGCGGTCGCCCGAGGCGCCGGCAGCGCCCCCGCCAAGGTCACGGGCAGTCTGCAAACCCCCACGCGCAAAACCGAGTCCCCGGACGGCCGGTCGAACGGCTGCGCCAATCTCGCGATCGCGCCGACGGACGCCCGGATCCGGGAGATGCACGCGGTGCTGTTCGCCATCGGCGACTGCTTCGGGGCCGGTTTCGGCGCGCGGGACCGAGGCAACCTCAAGACCGTGCGCGCCGGAACCGCCCCGATCCTGCGGGAACCGGCCACCGGCGAGTTGACCCGATCCGACCCGCGCTTCCACGTCGTGGCCAGGGCGCTCGTGTACCTGCTGACGTTCACCGCCCAGGATCGCCGGGCGGGACGCGTCGACCTCTCCGAGGAACTGCTCGAAGCCCTGCGTGATCACCCCGACGAGACCACCCGCGAGTTTTGTGAATGGACGCTCGCATTCCGGTTCGGCGCCGATGGCAAGGTGCGATCGCTGCTCTACGCCGCCGACCCGGACGACTGACCCGCCGCGCGACGGCTACGCCGTCGGGTCGGGGCGCGCGTCGGCGTCCGGCTCGACGTGCGTGGCGTGTTGGAGCGCGTCGTCGATCGTGTCGGCCAGGGCGTGGAGTTGTTCGACCCAGTCCGGGCGGGACATGGTCAGCGGCGCGATGCGGGCGCAGCCGACCGTGGTGAGCACCGCGACCGTCTCGGCGGCGGTCAGGGGCAGCGCGCCGATCACCGGTCCGGCCGGGCCGGCGTAGGGGTCCAGATACGGCAGCAGGTCCCGGTCGACGCCGGGTCGGGCCAGACCGGGGCGGGGGTCCACCTCGGCCGGCCCGTACGGACGCAACTCGGCGAGCGTGTGTTCGATGGCGCCGGCGAGGGCCCAGGCGGAGCCGCCCGGACGGCCCAGACCGCACAGCCAGGCACCGGCTCGACCGCCGGCCGCGGTGATCCGCTCCAGGGCCGCGCGTTGTTCGGGGGAGATCCGCGAGTCCGTGGCGTGGCGGGAACCGTCGGGCGGCGAGGCGTGGTTGCTCATACCCCGTTGAACGAGCGACGGCCGAACACGATGCTGTGCACATGCCGGGGACACCCGCGACCGGGTCTACCGACCGGCCTGGGACAGGTGCACCTTGGCGTCGTCGTACGAGGCGTCGCCGGCCGCCGCGGCCGGGCCGTACACCAGGTGGAGCACGCCGGACCCGAACGCCTTCGACGAGATCAGCCGCAGCGGGATCGACCCCTCGCCCTCGGTGAACAGTCGCATGCCGGTGCGCACCGCGATCGGGTGCACGAACAGGTTCAGCTCGTCCAGCAGCCCGGCGTCCAGCAACAGACGCACGATCGAGACCGAGCCGCTGATCGAGATGTCCGCGCCCGGCTCGTCCTTGAGCGCGGTGACGGCGCTCACGACATCACCGCGCAACTGCTCGGAGTTGCGCCAGGTGAAGGTCGGCTCGCCGCGCGACACCACGATCTTGCGCGCGTCGCCGATCGCCTTCCCGAAGGCGGCGTCGTCGCCACCGGCCGCCTCCCGCTCGGGCCAGGCGCCGGCGAAGCTGTCGTACGTCTTGCGACCCAGCAGGAGGGTGTCGGACGTTTCGAGCAGCGCGCCGACGGCCGCGCCCATCTCGTCGTCGAAGTAGGGGAAGTGCCACTGGTCGGGCGCCTCCACGACCCCGTCGAGCGAGATGAACAGGCCGGCGGTGATCTTCCTCATGATGTGCTCCAGAGTGCTGCGGTCGGTGCGGTGTCGATGTCATGGAGGTAGACGACGGCCGCCCGCGAAACTCATCGGTGCGCGTGGGACCCGATGGGAATCCGGGTTCGAAGGGTGTCACCACCGGGCCGGCCGGCTCCCGGCCTCGTGGGAGCCGCGCATGCCGACGGCCGCCCGGGTCGGGGCGGCCGTCGGGGGTTCAGCGGGTGGGCGGGGCGAATTCGGGCTGGTCCAGCACCCGCAGCCAGCTTCCGTCGGGCTGGCGCCGGACCACCTGGGCCCGGGCGCCGGAGCCGTCCTTCGGCGGGGTCGAGGTGAGCGCGATGTCGCCGTTGACCAGCGTCGGCAGCGGTTCCTCGGGCTCGAAGTGGGGACGGTTGGCCAGCACCTCGGCCCACAGCTCGCGGATGGCCTCCCGGCCCACGGTCGTGCTGCCCGGTGGGTAGGCGAGTACGGCGTCCTCCGCGTAGAGCGCGGCGACCCCGGCGGCGTCGCCGGCGTTGGACCGCTCCACGAACAGGCGGGTGATGTCCTCGGGACGCATGGCCTTCTCGTACTCGGACATGGTTTTTGTTCCCTTCCTCACGGTGTCACGGCCTTTCGTCGATTCCATCCTGCTCGCTCGCCGATCAGAAATCCAACAGATGGATCCGATGGATACCAGAAGTCGTGGTTATGGTGCGACGGGGATGGAGCGGACGTCGGTACGGCACCGCCACGGCCTGCACGTGGCCCATACACCCCGGACCGGGTACTGCGGATCCGGTACTTCGGTACTCGTCCCCCGGAAGGACGCCCGGGCGCCGCACCCGTTCATAGGGTCGCCGTAGTGTGCGCGGCCCCCGAGGTCGCCGCGCGTGGTGTGCGTGGTGTGCGTCCGGAACGGGGCCGAGAAAGTGGCGAGTGTGCGGGATCGAGCGAAATCGCTGTGGTGTGAGGTGTGGCGTGACCTGGGGTGCCTTCGCGCCCCGAACCGGGGGCCGGTCGTCGCCGCGCGGACGGCGAAGGCGGTCCCGAGTCGGGCGGACGTACTCGACGCCCACGGCGCGGAGTTGCGCCGCATCGAACGCGACCTGCACGACGGCGCCCAGGCCGGTCTCGTCGCGGTGGCCATGCGCCTCGGTGTCGCCCGGGACCTCCTCGGTGCCCAACACCCGGTCGTCGGGGAGCTGTTGCGCGAGGCCATGGAGGGGGCGGAGGAGGTGTTGACGGAACTGCGCGACGTCGTCCACGCCATCTACCCGCCGATCCTGGCCGACCGCGGCCTTGCCGGCGCGGTGGACGCGGTCGCCGCCCGGACCGGGGTCTCCACCGACGTCCGGCTGGGCGAACTCGGCCGACTGCCCGCCGCGATCGAGGCCGCCGCGTACTTCGTCGTGGCGGAAACGCTCGCCAACACCACCAAGTACAGCCGGGCCCGCCGTGCCCGGGTCGGCCTGACCCGCCGTGACGGCACCCTGGTGGTCGAGGTCGCGGACGACGGTGTCGGCGGCGCGGACGAGCGCAACGGCACCGGCATCGTCGGCATCCGGCGCCGCGTGGCCGCGCTGGACGGCCGGGTGGCGATCACCAGTCCGGTCGGCGGACCCACCGTCGTCACCGTGGAGCTGCCGTGCGCGTCGTGATCGCCGAGGACAACGCGCTGCTGTCGGCGGGCCTCGAACTGATCCTGTCCGCGCGGGACATCGGCGTCGCCGAGGTGGTCACCGATGGCCCCGGCCTGATCGCCGCGGTGCGTACGCACGAGCCGGACCTGGTCGTCACGGATGTCCGGCTGCCACCGACCTTTCGCGACGAGGGACTTCGCGCCGCGCTGGAACTGCGCCGCGTCCGCCCCGGTCTGCCGATCCTGGTCCTGTCGCAGTACGTCGAGCACGTCTACGCCCGGGAGTTGTTGTCCGACGGTGCGGGCGGTGTCGGCTACCTGCTCAAGGACCGCGTGGGTCGGATGAGCGAATTCGTGGACAGCCTGCGACGGGTCGTGGCCGGCGAGACCGTGTTGGATCCCGCCGTGTTGTCGCAACTGATGACGGCCGTCACCGGCAGTCCCCTGGACCCGCTCAGCCCCCGAGAGCACGAAGTGCTCGCGCTGATGGCCCGCGGTCTGGGCAACGGCGAGATCGCCGAGATCCTGTTCATCACCGCCAACGCGGTACACAAACACGTCGGCAACATCTTCGGCAAACTCGGCCTGCCCGCGTCCGACGCCGGGCATCGCCGCGTCCAGGCGGTGCTCACGTACCTCCGCGACGGGCGCTGACGGTCGTCGGTCGTCGGCGGCCGGGATCCGTGTCGGCCTGGGTCGCTACAGTCGCCGACCGGGGCGCGAGCGCGGACGTCGAGGAGGAGCGAATGGCATACGGCGTCGACCCGGACGGGGACACGTCGGCGCGTCGGCGGGCGGCCCATCGTGCCGTGCTCGACCACCTGTTGGGGCTCGTGGCGGCCGCGCCGTGGAGTGACTGCGTGATGCTGCGCGGGAGCATGGCCATGGCCGCCTGGATGGGGGAGCGGGCGCGCGAGCCGGCGGACCTGGACTTCGTGGTGCTGCCCGCGCCGACCGTCCGCATCGATCCGTCGGCGCCATACCCCTACCTCGACACCGTCGCGGCCGTGCAGCAGTGGCCGGAGGCGATCGACGGGGCGGCCGGATACGAGATGTGGGCCGACGGGGAGCGGGAGTTCGAGACGCGTGGCGTGCGGGTGATCGTGCCGCCCGAGGGGCTTCGCTGGGATACGGACCCCGATCCGGTGGGGTCGATCCCGGCATATGAGGACCTGACGCAATGGATCGGGAAGCGGCCGGAGGTGTCCCCGGGCCTGGCCCTGGACGCGAACGGCGCACGTCGGGACGGCGATTGGGACTACGCGTACGACGGGCAGGGAGCGGGCGGAATGCGCATCCTGATCCCCTGGGAGGCGGAGGGCCTGCCGCCGGGGGAGGCGCGGCTCGACTTCGCCTACGACGAGAAGCTGCATCAACCGCCGGTGTGGACCCGGATACCGCGCGCCGACGGCGGGTCGGCGCCGGTGGTGCGCACCGCGAGCCGGGCGTTGTCCCTGGCCTGGAAACTGGTGTGGCTGCATGTCGACGGCGGCGAGGGCGGCCGACCCCGGAGCAAGGACCTCTACGACGCGGTCCTGCTGGCCGAGGACGAACGCACCCGGCTCACCCCGGCGTTGCTGCGTCGGGTCGGCAGCGGTTTCATCCGGAGCGTGCCCGAGCACGGCTTCGACCCGGACGCGGTTGCGGTTGACGAGTCGGACTGGTCCGCCCTGCTCGCGGACCTGCCCGGCGTGCGCGGCACCGCCCGGCAATGGCTCGGCCGGCTGGACGCGGCGCTGGCGCCGGTGTTCGCGGCGCGGGAAAACTGATCGCCCGCGGACGACGGCTCGCGTAGGGTGCCCCGGTTGTCGAACCGGGAAGGCGGGTCACGGACGTGGCGCCGAGGAATGTGACGCGGGATCAACTGGCGGGAGCGGTACGGGCCGCGCTGGGCGGTGGGCGCCGGTTGGCGGGGATCGATCGGCTCACGGGCGGCACCCGGAAGGGGGTGTACCGGCTGACGATGGACGACGCGACGTCGGTGATCGCCTATCTGTGGGAGGACTCCGAGAACTACTGGCCGGCGCACGAGGGCGACGACGACGTGACCGATCCGTTCTCGCCGGGTGTCGGGCTCGACCTGTTCGAGGCGGCGCACGCCCGGCTGGACACGCTCGGGCTGCGGGTGCCAAAGGTGTATCTGGTCGACCGCGACCGGGCACACTACCCGGCCGATCTCGCCATCGTGGAGGACTTCCCCGGCGAGGACCTGATGACCCGGTTCGAGCGTGATCCGCGGGCGGTGGAGCCGACGATGGCGCGTCTGGTGGAAGGGCTGGCGGCGATGCGGGCGTATCGGGCGCCGACGTACGGAAAGGTGGCGCTGATCGACGGGGGCGGTACGGCGCGGGGCACCTCCTGCGAGGGCGTCGTGCTGGACTCGGCGTTGCGCCACCTCGCCGAGGCGGCCGGGCGCGACGCGAGGATCGCCGGGGCGCGCGACCGCCTGGAGGAGAGGCTGCGCGAACTCGCCTCGGCGGTACGGCCGCGCGCCGAATACTCGGTGATCCACGGAGAACTGGGCCTGGACCACGTGCTGGTGGACCGGGACGGCAATCCGGTGCTGATCGACATCGAGGACCTGATGTACTTCGACGTCGAGTGGGAGCACGTGTTCCTGCGCATCCGCCTTCACGACGACTACCGCCGGGTGGCGGCGGACAACCTCGACGAGGCCCGCCTCGCCCTCTACATGCTCGCCCAACGTCTGTCCCTGACGGCGGGCCCACTACGCCTCCTCGACGGCGACTTCCCCGATCGAAGGTTCATGCGGGAAATCGCCGAACACAACCTCAACGAGGCCCTGTCGCTGGTCACCCCCGCGTAGCGCCCGGCACCCGCCTCGGCCCGCAGACCGGCCGGGGGCCGGTCGACTCCGTCCGCGTGCGGCGAGTGCAGCACGATTGATCGCGGGCCCGGGAGTCTTTTGGGACTCCCGGGCGCGTTCGGTGGCGGGGTCGGGTCACCAGTTGCTCGACGAGTTGCCGGGGCGGGAGGTGTAGCGGCCGGTGCGCCGCCCCTCCCGTGCCCGGCGGCCGAGCGTGGCACCGAGCAGCGCGACGAAGGCGATCCCGATCACGATCGGCCCGACCACGACGAGCACGATCAGGAGCGGCATCGGCACGTGATCAGCCCGTTTCGGGTCGCGGGGGTTCGGCGTCGATCCGGTTCGGGGTACGGGCCGGGCCCGAGGCCACACCAGGGTCGTTCGCGTGCCTCGGTCCGTCGACGACGCCGCGCGGACCGCCCGTGCGGTGCGGGAACCACCAGTTGGCCCGCCCCATCAGGGTCACCAGTGCGGGCGCGAGTACCCCGCGGACGATCGTCGCGTCCACCATGATGCCGACCGCGAGGGCGGTGGCCAGGATCTTGACGTCGGTGACCGGGACGGTGGACAACGCGACGAAGGCCAGGAACAGGATCAGCGCGGCGGAGGTGACCAGCCTGCCGGTACGGCCGATGCCGATCACGACGGCCTCCTCGGTGGTGTCCCGGACCCCTCGGGCGGCGAGGTCGAGGTGCGCCTCGCGGATCCGGGTCAGGATGAACACCTCGTAGTCCATGGACAATCCGAACAGGAACGCGAACACCGCCATCGGCACCCACACCGTGATCGCCCCCGTGGCCGGGGTGTCGAAGAGCAGTTCGCTGCCGTAGCCCTCCTGCCAGATCAGTACGACCGCGCCGTAGGCGGCGGCCACCGACACGGTGTTCAGCACGAGGGCCTTGACCGGCAGCCAGATCGAGCGCAACGACCGCATCAGCACGAGGAACGTGAGCACCGCGATCGCCGCCAGGACCAGCGGCAGCGAGCCGTATACCGCGTCCGCGAAATCGCGATCCTGCGCCGGGCCGCCACCCGCGTGCACCCCGGGCGTGGCGCGTGCCGCCGCCAGGACCCGGCCCACCGCCGCGCGACCCGCGTCGGTGGCGGGGTCCGCGGCCGTCCACACCTCCACGACCCGCAGGCCCCCGCTGTCCCACCCGGCGGGGGCGATCGCGCCGGCCACACCCCGCTCGGCCGCCAACCGCCGGGCCAGCGCCTTCGCGTCGCCGTCGGTCGCCACCTCGATCGGCTGGGCGATACCCGTGCCGAAGCCGGCCCGGTCGATCGCGGCGAACACCCGCGCGGGCTCGCCGCCGCGGCCGAGCGCCGTCACCTGGGGCTGCCCCACCCGCATGGTCACCGCGGGTGCGGCGAGGGCGAGCAGCAGTGCGCCGCCGAGCACGGCCGCCAGGACCGGCCGGCGTGTGGTGGCCCGGGCGATCGCCGACCACGCGCGGCCGTCCGCACGCCGGGTGCGGCGCGGCACGTCCAGCCGGGCGCCGCACACGTACAGCAGCACCGGCAGCAGGGTCAGCGTGACCGCGACGCTCACCAGCGGCATCAGCAGACCCGCGTAGCCGACGCTGCGCAGGAACGGCACGGGCAGCACCACCAGCGCGGCCAGGGACAGTGCGACGGTCGCGCCGCTGAGCAGGACCGCGCGGCCGGCGGTGGTCGCGGCGCGCACGATCGCCTCGACGCGCCCGCCCGGATCGGCCCCGCCCGCGCGGTCGCGTTCCTCGCGCCATCGGGTCACCACGAGCAGGGCGTAGTCGATCGCGATGCCCAGGCCGATCAGGGCGACCAGGTACTGCACGATGAACGACACGTCGGTGACCCGGGTCAGGCCGCCGACCAGCAGGAACGTCGTGGGGATGGCGATCGCGGCGGTCAGGAGCGGGATCAGGGCCAGGCCGCCGGCGAAGGTCAGGCCGAGCACGACCAACGCGCCCAGCGCGCCGAGCAGGGTCTCGGCGATCGGGCTGCGGGCGGCGCCGTTGTCGCGTCCGGTCAGCAGCGGCCGGCCGGTGACCCGCACGGGCGCGCCGGCGACCTCGACCCCGGCCACCGCCGCCCGCACCCGGGCCGGCGTGTCGCCGTACGCCTTCGGGCCCTCGCCGCCGGGCGGGTAGACCAGGGCCACCGTGCCGCGCCCGTCGGCCGAGATCAGCGCCGGGTCGCCGGTGGTCGCGAACGACGCGTGCCGGCCACCGGGCGGGGTGGCGCGCCGCACGGCCGCGTCGAACGCGTCGCGCACTTCGGCCTCGTCGGCCCGGCGACCCTCCGGGACGGTCACCTCGACGAGCAGCGGGGCGTTGCGGCCGCCGGTGCCGCCGAAGCGCTCCCGGATGAGGTCGTTGGCCTGTTGTCCGGGCCGGCCGGGCAACTCCGAGCCCTGGCTCAGCCGATCGATGGTGTCCCCGACGGTGGCGATGCCCGCCGCGGCGAGCACCAGCCAGACCAGGATCACCAGGCGCCGGTGTCCGAGGACCCAACGCGTCATCGTCTCCACGACGGACGTCCCCCGTTTCGAATGGATAGGCACGCTACCTATGCGGCGAGAGTCTATACATAACGTCGCTACCTATCGGCGGAGGCACGTAGTCTCGCTACGCATCGTCCGTGTAGCCTGCCGACCCATGAAGGCGGAAGTGCTCAAAGGACATCTCGAAGGCATGCTCCTGGCCGTGTTGGAGTCCGGCGAGCAACACGGCTACGCGATCGTCGAGGAACTCAAGTCCCGCAGCGGCGGGCACATCACGCTGCCGACGGGCACCGTCTATCCGGCGCTGCACCGGCTGGAGACGGCCGGTCTGATCGCCGGGCGGTGGTCGGTGCACGGCGGGCGGCGCCGGCGCAGCTACGCGCTGACCCGGGCGGGGAAGCGGGCACTGAGCGAACAGCGCTCGTCCTGGCGGGAGTTCGCCGACGTCGTGTCCGGGGTGCTGGGGGTCGAGCCCGCGTGAGGCCCGCTCCCGCGCCCGGCGACGGGTACGAGCCCGAGACCGACGCCGCGCCGCCGGCGGTGCACGCCGCCGGGCCCGACGCCGCCTCCGCCACCCTGCCCGACACCGTGATCGACGACTACCTTCGCCGCCTCGCCGCCGAGTTGACCGGCACGCGGGCCCGGCGTCGGGCGATCCTCGACGAGGCGCTCGACGGGCTGCTCGCGGCGGCCGAGGCGCACCTGGACGACTGCGGCGACCCGGAGGAGGCCGGTCGCCGGGCCGCGGCCGAGTGGGGGTCGCCGGCCACCGTGGCCGCAGCCCACAACGCCGCCACCGGCCGACGCCGGGCGCGGCGACAGGTCCTGACCACCCTCTGGGCGCTGCCGGCACTGGCGGGCATCTGGTCCATCGCCATGCTGGCCGGTCCGGCCGGTCCCTGGGAGCGACGCCCGCCCGTCCTCGACGCGGGCCTGGGGCTGCTCGCCTTCGGGACCGTCCTGGCCGCGGCCTCGGCGCTGTCCGGGCTGCGCGCGGCGAGCGGCCCCCGGGCCGCCCTGCCCGACGCCGCCCCGCCACTGCGCGAGGCGGCGACCGCCACGTTCGGCGTACTCCTCGTCCTGGCCACCCTGCTCATGCTGGTCGTCAACCGCGGCGTCACCGCCCCCACCTCGCTCGCCTGGCCGCTGATCGCCCCGGCCGCCGTGCTGAACCTCGCCTTCGGCGCACACCTGGCCGGCACCTGGCAGCGCCTGCGCGCGCACCGCCCCGCGCGTCCCCGCCGGCCCTGACGGCCGCGCCGCCGTCACTCGTTGGCGCCACACCGCTCGCCGGGAGCGGGCCCAACGCTTTTCCTGAGGTGGGGCGGCGTGCCGCCCTCGCCCCCGGGCCGCCAGGCGATCGGGGGCACCCGTTCGGGCGAACCGCGTCGGCCGCATGCGCGGATCGTGTGTGCCTCTATGCGGTTCCGGAGGGCTTGCGATGACGCCGAAGGCCGAAGTCCGTACCCGCGAGACCACGCCGCCCACACCCCGGGAGCGCGCCGAGCGCGGCCGGGCGGCGCGGGCGAAGGCGTCGCGGTCGAGCCACGCCGAGTTCGCACCGACCCGGCGGCCCGACCCGATCGAGCTGATCGAGCGGCAATCGGCGTCACGGGTGCCGGAGTTGGTGCCGATCCGGTACGGACGCATGTCCGAGTCGCCGTTCCGGTTCTATCGAGGTGCCGCCGCGATCATGGCGAGTGACCTTGCCGGCACGCCGAGTTCGGGGCTGCGGGTGCAACTGTGCGGCGACGCGCACATGCTCAACTTCCGACTGCTGGCCTCGCCCGAACGGCTGCTGCTGTTCGACCTCAACGACTTCGACGAGACGTTGCCCGGGCCGTGGGAGTGGGATGTGAAGCGGCTGGCCGCGAGCCTGGTCATCGCGGGGCGCGAAAACGGCTATACGGACGCCGAACGCGCCGACGTGGTCCGGGGGACCGTACGGTCCTACCGCGAGGCGATGCGCCGCTTCGCGGGCATGCGCAACCTCGACGTCTGGTACGCCAAGGCCGACGCGGACCGGGTCCGGGCGCTGGCGTCCGGACGGTTGCACAAACGCGGCCGGCGGCAACTGTCCAAGGCCATGGGCAAGGCGCGCGGTCGGGACACCCTCCAGGCGTTCGCGAAGCTCACCCGCATGGTCGACGGCGAGCCGCGGATCATCTCCTCACCGCCGCTGGTCACCCCGATCGCCGAACTCCTGCCCGACGACGAACGGGCCGCGCTCGCCGGACGGATCGGCGACCTGATCGACCGCTATCGCCGCACGCTCCGCTCCGAACTGCGCCACCTGCTCGGCCAGTACACCGTGGTGGACATGGCCCGCAAGGTCGTCGGCGTCGGCAGCGTCGGCACCCGCTGCTGGATCGTGCTCCTGCTCGGCCGCGACCTGGACGACCCGCTGATCCTCCAGGCAAAGGAGGCCGACGAGTCGGTCCTGGCCGCGCACGTCGGCCCCGCCGAGACGGCCACCCAGGGCGAACGCGTCGTCACGGGCCAGCGGTTGATGCAGGCCGCCGGCGACATGCTCCTGGGCTGGGAACGGGCGGACGGCATCGACGGACGGCAACGCGACTTCTACGTCCGTCAACTCCGCGACTGGAAGGGCATCGCCGAACCGTCCCTGATGGTGCCGCGCGGAATGCGCCTGTTCGGCGAACTGTGCGGCGCCACCCTGGCCCGCGCGCACGCCCGCTCCGGGGACCGCATCGCCGTCGCGGCCTACCTGGGCGGTGGGGACACCTTCGACCGCGCGGTGACCACCTTCGCGGAAACCTACGCCGACCGCAACGAACGCGACCACGCGGCGCTCCTCGCCGCGGTGAAGTCCGGCCGGCTCACCGCCCAGGACGCGTAGTCCCGGGGAGGGCGGGCCACCGGGCGTTCGCCCCGTGACCCACCCCCCACCCCTACCGGCTCAGTGCTTGCGCTTGAACTCGTACACCGTCGCGCGCGCCGCGCAGTCGCGCGGCGGGATCATCTCGACGCGCAGCACACCGGTGCGCCGGTCGTAGTCGTTGCCCTCGGTCTCGAAGTCGACGGCCGTGCCGGGGCAGGCGCTGAGCTGCGGAAGCGCACCGAGCGAGGTCACGTGCCCGGTGACGGTGCGACCGTTGAGCGCCTTCTTCAGTTCGATCTGCAGCAGCGGCTTGGCCTCGGGGAACAACTTCCGGTCGGAGTCGTCCGACGCGCACAACAGCCGCTTCGCGTCCAGGAACGTACAACCCTGGATGTCCTTGACCGGACGGTCCAGTTCGATGGTGCCCGCGAGCGCGAGGTCGCCGCCCGTACGCGCGGTGGCGGGGTTGAGCAGCGGGGTGGGGAAGACGAGCAGGCGGTTCATCGTGTCCCACTCGCCGGAGACCATCCAGCGGCTGTCGGGGGAGATCGCGGCGAACGAGTTGTTCATCGCCTCGCCGGCCGCCAGCGGGTGCACGTACTCGTAGGCCGCGCCCGACGGCGTGGTCACCCGGAACATCTTCGCCGTCGCGTCGCCGCCGCCCTGGTACGCGTCGAACAGGTAGCCGCGCGAGGAGTCCGGGTCGCCGATGTGCGACCAGCCGCGCTCGCGCACCGGCGCGGGGATCGAGGTGTTGCCGGTGTAGTACAGGTACGGCTCGGCACCGGGCGGGCGCACGTTGGCCAGTCCCTGGGCCTGCGACGCGGCGTCGATCTCGTACCGCCCGATCGGCTGCCACCCCTTGATCTCGGACGGGAACGCCGGCTTCGCTCCCGCCGCCTGCTCGTCGGACACCTCCGCCGCGTGCGCCGTGCCCGTGAGCCCGACCGTCGCACACAGCGCGACGCATGCCGCCCCGGCCGCCACGCCGCGTACCGCCGACCGCAAACCTCGGACCATCGACCTCATGTGCACCGAACTCCTCTGCCGTGCCAGTGCCGTACCGACAGGTCCGGCCGCCAAGACCCTGGCGCAACACGATGGCCGCCAGACACCACACACTTGAACAGCGGCGAACCAATGCCCCACGATCCGGAATCCCGGCGTCCGCATACCGCCGACACGACTCGGCCGTGTGTGGCCCGAGGACGGTTGATCGGGGTGGGTGGGTCGGTGTGCGGTGGTGCGGAATCGGGGGGTGGGGCGGGGTTCGGGGGATGGGCGGGGTGGGCAACCGGGGGGTGGGTGTGCTTCCTGTCGAGAGGTGGGGTCGATGACGGACGGGTCCGGTGGGACGCGGCACGTGATTCCGGCGGCGGTCGAGAGGACCTATGGGGCGGACGATCTCGGGGCGACGGGGTTGTTCGGCGGCGGGTTCATCAACTTCGGCTACTGGCAGGGGATCGATCTCGATCGGGTGCTCACCGAGGAGGATCGCGTGGCCAGTCAGCGGGCCCTGTATCGGCACGTGCTGGACGGGTTGGCGCCGGGCGAGGGGCTGCGGGTCCTGGAGGTGGGCTGCGGGATGGGCGCCGGGGGCGCGGTGGCGCTGGAGGAGTACGGCTTCGCCCGCGTCACCGGCATGGACATCCATCCGGAGCAGTTGCGGCGGGCCGAACGGGCCACCGCCGAGGTGTCCGCGCGCCGGCCCGGGGGGTTGCGGTTCGTGCGCGGGGCGGCCGAGGACATGCCGTTCGGCGAGGGCGAGTTCGACTGCCTGTACAGCGTCGAGGCCGCTCAGCACTTCCGTGACCTCGGAGCGTTCGCCCACGAGGCCGCCCGGGTGTTGCGGCCCGGGGGGCGCATGGTCGTGGCCACCTTCCTCGTGCCCGACGCCGATCCGGTCCGGGCGCGGCGGCCGGCCGAGTTGCTGCACACGTTCGCCGAGGACCTGGATGTACCGCACACCGTCCCGGAGTTGACCGACGCCCTCGAACAAGCCGGGCTCGGCGACATCCGGGTCGACTCGATCGGCGAGTCGGTCTGGCCCGGGTGGGACCGCTGGCTGGATCGCACCTGGGCGCCCGGCACCTGGCCGCACAACTTCCTCCTGGCCTACCGCGAGGGCACCCTGGACTACTTCACCGTCACCGCTCGCCGCCCCGAGAGCGGGGCCACCGGTCAGGGATTGTGACCGCCCAGCAGTCGCACCGCGCGGTCGAAGGCGGAGTCGCGGTCGGCGGCGAACTCCGCGTCCGTGAAGACCGGGGTGCGGAAGTCGACCGGCAGCCCCACACCTTCGAAGCAGCGGCCGGTGGGGGAGACGTAGCGTTCGTTGGACAGGGTGACCGCCCAGCCGTTGGGGAGCGTGCGGCCGAACATGTCGGAGAAGATGCCCTGCGTGTTGTCGCCGACGAAGGTGGTGGGCCCCGGGCGTTCGCGCAGCGCCAGCGCGAACGTCTCGCCGGCGCTCACCGTGGCGGGGCCGGTGAGGACCGCGACCGGGCCGGTGTAGCGCGGCGCGCCGGCGGCGGGCTCGATCCGGAACGACTGGGGTCGGGTGAAGCGGGTGGGGTCGTGCGGGTCGTCGCGGGCGCTCTTGACGTAGGCGGGGTGGGCCCGGTCGGTCAGCCGGGCGGCGACGCGTCGGCCGAGGTCGTCCAGGCCGCCGAGGTTGACCCGGATGTCGATGATCAGGCCGTGCCAGGCGTCGGGCCCGGACGCGCGTCGGGCGGTGACGATCGTGTCGAGGGCGCGGTCGAGTTCGGCCGCCTCGACCGCGAACGGGGCCTGGTCGCCGGTGTAGCCGACGAACCGGTTGATCCGCAGATAGCCGATCCGGCCCGGGAGTTCGGCATAGCCGATCGCGCCCGCGGCGAAGGTCCGCAACGGCGTGTCGCCGAGGTCGCGGCGCTCGACGAAGGCCCGGATCCGGTCCTCGTACGCCTGGTCCAACTCGGGTGTGCCGGGGCGGCCGACCCGCCAGAAGCGGTCCAGGGCCGGGGCCCGCAGGGAGGTGTGGCCGTCGCGCAGTGGTTCGGCCATCGTGGTGAGGATCTCGAAGAGGCGATCGTCGGTGGTGTCCGGGCGCACCATCGGCCGATACCTGCCCCGGGCCGCCGCCCAGTCGACGCCGCGTTCGGCGAAGAAGGCGTAGTTCTCCCGGAATGTCTGCCAGAACACGTCGAACACGGCCGGCGGATCGGCGGGTGCGGGCCGCAGGCAGTCGGCCGGGAGCGTGCGGACGCGCCGCAACTCGCGGCGGCCCAGGGTGCCTTCGACGGTCAGGGTGGCCCGATCGGGGCGCCCGGGAAGCCGGCGTACCGTGATCGGGAAGTAGCTGTCGGGGGCGTCGCGGGCCCGGAAGCGCACGGAGCCGTCCGGTGCGTGCTCCCGGTACGCCGGGGTGCCGGGCACGCACCCGATGTCGGTGCTCTCGTACGGCCGCAATACGCCGCCGTCGATGGTGAGGACCGTCCCGTAGCCGTCGGAACGCCAGATGCCGTCCGGGGCGCGCTCCGAGGCGGGTGCCGGCTCCGCGCCGACGGCCACGCCCGCGGAACCGAGCAGAGCCAGGAAAACCGTGCCCACCAGGACGAGTCGATACCGGCCGCGGCACACGCGGCCCACGTGTCGTGTGGTCATGCACACCACGCTTTCAGGCCCGACGAACCCTCGACACCACCCCAGGTCGGAGAGCGAACTCCCTCTCGCGAGGCGGTACGTCTCCCCCGGCGGCCGGTAGCCGATAAGCGCGGTCTCGCGTCGGCGGGCGTGGCCTCGGCGCGGCTCGGCGGGCAGGATCGAGGTCATGACCTCATCACCCGCATACCTTCTGCCGAGCGAGATCCGCGTACAGGGCCACGGGCTGTGGCTGCGCGAGTGGAACGACGACGACGTGCCGGCCATGGTGGAACTGTTCGACGAGCCCGAGATCGACCGATGGACGCCGCTGGTCTCGCCGTTCGACGCCGAGGCCGCACGGGCGTACCTGGCGCGGGCCCGCGCGTCCCGCGCCCTGCATCGGGGCATCCAACTGGCGGTCACCCTCGACGGCGGCGAACCGTGCGGCGAGGTGCTGCTGTTCCCGGACGCCGACGGCCCCGACGTCGACCTCGGCTCCGCGGCCGCGCGGCCGCGCCGGGTGGGGGAGATCGCCTACGGAATCGGCGCACGGCACCGCCGCCGGGGCCTGGCCGGCCGCGCGGTGCGCCTGATGACGGAATACGCCCGCGACGAACTCGGCGCCGACGCGGTGATCCTGCGCATCGCCGCCGACAACACCCCCAGCATCGCCGTCGCCCGATCCACCGGCTTCCACCTCACCGACGCCAAGCCCATCACCCGCCCCCGCCCCGACGGCCACGTCGTCCTGAACACCTGGCTGCACCAGGGGTGACGGTAGGCACGGGGCGGGCAGCGCGCCCATGACTCGCTGTCAGCGATCGCCCAGGTGCGGCCGGTGTTGGACGCGGAGCATCGAGGCGGCGTCGGCCAGGCGTTGTGCGAGGGATTCGACATCTGCTCGGACGTCGGCCGCGAGCCCGCCGACGACGTGGTCCGCGTCCGGGTCGTACTCCCAGGTCCAATCACTCACGCGACGGCTTCGCGGGCGGCTTCGTCGAGCATGGCGGCGATCTCGGCGGCTGCCGGGCGCGTGGCGGCGAAAGTGTTTGCGTCCGCGATCGTTTGCTCCAACTCGCGAAGGCGACGTGCCCGAGCCGGGAAGCGACGCAGTGCCACGAAGACGGCCCAGCGGTGCAGGAACGTATGCATGGGGACGGTGCTGTCCGTTTGCACGGCTTCCTGCCAGGCGGAGTGGAACTCTCGTTCGAAGCGAACGGCCGCTGCCGGGTCCAGCGAGAGCACTGCCACCCGCAGCGCCTGTTCGGTCACCGGCGGCATGGGGAACAGCGGCGCGTCTTCCGATGTCTCGGCGTGCGCATCGCCCACCACGATCGCCTCCTCATTCCTCACGGTCGTTCCGCCCCACCCTACTGTCGAGCATCCGCCCTCGTCCGTCGCTCGGTGCGATCGCCGGTGCGGTACGGAAGCGCTACGCGCAACCCGGGCACAGGCCTCGGTAGGTGACCTCGACCGCGGAGACGGTGAAGCCGAAGCGCTGGTCGGTGGGGAGGTCGGTCAGGGGGTTGCCCGCCGGGTGTACGTCGCGGATGGTGCCGCACCGGGAGCAGACCAGGTGCTGGTGCGGGCGGTGCGCGTTGGGGTCGTAGCGCTTGGCGCGGCCGTCGGTGGACACCTCGATGACCTCGCCCAGCGAGACCAGCTCGCCCAGCGCGTTGTAGACCGTGGCGCGGGAGATCTCGGGCAGGCGCGCCACCGCGCGCGCGTGGACCTCGTCGGCCGTCAGATGCACGTGGTCGCCGTCGAGGACCTCGGCCACGACGCGCCGCTGCGACGTCATCCGCCAACCACGCGCGCGCAGTCGCTCCAGCAGGTCACTCATATCGCTTCACCTATTCAGGTTCGGTGGAGACCCGAGTTTACCGGCGGAGGTCCGGGTTCCGTTTGAATATGGAATTGGCGCACATCTTGACTTGGACTCTGTCCATCGTAGGATCGGTTCTGGCGATAGCCAAGAGTCGGGAACACCCCACTACGGCAGGAGACGGAGACGTGACGGGACCACCGCCGTGGAATCGCGCGGTGTCGGCCTGACGAAGTCGGCCGCCGGCGCGGGACCCGTACCACGCGCAGAACCGACCGCGACGCGGCCCGGTTCCGCCGATCCGTCGTGTCGCCGCCGACGTGGACCGCACGACCGTAGAGGTTTGTCGATGCTCCCGGGCCGAGCACGTCCGGCGAGTCCGGCTTCTTCCCCCGACGTCGCACCGCTCGCATTCCCCGAGTACCACGATCCGCCTGGTCCGGAAGGATTCCCATGTCCGAGAACAATGATGCAATCGTCGTAGACGCGAAGACGGAGGGCGGAGGGGGCTGCCCGGTCGCGCACACGCGCGCACCGCACCCGACCCAGGGCGGTGGGAACCGGCAGTGGTGGCCGGAGCGACTGAACCTGAAGATCCTCGCCAAGAACCCCGCCGTGGCCAACCCCCTGGGCGCGGACTTCGACTACGCCGAGGCGTTCAAGGCGCTCGATCTTCCCGCGGTCAAGCGGGACATCGCCGAGGTGCTGACCACCTCGCAGGACTGGTGGCCGGCCGACTACGGCAACTACGGCCCGTTCATGATCCGGATGGCCTGGCACAGCGCCGGCACCTACCGGATCAGCGACGGCCGCGGCGGCGCCGGTGCCGGGCAGCAGCGCTTCGCCCCGCTCAACAGCTGGCCGGACAACGCGAGCCTGGACAAGGCCCGTCGGCTGCTGTGGCCGGTCAAGAAGAAGTACGGGCAGAGCCTGTCCTGGGCCGACCTGCTGATACTCACCGGCAACGTGGCCCTGGAGACGATGGGCTTCGAGACCTTCGGCTTCGGCGGCGGTCGCGCCGACGTGTGGGAGGCCGACGAGGACGTCTACTGGGGTCCGGAGACCACCTGGCTCGGCGACGAGCGCTACAGCGGCGACCGGGATCTGGAGAACCCGCTCGGCGCGGTCCAGATGGGCCTGATCTACGTCAACCCGGAGGGCCCGAACGGCAACCCGGACCCGCTGGCCGCCGCACGCGACATCCGCGAGACGTTCCGCCGGATGGCGATGAACGACGAGGAGACCGTCGCCCTGATCGCCGGCGGGCACACCTTCGGCAAGACGCACGGCGCGGGCCCGGCCGACCATGTCGGTCCCGACCCCGAGGCCGCCCCGATCGAGCAGCAGGGCCTGGGCTGGAAGAACACGTTCGGCACCGGCAAGGGCGCCGACGCGATCACCAGCGGGCTTGAGGGCGCCTGGACCGCCACCCCGGTGAGCTGGGACAACAGCTTCTTCGAGACGCTGTTCGGCTACGACTGGGAGCTGTCCAAGAGCCCGGCCGGCGCGCACCAGTGGAAGCCGAAGGACGGCGCCGGCGCGGGCACCGTACCGGACGCGCACGACCCGTCGAAGACGCACGCGCCGACCATGCTGACCACCGACCTGTCGCTGCGCTTCGACCCGGCGTACGAGCAGATCTCGCGTCGGTTCCTGGCCGAGCCGCAGGCGTTCGCCGACGCCTTCGCGCGCGCGTGGTTCAAGCTGACCCACCGCGACATGGGCCCGGTCGTGCGCTACCTCGGCCCGGAGGTGCCCACCGAGACGCTGCTGTGGCAGGACCCGCTGCCGGCGGTCGACCACGAGCTGATCGGCGCCGAGGAGATCGCCGACCTCAAGGCCCGGGTGTTCGCCTCCGGCCTGACCGTGTCCCAGCTGGTGTCCACCGCGTGGGCGTCGGCGTCCTCCTTCCGCGGCAGCGACAAGCGCGGCGGCGCCAACGGCGCGCGGCTGCGGCTCGAACCGCAGCTCGGCTGGGAGGTCAACGAGCCCGACCGGCTGGCCGCGGTGCTGCACGGCCTGGAGGAGATCAAGGCGGCGTTCGACGGCGGTCGCGGCGACGGCAAGCGGGTCTCGCTCGCCGACCTGATCGTGCTCGCCGGCGGTGCCGCGGTCGAGCAGGCCGCCAAGGCCGGCGGGGTCGACATCGAGGTGCCCTTCACCCCGGGCCGGGTGGACGCCTCGCAGGAGGAGACCGACGTCGAGTCGTTCTCCGCCCTGGAGCCGACCGCCGACGGGTTCCGCAACCACCTCGCGAAGGGCAACCGGCTGCCGGCCGAGTACCTGCTCATCGACCGGGCGAACCTGCTGACCCTGAGCGCGCCGGAGACCACGGTCCTGGTCGGCGGGCTGCGTGTCCTGGGCGCCAACCACCAGGAGTCGTCGCTCGGCGTGTTCACCAGCACGCCCGGCGTGCTGAGCAACGACTTCTTCGTCAACCTGCTCGACATGGGCACGACGTGGAAGGCGACGTCGGAGGACGCGAACACGTTCGAGGGTCGCGACGCGGCCACCGGCGAGGTCAAGTGGACCGGCAGCCGGGTCGACCTGGTCTTCGGGGCGAACTCCGAGCTGCGCGCGCTCGCGGAGGTCTACGCGAGCGACGACGCCAAGGAGAAGTTCGTCACCGACTTCGTCCACGCCTGGACCAAGGTCATGAACGCCGACCGCTTCGACCTGGTCTGATCGCCCGCCGATCCGACCCTGGGAGACGTCGGCCGCCCGACCCCCACGGAACGCCCCCGCC
>NZ_JBHTVA010000026.1:0-139301 GCF_042793325.1 Embleya sp. NPDC056575
CCCGCGACCCGGGTCGGGGGCTTTCGCACGTCGTGGGGTGGGGGTGGTCAGGCGGTGGTGGCCTCGTAGGCGACCACTCCGCCGATCCAGGTCTTGAGGATCGTCCACTCGTCGCTCCACCAGACCAGGTCGGCCGTGGCGCCGGGGGCGATGCGGCCGAGGTCGGTGCGGCCCAGGGCGTCGGCCGGGACCCTGGTCGCGGAGGTGAGCACCCGCGCCGGCGGGTTGCCCAGGCCGATCAGGTTGCGCACGGCCAGGTCCAGGGTCAGCGCCGAGCCGGCGATGGTGCCGTCGGGGTTGCGCGGCACGTCGCCCTCGACCAGGGTCACGTCCACGTCGCCGAGCCGGTAGCGGCCGGGCGGCATGCCCGCGGCCGCCATCGCGTCGGTGACCAGCGCGGTGCGCTCGCCCGCCACACGCAGCACCAGCGAGCAGACCGGGCCCACCACGTGGTGCAGGTCGGCGATCAGGCCGGGGGTCAGGCGCGGGTCGCTCAGCGCCGCGCCGACCACGCCCGGCTCGCGGTGGCCCAGGCCGCGCTGGGCGTTGAACAGGTGGGTGACCATGGTCGCGCCCGCGTCCGCGGCGGCGGACATCTCGGCGGCGGTCGCGTCCGTGTGTCCGGCCGAGACTCGGATCCCCGCGGCGACGATGCGTCGAATGGCCTCGAGCGCACCGGGAAGTTCGGGGGCCAGGGTGACCAGCGTCAGCGCCTCGCGGACGGCGTCGTCCAGGAGCAGCCGGTCGATCAGTTCGGGAGTGGGCTCGCGCAGGTACTCCGGCGGGTGGGTGCCGACCCGGGCGGGGGACAGGAACGGCCCCTCCAGGTGCACGCCCAGGTCGCGCGCGATGGGCTCCGTGGCGAGCTTGGCGCGCAACTCCGCGGCCCGCACGAGGGCCGCGGTGAGGATGTCCAGGTCGCCGGTGATGAAGGTCGGGCAAAAGGCGGTGACGCCGGTCGAGGGGAGCCGGGCGGCGACCTCACGCCAGGCGGTCGCGTCCGCGGCCACGAAGTCGTGCCCGAACGCGCCGTTGAGCTGCACGTCGATCAGGCCGGGCGTGAGTACGCCGTGCGGCAGTCGGAGTGTGTCGGGGCGGCCGGGTCCCCGGGTGACGCCGGTGATCCGGCCCTGCTCGACCCCCACCTCGGCCGGGCCCACGAGCTTCCCGTCCACAAGCACGCGAGGTGCCCCTATGCCGGCCACGCGTGCCCTTCCTTCCCTGCGGGACCGCTACGCGGCCGAACGTTCGGCGGCCTCCCGGTGCGGGCCGGGAGGCCGCCGCCCATTTTGGTTCAGACCAATCCCAGTTGTCTAGACCAATGTCGAGGGACATGACACGTATACCGGTGGTTATCGGGTCACGAAGTGGCGTATCGCAGTGCCGTCAGGGCCCGCTCCAGATCGGCCGGGGTCAGGTCCGCGCGGGCCGCGAGGCGCAGTCGGGAGATGCCGTCGGGCACCGACGGCGGACGGAAGCAGCCGACCCGGACCCCGGCATCCGCGCAGCGCGCGGCGGTGTCGAACGCGAGCCGCGCCTCGCCGACGAGCACCGACGTCACCGCGCCCTCGGGCTCGGTCGCGCGCAGCCCCGCCTCCCGGGCGCCGGCCGCGAGCGCGCGCGCGTTCGCCCGTACCCGCTCGGCCAGATCCGGCTCCGCGCGCAGGATCCGCAGCGCCTCCAGGGCCGCCGCGACGCTCGCCGGGGCCAGCCCGGTGTCGAAGATGAACGACCTGGCCGCGTCGACCAGGTGCTCGACCACCCGGCGCGGACCCAGCACCGCGCCGCCCTGCGCGCCGAGCGCCTTGGACAACGTCGCGGTCAGCACCACGTCGTCGGCCCCCGCGAGCCCGGCCGCGTGCACCGCGCCCCGACCGCCCGCGCCGACCACACCGAGCCCGTGCGCCTCGTCCACGAGCAGGACGGCGCCATATCGCCGTGTGACGGCCGCCAGCGCCGCGAGGGGGGCGATGTTCCCGTCGACCGAGAAAACCGCGTCCACGACCACCAGGGCCCGTTCCTCGGCCCGTTCCGCCAGCACCCGGGCCACCGCCTCGACGTCGCAGTGCGGGGTGATCGCCACCCGGGCCCGGGACAGCCGGCACGCGTCCACGATCGAGGCGTGGTTGATCGTGTCCGAGACGACCAGTCCGCCCTTGCCGATCAGGCCGCAGATCACCCCGAGGTTGGCCAGGTAGCCGGAGGAGAACACCAGCGCCGCCTCGGCCCCCATGTGCGCGGCCAGCTCCGCCTCCAAGGCGGCGTGCAGCGTCGTGGACCCGGTCACCAGGCGCGACCCGGTCGACCCGCCGCCCCAGGTGCGCAGGGCGCGCACACCCGCCTCGATCACCCGTTCGTCGCGGGTAAGCCCCAGGTAGTCGTTTCCGGCCAGATCCAGCCCGTCGACCGTCGCCTCGCGCGGACGCAGCCGGCGCCGCAGCCCCGCCTCCTCCCGTTCCTTCTCCCGCAGGTCCAGCCAGTCGAGCGGATGACCGCCGCCGGGGAGGGGCCGGCCGGGCGTGGGCGATTCGGTGGACATCCATACCTCACGGGTGCGGCGGAGTGGGGCGGCCAGGATCGCAGGCCGGGTGGAAAGTACGCTGCGCGTGTGCCCTCCATGAACGATCTCGTCCGCCGCCACGGCGCGCTGTCCGCCGCCGACCTGGAGTGGCTGCACCTGCTGGTGTCCGAGTGGCAACTGCTCGCGGACCTGTCGTTCGCCGACCTGGTGCTGTGGGTGCCCACCGACGACGGGCAGTACGTGGCGGTGGCGCAGATGCGGCCCAACACCGGCGCCACCTCGCACCAGGACGACCTGGTCGGCGACTTCGTCCCGCGCGGCCGGCGGCCGATGCTGGACGCCGCCCTCGACGAGGGGCGGATCGTGCGCGAGGGCGACCCGGAGTGGCGCGACGACGTGCCCGTGCGGGTCGAGGCCATCCCCGTCTCCCGCGAGGGCCGGGTGATCGGGGTGATCGCGCGCAACACGAACCTGCTCACCGCGCGCACCCCAAGCCGGCTGGAACTGACCTATCTGCAAAGCGCCGCGGACCTGGCCCAGATGATCGCCGCAGGGACGTTTCCGCACGCGGGCGAACTGCTCGACATGGACGCCTCGCCGCGCGTGGGCGACGGCCTGATCCGGCTCGACGCCGACGGCATCGTGCAGTACGCCAGTCCCAACGCGCTCTCCGCCTACCACCGACTCGGCCTGTCCACCGACCTGGTGGGCTGCCACCTCGGCCGGATCACCGCCGAACTGGCCCCGCACGAGGGACCGGTCGACGAGGCGATCTCCGCGGTCGCCAGCGGCTGGGCGCCGCGCGAGACCGAGGTCGAGACGCCGGCCGCGGTGGTGCAGCTGCGGGCGATCCCGCTCAAGCCGCGCGGTCAGCGGATCGGCGCGATCATGCTGCTGCGCGACGTGACCGAATTGCGCCGTCGCGAACGCGAGCTGATCACCAAGGACGCGACCATCCGGGAGATCCACCACCGGGTGAAGAACAACCTCCAGACGGTGGCCGCGCTGCTGCGCCTCCAGGCCCGCCGGATGGACGCGCCGCAGGCCCGCGCCGCGCTCGAGGAGGCGGTGCGCCGGGTCGGCTCGATCGCGATCGTGCACGAGACGTTGTCCCAGACGCTGGACGAGCGGGTGGACTTCGACGAGATCGCCGACCGGGTGTTGTCGATGGTCACCGAGGTCGCCGCGTCCTCGCTGCGGGTGCGCACCGCCCGGCACGGCAACTTCGGCGAGCTGATCGCGGAGACCGCCACGCCGCTGGCGATGGTGTTGACCGAGCTGCTGCAAAACGCCCTGGAGCACGCGTTCGAGGACCCGGCGTACGCGGATCGGGCCAACACCCTGGAGGTGCACGCGGAACGGTGGGCGGAGCGACTGCTGATCACCGTCACCGACGACGGGATCGGCCTGCCCGAAGGCTTCGACCCGCAGACGTCCGGCAATCTCGGCCTGCAGATCGTGCGCACCCTCGTGGGCAGCGAACTCGCGGGCCGTTTCGACATGGTGCCGAATCCGGCCGGCGGCACGATCGTCAGGCTGGACGTACACCTGCGGCAGCGCCGCTGAGCCCCGCCGCCGAATTCCGGATCGGTTCGGATCCCGCGTCCGCGACGAACACCCACACGGGAAAAAGCAGTTGCCCCGCCTCGGTCCGATCGGACCCCGGCGGGGCAACTGCGGTAAAGCTTTTTTGTTTTCCGGTGATCCAAGTCTCCGGAGAGTTCAGCCCGTCGTGTGATCAGGCGGAGGCGCGGGCGCGGTTGCGGGCGGCGCGGCGCTTGAGAGCGCGACGCTCGTCCTCGCTCAGACCGCCCCACACACCCGCGTCCTGACCGGACTCGAGAGCCCAGCCCAGGCACTGCTCCATCACGGGGCAACGGCGGCAGACCGCCTTCGCCTCCTCGATCTGAAGCAGAGCGGGACCGGTGTTGCCGATCGGGAAGAACAGCTCCGGGTCTTCGTCACGGCAGGCAGCAACGTGGCGCCAGTCCATGCGGTCCAACTCCTCGTGGGTCAGCAAGGGCTTCCGGCCCCGCTGTGGCTTGTGAATGTGAACGCTTTCACGAACCCCCCGACAAGCATGGGGCCGACGGAGTCGGTCCCCAGGTTTGGCAGTGGATTCGGGCGGTGAAGATGACCTTTCGGCCACGTCCCTGCCGCCTCGTAGAGCCTTACAAACCTCGGCCGCCGATACAACCCCCTTGGGCCAGGATTTTTTAAATCATCGGTGTCGACTAGGTCACACCACTACATCGAAGGGATGAACGGGGTATTCGCGTTCGAGTGAAAGGCCAAAAGGCCCTTCCACTCACACAATCACACGCAGTGCACGGGGAACCCCCCTGAAGGTCACACTCCGATGTTCTCCCAGATGGTCCCCGTCGACCTGAAGGGAAACAGGTTCTTCAGCCCGAAGAGTGAACGCATCGCAGTCGTGCAGGGACACGACGTGACGCCCGTGTGGAGCATTACCCGTGGAGGCCAGCATCTGGGCCAGATGGCGCAATGTGGGCAGTGTTGTCATCCGGGTGAGCGCGAAGAGGTCCAATCCGGTGTCATATGACGCTTGCGGACAGGGATTCAACGGCCGATCGCGCAAAAACGTCCACGGGACCGTGTTCTGGACTATGCCGAGGCAGATTCCCCCGATCGGGTCCATGCCCGGGACCTCCAGCGTGAGCGGGCCGTTCCTGCGGGCGTTTCGACCGCCGAGGAAGTGGTGCATCGCGGAGCGTACGTACAACCCGGGAGTGGCTCGCCGGCCGCCGGCCCGGCGGTGCTCCACCCGTCCGACCACCTCGGCGTCGAAGCCGAGTCCGGCGCAGAACAGGAACCAGCGCTCGTCGGCCAGGCCCAGGCCGATCTCCCGACTGCGACCCGCGCGCAGCGCGTCGAGCAGCAGACCCGTCGCCTCGACCGGGTCGTTGGGCAGTCCGAGCGAGCGGGCGAAGACGTTGGTACTGCCGCCCGGGACCACCGCCACCGCCGGCAGCGAGGGGGCCGGGCCCGCCGCCAGGAGACCGTTGGCCACCTCGTTGACCGTGCCGTCGCCGCCGAGCGCGATCACCAGATCGATGCCGTCGTCGGCCGCCTGCCGGGCCAGCTCCGCGGCGTGGCCCCGGTGCTCGGTGCTCACCACGTCGAGCTTGAGGTCGCCGGCGAGCGCGTGTGCCAGCACGTCGCGGGTCCGCTCACTGGTGGTCGTGGCCTTGGGGTTCACGACGAGAAGGGCACGCATGACGACAGGGTATCTACCGGCGGGTAGGACGCCCCCGGCCCGGAGCACACCGGCCCGAGGTTACAGTCTTGGGGTGACCGAGAGCCCTTCCGCCCAGGACCAGCCGGACCCCGCCGGGGCCCTCCCGCTCACCTGGCGCATCTGTACCGCGGTGGTCGGTGTCGAGGCGTTCGCGCTCCTCGGCTACGCCCTCTACCTGACCTTCCGCAGCGAGTTCGGCCATCCGACCAACTCCTCGGAGGGTGTGGCGATCGGCATCTACCTGCTGATCCTCGCCGCCGGGATAGTCGCCGCCTTCGCCGGCATGGTGCGCGGCCGGCGCTGGAGCCGATCGCCGGCGATCACCGCCAATCTGATCGTGGTCGGCATGGGTTGGTATCTGATCAAGGCGGATCAGATGGCGATCGGGATCCTGACGATGATCGTGGGCGCGGCCACCATCGGCACGCTCGCCACCCCCGGGATGTACAAGGCGCTCGAAACGCGGCACCAGGCCCGGCGGGCCTGAGCGCGCGGACACCGGCTCGGCGAAGCGGCGGCCCCGGACCGACATCGGTCCGGGGCCGCCGCACTTCCACACCCGCGCGCACCCGGTGCACCCGGTGCCGCCCCGGTGCTACTCCTCGATCAGCAGGCGCTCGCGCAACTGCGCGAGCGTGCGCGCCAACAGCCGCGAGACGTGCATCTGGGAGATGCCGACCTCCTGCGCGATCTGGGACTGGGTCATGTTGCCGAAGAAGCGAAGCAGCAGGATCTTCTTCTCCCGCGGCGGCAACTGCTCCAGGAGCGGCTTGAGCGACTCGCGATACTCGACCCCCTCCAGCGCGTCGTCCTCGGCGCCCAACGTGTCGGCGACGGCCGGCGAGTCGTCGTCGGTGTCCGGCACGTCGAGCGACAGCGTGCTGTAGGCGTTGGCCGATTCGAGGCCTTCGAGCACCTCCTCCTCGGAGATCCCCAACTGCACGGCGAGTTCGGCGACCGTGGGGGACCTGCCGTTGCGCTGGGACAGCTCGGCGGTGGCCGAGGTCAGCGCGAGCCGCAGCTCCTGGAGTCGGCGCGGCACCCGCACCGCCCAGCCCTTGTCCCGGAAGTGCCGCTTGATCTCGCCGACGATGGTCGGCGTCGCGTAGGTCGAGAACTCGACCCCGCGATCCGAGTCGAACCGGTCCACCGACTTGATCAGGCCGATGGTGGCCACCTGGATCAGGTCGTCGAGCGGCTCGCCGCGATTGCGGAACCGGCGGGCCAGGTGCTCGACCAGCGGCAGATGCATCTCCACCAGTCGATCGCGCACCGCGGCCCGGGCCGGCGGATCCGATTCCAGCTCCGCCAACCGCGCGAACAGCCCCCGCGCGACCTCGCGGTCGTGGGCGTGGCGTTCGGAACCGGCCCGCCGCCGATTCGGCACCGCGGGACCCGTGGGCCCGGCGGCTCCGGCAGGCCGCGCCGACCCCGTCGCCTCGACGCCACCGTCCATCGTCATACTCGCGTCGCTCACCATGCCCTCACCCTCCCCTCGGCCGCGCCCGGCGGCCTCGTCGGGTGAGGCCGCGCTCGGCTGCGGTTCGTTGGCCGCGCCTTCAACACCACTGCTCACGTCTGCTCCGGCCCGCCACCGCGCTTCTTGTGCAGGCTGATGGCGACCACCTTGTCGTCGCTCACCGTGGCGTCCACCTCGCCGGCCAGTGCCGACAGGACGGTCCAGGCAAACGTGTCGCGCGCGGGTGTTCGACCGTCGGTGGTCGGCGCGGACACGGTCACGTGCAACGCGTCGCCCACCAGGTTGAACACGCAGGAGAGGATCCCGCCGGCCACCGCCTGATCGAGCAACATCGCGCACGCCTCGTCCACCGCGATGCGCAGATCCTCGATCTCGTCCAGGGTGAAGTCGAGGCGGGCCGCGAGGCCCGCCGTGGCGGTGCGCAGGACGGAGAGATAGGCACCTTCGGCAGGCAGTCGGACCTCGACGAAGTCACGCTGCCCGGTGCCGGCTTCGTCCGCGGTGTGTGCGGATCGCTGGGACACCCTCACCTCCAAGGTGCTGCTGTGGGTGGCCGCCGGAGGCGGTCACCACCGATGTCGGGGAACCCCAGCGACGCTACCGCGCCGGCCGACAACTGTCGTCATCGATGCGCGAACGCGGGCGGGAACGACCGGGGAGCCGTCCACCCGACGGTACGTCACGATATGTGATTTGACGAGTACGTAGTGTACCCGACTTCGGTAATTTCGCACCGGGAGATCAAGCCGTCCATGTAGATGTGCCACAGTCGACCGCCCGCCAACCCGCAAATGTCAGGTATGTCGGTCGGGTCGCGGCTCCCGGGCCCGGCGTCTGGCCCGGTACAGGGCCACGTTGGCGCGCGAGGCGCACCGGTGCGAACAGTGCCGGCGGGAGCGATTTGCGGACAGGTCCAGGAACACGTTCCGGCACGGGAGCGCCTGGCAGACGCCGAGTCGGTCGATACCGTGCGTAGTCAAGTGCACGGCCAGGCCCATGCCGGCGATGGCGGCGAAGCCCTCGGCCGCGCCGACCGCGTCGCCCGCCAGGTGTAGATGCCACGGACTGGCGTCGTGGCCGGTCAGGCGCGGATGTACGGGGAATTCGGCGAGCAGCCCGTTCAGCGTCGCAACCGCGTCCGCCTCGCGTCCGGCCGCGGCGGCGGTGAAGACCGCGCGCAGGCGGGTGCGGACCGAGCGCAGCCGGGCCACGTCACCGTCGGTCACCCGGGACGGGATCCGCCGAACGGGTGCGATCAGCGCGGGCACGTCGTCGGGGGAGCGCAGCAGGTCCTCGCCGCGGGCCGGCTGTTCGGTGTTGACCAGGCGGACCGCGTGCTCGGCATACGCGGAGAGGTCCAACGGCTGCCCTTCTTCGCGCGGTGGACGATCGGCGCGCGATTCGCCCGGAACGACCTGACGGATGTGGCGGCGGTTACTGTCAGCGTACCGCCCGTGGCACTAGCGTCTGGGCCGGGTGCACCAGGGATTGACGGTCCATCACAAAAAGGTGGTAATCGGTTCATCGCCCCGGCGTACCCCCGTTCGGGGGGTGTGCCAAAATCGGCGTCACGGGTGACCCCCGTACCCTCAGCCGGATCATGTGCGCTGCACGAAGCGCCGATGCCGCTGAGGTAGGCAGCCGGCGCTCGCGCTCCGAGAGCTGCACTTCCACTGAGCAATGTCGATGAAGTCGATAAGAGGGGTCACTGTGGCAGCGGAGATCATCCCGACGGACAGCATGGCGACGGACGAACTCGATCCGGTCTTCGCCCTGCACCGGGGCGGGAAAATGGAAGTTCGCTCGACCGTCCCGGTGCGCGACCGCGACGACCTGTCCCTGGCCTATACGCCAGGTGTGGCACGTGTCTGCACGGCCATCGCGCAGAACCCGGAGCTGGTCCACGACTACACGTGGGTGTCCAACACGGTCGCGGTCGTCACCGACGGCACCGCCGTGCTCGGTCTGGGCGACATCGGTCCGGCCGCCTCCCTGCCGGTGATGGAGGGCAAGGCGATCCTGTTCAAGCAGTTCGGCGGCGTCGACGCGGTGCCGATCGCGCTCGACTGCACCGACGTGGACGAGTTGGTGGACACCATCGCCCGGCTCGCGCCCTCGTTCGGCGGGATCAACCTGGAGGACATCAGCGCCCCGCGCTGCTTCGAGGTCGAGCGCCGGCTCCAGGAGCGGGTGTCCATCCCGGTCTTCCACGACGACCAGCACGGCACCGCGATCGTCGCGCTGGCCGCGCTGCGCAACGCGGCCACGGTGACCGGGCGCGGGCTCGGCGACCTGCGCGCGGTCATCTCGGGCGCGGGTGCGGCGGGCATCGCGATCGCCAAGATCCTGATCGAGGCGGGCATCGGCGACCTGTGCGTGGTGGACAGCCGGGGCATCGTGCACGAGGGACGCGACGACCTGACGCCGATCAAGCGGATGATCGCCGAGCTGACCAACAAGGCCGGGCTGCGCGGCGGCATCGAGGTCGCGATGAAGGGCGCCGACGTCTTCCTCGGGGTCTCCGCGGGCAAGGTGCCCGAGGAGGTCGTGGCGACGATGGCGCCCGAGGCGATCATCTTCGCGATGGCCAACCCGAACCCGGAGATCGACCCGGACCTCGCGCACAAGTACGCGGCCGTGGTCGCCACCGGGCGCAGCGACTACCCGAACCAGATCAACAACGTGCTGGCCTTCCCGGGTGTGTTCGCCGGCGCCCTGTCGGTGCGCGCCAAGCGGATCACCGAGGGGATGAAGGTGGCCGCCGCCGAGGCGCTGGCCGCGGTCGTCGCCGACGAGCTGGCGCCCGACCGGGTGATTCCGTCGCCGTTCGACGATCGGGTCGCGCCGGCGGTGACCAAGGCGGTGGCCGAGGCCGCGCGCCGCGACGGTGTGGCGCGCATCTGAGCCGCGGTCCGTGGATCGGTGATCGTCCGACGGCTCCTCGCCGACCGTTCGACGATCGACGCGCGGCCACGGCTGCCGAGAGCCGAGGGGCCCACCCGGGCGGGTGGGCCCCTCGGCTCGTCGCCGGCGTCAGTAGGGTGCCTGCATGTTTGCCGTGAGTGCCGTGCGCATCGATGCCCAGGACCCGCTGTCCGGTCTCCGGCTCGGGGAACGACCCGAGCCCGGCGCGGACGGGACACTGCCGCCGGGGTGGACGACCGTCACGGTCAAGGCCGCCTCGCTGAACCACCACGACCTGTGGTCCCTCAAGGGTGTGGGCATCACCGAGAAGCAGTTGCCGATGATCCTGGGCTGTGACGCGGCCGGGATCGACGAGGACGGCAACGAGGTCGTCGTGCACTCGGTGATCGGCGGGCTCGGGACCGACGAGCCCCGGTCGATCCTGACCGAGCGCTACGACGGCACCTTCGCCGAGAAGGTCGCCGTACCGCGCTGGAACCTGCTGCCCAAGCCGGCCGAACTGAGCTTCGAGCAGGCGTGCTGCCTGCCTACGGCGTGGTTGACGGCGTATCGGATGTTGTTCACCAACTCGGGGGTGCGGCCGGGCGGCACGATCCTGGTCCAGGGCGCCGGCGGCGGGGTGGCCACCGCGCTGGTGGTGCTCGGGAAGGCGGCCGGGTATCGCGTGTGGGTGACCAGCCGGGACGAGGCCAAGGGCGCGCGGGCGGTGGAGCTGGGCGCGGACGCGGCGTTCGGCTCGGGCGCGCGGTTGCCCGAGCGGGTGGACGCGGTGATGGAGACGGTCGGCGCGGCCACCTGGTCGCACTCGATCAAGAGCCTGAAGCCGGGCGGCACGATCGTGATCTCCGGTGCCACCTCGGGCGATCGGCCGCCGGCCGCCGAGTTGACCCGGATCTTCTTCAACGAACTGCGCGTGGTCGGTTCGACGATGGGCGACAAGGACGAGCTCGCGGGGCTGCTTCGGCTGTGCGCGCATGCCGGAGTGCGGCCGGTGATCGACTCGGTGCTGCCGTTGCGCGAGGCGGTGGAGGGGTTTCGGCGGTTGGCGGAGGGCGAGTTGTTCGGGAAGATCGTTTTCGCTGTTTGATCCGGCTGTCGGTTGCCGGTTCTCGGTTGTGGAAGGACCCTCGGATGCCGTTGTCCCGTCGCCGTGTGCTTGCCCTGGGGGCCGGTACGGGGGTGGTCGCGGTGTCCGCGGGCCTGCTCGCCGGTTGTGGCGGGCGCGAGTCGCGGTCGGGGGGCACGCTCGTGGTGGGCCTGCCGCGGCTGCCCGACGTGCTCAATCCGGTGCACTCGACGGCCGAGGCGACCCGGTGGATCGCCGACCCGGTGGTCGAGGCGCTGTACACCTACCGGGACGACACCACGATCGGGCCGGTGCTGGCCGCGGCCGATCCGCTGATCGCGCCGGACGGGCTGAGCTGGACCGTGCGGCTGCGGGCGGATGTGCGCTTCCACAACGGGGATCCGTTCACCGCCGAGCATGTGGCGGCGTGTCTGCGCCGGGTGAACGATCCGGCGACGGCGGGGGACTGGGCGCCGTGGCTGGCGGGGCGGTTCGGGGCGATCGAGGCGCCGGACGCGCGGACGGTACGGATCGAGCTGCCGCGTGCGTTCGGGGCGCTCCGGGCGTTCCTGGCCTGTCTGCCGATCCCGCATCAGGCGAGCCTGGGGGATCCTCGGGCGCTGGTGGGCACCGGGCCGTTTCGGCTGGCGAGCGCGGACGGCGGTGCGGTCGTGTTGCGCCGGGACGCGGGGTATCGGGACAAGGCCGCGCCGGCGGACGCGTTGGAGTTCCGCGCGTCGGCCGATCCGGTGGCCGACCTGAAGGCGCACCGGCTCGCGGTGTACCCGCACCCGACGCCCGATCAGGTGCGGCGGTTGCGCAAGGCGGACGACACGTACGTGCAGACCGCGAGCGGGCCGGCCGATCTGGTGGTGCTGCCGAACCTGCGCCGGCCGCCGTTCGACGACGTCGCGGTGCGGCGGGCGCTGGGGTTCGGGATGGATCGCACCCGGGTGCTGCGGGACGTGTACCGGGGCGACGCGGTGATCGGGCAGGGGCCGCTGGGGCCGGGCAACGAGGGGTGGGACCCGGAGTACACCCCGTACGGGCGGGGGGTCAGCCCGACCGCGTCGCCGAAGCCGAGTCCGAGCGCGACGGCGGGGCCGACGGTGGAGCCGGAGCGGGTCACCGCGATGTTGGGCGAGGCGCCGGTGCCGTTGCCGCGGGACGGCGTGCGGTTCACGCTGCTGGCGGTGGTCGGGGAGGCCGGGGAACTGCCGGACGTGGCGCGGGTGTTGGCCGAAGGGTGGAACCGGGTCGGGTTCACCGTCGTGGTCGAGCGGGTGGACGCGGCGACGTGGGCGGCGCGGCGGCGGGTCGGTGACTTCGACGCGGCGCTGGTGGATCGGCGCGGGTCGGGGTACGCGGTCGGGCGTACGGGCTTCGCGGCGTTGGCGCCGGCGGTGTCGACCGGGGGCGAGAGCACGGGGTATGCGAACCCGGAGCTGGATCGGCTGGTCGAGGAGGCGGCGGCGACGCCGGACAACGCGCGGCGGGCGCGGCTCACGCGGGTGGCGGGGGAGATCGTCGCGCGGGACGCGGTGGTGCTTCCTCCGGTGTATCCGAAGGTCGTGGTGGGGCGGACGGGGCGGGTCGAGTCGGTGAACACGCGCGTGTTGGCGGCGGGGCGGTTGTCGCTGGCGCGACTGCATCGGCGGGGGTAGGCGGGCTCGGGCCGGGTCGGCGCGTGTGGTTGGCCGTGCACTTGGCCGTGCGGCCGGTGGGGTCGGTGTGCCTTTGGCCGTGCGGCCGACGTCACGTGGCGCCCCTGTGGCCTCATGCGCCGGCCGGGCTGTTTCGCCTCAAGCGCCGGCGGGGCTGATTTGGCCTCATGCGCCGGCCGGGCTGTTTCGGCTCAAGCGCCGGCGGGGCTGATTTGGCCTCATGCGCGGGCCGGGCTGGGTGGCCTCGTGTGTGGGTCGGGCTGGTTTGCTTCGAGTGTCGGTGGGGCTGGATTGGCTTGGTTGTTTTGGGTGGCACGGGATGCGGCCTTGCCGTGGTCGTATCCCGTGCCGGGTGGGTGGGTTATTGGGGTGGGGGGTTGGGGTCGAAGATGGCTTTCAGGTCCTTGATCGCCGTTTTGATGATGTCTCGGGCCTGGCTCAGTTGGTCCTGGGTTACGCTGGCTCGGTGGGCCCAGGGGGTTACCTCTGTGCGGATGGAGTCGATGATTGCTTCCAGGTCCAGGGAGTCCTGGTCGCGGGTCGGGCGGTCGGTTTCCTTGGACCAGGCGTCGGTGGCTCGGGCTCGGGCGGAGGTGGGTTCCGGGTCGGTGCCGAAGCGGCGGCGGAGTTCGCGCTCCAGGTCGAACAGGCCGGGTTTGGCGGCCAGGTCGACCAGGTTGTGGGCCAGGCCCTCGGCGAGGTCGGCCATGCGCTGGGAGAACATCGGTTCCCAGGACCGGCGGCCGGCGGCCTTGGGGTCGGACCAGTCGTCGGTGTCCGGGCGTTCCTCCTCCTCGACGGCCGGGCGCGGGGACTTGCGGACCTCCCGGGCCGCGCGGCCCAGTTCCTCCCGCAGGCTTTGCGCCGACGTGCGCACCTCGTCCCGGATCTCCCGGGCCCGCTCGTAGACCGACTCGCGGATCTGCGCCTCCAACTGGGTCAACTCCTCCTGGCGGGCCGCCAGTTCGGCGCGGCCGGCGTCGGTGATCCGGTAGACCTTCCGGCCGCCTTCGACGTCGTGCTCGACCAGGCCCTCCTGCTCCAGCTTGGCCAGGCGCGGGTAGACGGTGCCCGCGGAGGGCGAGTAGAGGCCCAGGAAGCGGTCGTGGAGCAGGCGGATGACCTCGTAGCCGTGACGGGGGCTCTCGTCGAGCAGCTTCAGCAGGTAGAGCCGTAGCCGGCCGTGGCCGAAGACGGGGTTCATGCGCTCACCTTTCCCTCCGGCGCGCGGCGCAGCAGCGTCACGTCGCCCGATACCGAGTTGATCCGCAGCCGGCCCGAGCCCTCGCCGAGCGTGCCCGTCACGTGGCTCGCGCCGAATTTGGCGCTCGTGGTCAGCTCGTCGAAGACCGAGTCGACGGAGCCGGCCGCGGTGCGCACGTCCACGCGCATGTCCCCGCGGTGCGGCAGGCGTACGGTCAACTCACCGGATACCGTGGTCAGTTGCACGTGGCTGCGGCCGACCTCGTCCAGGTCCAGGGTCATCGACCCGGAGACCGAGTTGGCCCGCACCCGGCCGCCGGTGCCCTCGATCACGGTGAGCGAGCCGGCCACCGTCACCACCCCGAGGTCGCCCGCCAGCGACTCGGCGTCGACCGATCCGGAGATCGTGTTCGCGTCGACCGTGCCGGTCAGCCCGACCAGGGTCACGTCGCCGCCGACGCTGCGCACCGTGGTGGTGCCGTGCATCCCGGACACGGTCGCGTGCGCGGACACCACGCCGATCTCGACCGTGCAGTCCCACGGCACCGCCAGCGAGACCTCGGCGTGCCGCCGACCCAGCGCGCGCCCCTCGGTCACGAACGCGCGCAGGTCGGAGCGTTTGCCGGCGTTCTGGAACCGGTCCATCAGGTGCTTGGCCGTCAGATCCGGGTAGGAGACGACGAGTTCGCCGCTCACCTCGTCGTGGGTCACCTGCAGCGGCGGACCCTCGACGGCGTGCACCTCCAGGCGCGGCGGGCCGTCGGTGCCCACGACGTCGACCAGCCCGCCGATGGTGCGCACCCGCAGCACCCGCACGGTGTCGAGTGTGAGGTCTTGCGGTCCCTCGATCATCCATCGGGACATGGACCCTCCCCTTGGGGTCGGTGTGCCGGACACGATGCGTCGGGCACGATGTGTGCCGGACGCGATATATCGCGAAGCTCTACCACTCACGATATATCGCGTGTGGCGGAGGTCAAGGGAACCATCCGGTCTGCTTCCGGCGTTTTTTGATGCCGACGGACCTTGCCCGCCGCGCGGCACGTACGCGCGGGGGCCGCATCGCACCCGGGGGCGCCACGCATGCCATTCACGCTCAGCCACATCGCCGCGGTGCTTCCGCTGCAGGGGGCGACCCGCACCGGCACCACGGTCGGCGCCGGGGCGGGTCGACACGGCCCGCTGATCGCCTCCGCGCTCGCCTTCGGCGCGATGGCCCCGGACGTGATCCTGTTCGTGAACCTGGACTTCCTGCCGATGCGCGCCGACCGCCGGGCCACCCACGAGCTGTGGCCGGGGGTGCTGGGCCTGAACATCGTGCTCACCGCGCTGCTCGTGCTCGCGTTCCACCTACTGGCCAGGCCGCTGCTCGTGCTGCTCCCGGACCGGATCCGGGCGGCCCTGGAGGAGCCGCTGCGCCCGCGCGTGCCGGGCCGGTGGTACGCCGCCGCGCGGGCCCGACGGCCCCTCCTGCGGGAAATGCTCGTGGTGAGCGCGTGGTTCGTGGTCTCCGCCGTGCTGGGCGGGCTCTCACACCTGGCCTGGGACGCCTGGACGCACCACGACGACCCGGGGGTGGCACACGTACTGCCCGAGCTGCGCCGGGAGTTCCTGGGCCTGCGGCCGGGCTACGTGCTGCTCCAGCACATCAGCACGGTGGTCGGGCTCGTCGCCTGCTCGGTGTGGACGTGGCGCTGGATCGGCCGACTGCCGCAACGCCCCGTCACGGGCCCGCGCATGCCCGTGGCGGGGCGCTGGGCGGTGCTGGGCGCCCTGGTGCTGGTCGGCGCGATCGGGGCGGCCAGGGCGCTGCTGCCGTTCCCCGACGGGCGGGTACCGGCCTTCGAGGTGCTCGGCTTCGACGCCGCGACCGGATTCGGCCGCGGCATCGCCGTCGGACTGGTGCTCTACGCCCTCGGCTGGGCCGTGTGGCACACCCGCGCGCCGAGCCGCGCCGACACCGGGACCTGACCGGGCCCGCTACTCGTCGTCGTCCTCGTCGTCCAGCCGCGCCAGCCAGGTCGCCAACCGCTCGACGGGCGTCTCGAACTCGGGGTTGAGGTCCACGAACGTGCGCAGCTGCTCGGCGAGCCAGGCCAGGGACACCTCCTCCTCGCCGCGCCGCTTCTCCAGCTCCTCGATGCCACGGTCCGTGAAGTACATGCTCTCCGACTCCGATATGTGTGTGGGATCCACCGCCGAACGCGGCTCCGCCCCGGCGCGCATCGTACGTGCGCCGGGGCGGAGCCGGTGAATCGACCTACGAGCCGTGGATCAGCTCATCGCTTCCTCGACCAGGCCCTGCTGCTCGGCCTCGTGCCGCTTGGCCGAACCGACCGCCGGCGACGAGGACGACGGACGCGCGATCCGCCGCGGCGCCGGAAGGCCGTACTCGACCAGGTTGAGCGCGATGAACGGCCACGCGCCCTGGTTGGTCGGCTCCTCCTGGGCCCAGACCAGCTCCAGGTCCTTGCCGTAGCGGTCGAGGCCGTAGCGCTCCAACTCCGCCTTCAGCTCGGCCACCGGCAGCGGGTAGAGCCGCTCCACGCGGACCAGCGCGACGTCGTCGCGGCCCGCCTTGGCCCGGCCCGCGGCCAGGTCGTAGTGGAACTTGCCGGAGGACATGACCACCCGCTTGACCTTGGCCGGGTCCACCGTGGTGTCCCCGATCACCGGCCGGAACTGCCCGGTGGTGAACTCCTCGATCTTCGACGCGGCGGCCTTCAGACGCAGCATCGACTTCGGGGTGAACACCACGAGCGGCTTGTGGTGCGGGTTCAGCGCCTGCCAGCGCAACAGGTGGAAGTAGTTGCTCGGCAGGGTCGGCGCGGCCACCGTCATGTTGTTCTGCGCGCACAGCTGGAGGTAGCGCTCGATGCGCGCGGACGAGTGGTCCGGGCCCTGACCCTCGTAGCCGTGCGGAAGCAGCAGGACCACACCGGAGTGCTGGTGCCACTTCTGCTCGGCGGAGGAGATGAACTCGTCCATGATCGACTGCGCGCCGTTGGCGAAGTCGCCGAACTGCGCCTCCCACAACACCAGCGACTGCGGCCGGGCCAGCGAGTAGCCGTACTCGAAGCCCATCGCGGCGTACTCGCTGAGCAGCGAGTCGTAGACGGTGAACTTGGCCTGGTCCTCGGACAGGTGCGCGAGCGGGGTGTACTCGGCGCCCGAGGTGCGGTCCACCAGGACCGAGTGCCGCTGGCCGAAGGTGCCGCGCCGGCTGTCCTGACCGGCGAGGCGCACCGGGCGACCCTCCATCAGGAGCGAGCCGAACGCGAGCGTCTCGCCCATCGCCCAGTCGATCGTGCCGTCCTCGACCATCGCCGCCCGACGCTGCAACTGCGGCTGCAGGCGCGGGTGTACGGCGAAGTCCTCGGGCAGCGAGACCTGCGACTCGACGATCCGCTTGACCGTCTCGTGCGCGATGCCGGTCGGGTCGATCCGCGGGAAGGCGATGTCGGCCGCGGGGGCGGCCGGGGCCACCTGCGGGGCCTGCGGCGCGGTGGCCTGGCGGACCTCGGAGAAGACCTTCTCCAGCTGGTCCTGGTAGTCCTTGAGCGCCTGCTCGGCCTCCTCCACCGTGATGTCGCCACGACCGATCAGGGCCTCGGTGTAGAGCTTGCGCACCGAACGCTTCTTGTCGATCAGGTCGTACATCAGCGGCTGGGTGAACGACGGGTTGTCGGCCTCGTTGTGACCCCGGCGCCGGTAGCAGATGAGGTCGATCACCACGTCCTTGTGGAACGTCTGGCGGTACTCGAACGCGAGCTGCGCGATCCGCACGCACTGCTCGGGATCGTCACCGTTGACGTGGAAGATCGGCGCCTCGATCATCCGCGCGACGTCGGTCGCGTAGATGGACGAGCGGGACGCGGCCGGGGAGGCGGTGAAGCCGACCTGGTTGTTGATCACCACGTGGATCGTGCCGCCGGTGCGGTAGCCGCGCAGCTGCGACATGTTGAGCGTCTCGGCGACCACGCCCTGGCCCGCGAACGCGGCGTCGCCGTGCAGCAGGAGCGGCAGGACCGGGAAGTCGGCGCCCTCCATGTCGATGATGTCCTGCTTGGCGCGCACGACGCCCTCCAGGACCGGGTCGACCGCCTCCAGGTGCGAGGGGTTCGCCACCAGGGAGACCTTGACCTGGGCGCCGTCCTCGGAGGAGAACGTGCCCTCGGCGCCGAGGTGGTACTTCACGTCGCCCGAGCCGTGCATCGACTTGGGGTCGATGTTGCCCTCGAACTCGCGGAAGACCTGCGCGTAGGACTTGCCGACGATGTTGGTCAGCACGTTCAGCCGGCCGCGGTGCGCCATGCCGATCGCGACCTCGTCCAGGCCGTCCTCGGCCGCCGCCGAGATGATCGCGTCGAGCAGCGGGATGGTGGTCTCGCCGCCCTCCAGGGAGAAGCGCTTCTGGCCGACGTACTTGGTGGCCAGGAAGGTCTCGAACGCCTCCGCCGCGTTCAGCCGGCGCAGGATCCGCAGCTGGTCCTCGCGGTCCGGCTTGGCGTGCGGCACCTCCACCCGCTCCTGGATCCAGCGGCGCTGGTCCGGGTCCTGGATGTGCATGTATTCGATGCCGACGGTGCGGCAGTAAGTGTCCCGCAGCACGCCCAGCACGTCGCGCAGCGTCATCAGCGACTGCCCCGCGAAGCCGCCGACCGCGAACTCGCGCTCCAGGTCCCACAACGTCAGCCCGTGCTCGACCACGTCGAGGTCCGGGTGCCGGCGCTGCTTGTATTCCAGCGGGTCGGTGTCGGCCATCAGGTGACCGCGGACCCGGTAGGAGTGGATCAGCTCCTGCACACGTGCCGTCTTGTTGACGTCGTCCTCGTGTGTCGCGGAGATGTCCTGCACCCAGCGCACGGGCTCGTACGGGATGCGCAGCGAACGGAAGATCTCCTCGAAGAAGCAGTCCTCGCCGAGCAGCAGCTGGTTCATCCGGCGCAGGAACTCGCCCGACTGGGCGCCCTGGATGATGCGGTGGTCGTAGGTGCTGGTCAGCGTGAGTGTCTTGCTGACCGCGAGGCGGGAGAGGGTGTCCGCGGACGCCCCCGCGAACTCCGCCGGGTAGTCCATCGCGCCCACGCCGACGATCGTGCCCTGACCGGGCATCAGGCGCGGCACCGAGTGCACGGTGCCGATGCCGCCCGGGTTGGTCAGCGAGATCGTCACCCCGGCGAAGTCGTCCACCGTGAGCTTGTTCGACCGGGCCCGCCGGACGATGTCCTCGTACGCCTGCCAGAAGGCGAAGAAGTCCATCTCGTCGGCCTTCTTGATGGCCGCCACCACGAGCTGGCGGTCACCGTTGGCCTTCGTCAGGTCGATCGCGAGACCGAGGTTGACGTGGGCCGGCTTGACCAGGAACGGCTTGCCGTCACGCTCTTCGTACGCGTGGTTCATCGACGGCATCGACTTCGCCGCCTGGACCAGCGCGTAGCCGATGAGGTGGGTGAACGAGACCTTGCCACCGCGAGCACGCTTGAGGTGGTTGTTGATCACGATCCGGTTGTCGATCAGCAGCTTGGCCGGTACGGCCCGCACGCTGGTCGCGGTCGGAATCGTGAGCGACGAGTCCATGTTGATCGCGACACGTGCCGCCGGGCCCTTGAGCTGGACGGCCTCGGGGGACGCGGCGGGCTGCTTCGGTGCCGCGGGCGCCTTGGCGGCCGGCGGCTTGGCCGGCGCCGCGGGGGCGGCCTTCGCGGGTACGGGCGGGGCCGGAGTGCCGGCCGGGATCGGAGTCGACGAAGGCGCCGCGTCCTGTACGCCGGTCGTCATCATCGGGTGGCTCGGGGCCGGGGCCGGAGTCGTCGTCCCCGTCGCGGTCGACGAAATCGCCGCCGACACCGGGGGTTGCGCCGTGCTCGGCGCGGGGATGTTTCCAGAGTTGTTCGTGGTACCGCTCACTGGTGTGGGGCCGCTCGGGCTTGCCACGGTGGCTTGACCGGCGGACGTCGACGGCGTCGACGGCTCGCTGGGCTTGTAATCGGCGAAGAAGTCCCACCAAGCACGATCCACCGAGTTGGGATCTTGCAAATATTGCTGGTAAATCTCGTCGACGAGCCACTCGTTGGGGCCGAAGCTGGCCATCGGGTTGCTAGGGGACTGTGACGACACGGCGGCAACCGCCCTCTTCCGCTTCCTGGGGTGGTGGACAGCGGGAAACAAGGCTACGCCCTTTGACCGGTGTCGCGCAGGCCCCTCGGCCTCCGCGTCGCGTAGATCACAAACGGTTGACTGTTTAGTCGCGTTTGTTGCTTCCCGCCGTATTGGTGGTCACGGAACGTCATGTCGGGATCGTCCCGTGCAGTTAGTGGCCGATCACCCGATTACGTCGGGTCACCGGGCAGGAGCACTCGGATTCGGCACCCATGGCTCGATTCGGCTACGGAAATATCACCCCCATGCAGATCCACGGCCCAGCGGGCGATCGCCAGCCCGAGTCCGGTTCCCCCGTCGGTGGACGAACTTCCGCCGCCGCGGGTGAAACGTTCGAACACCCGGCCGCGCTCGGCGGACGGAATTCCCGGACCCTCGTCCAGGACTTCCAGGCGCAGGCTGCCGATGCCGTCGTCGCGTCGTGCGTGCAGACTCACCGTGCCACCGAACGGGCTGTGTCGGCAGGCGTTGGCCACCAGATTGGTAACAACCTGATGCAGCCGCTCGGGGTCGGCCCGCGCGGTCAGCTCCGCCGGCTGGACGTCGACCTCGAAGCGAACGTCGCCGCCCAGCGCCCCGGTCTCCTGGGTGAGCGCGACCAGGAAGGGCCGTACGGCGAACTCGCGCGCCTGCAGCGGCACCGCCCCCGAATCCAGTCGGGAAAGGTCGAGAAGTTGTGACACGAGTCGGCCCAATCGCGCGGTCTGGGTGAGCGCGAGGCCCAGCGTGTCGGGATCGGGTTTCTGCACGCCGTCCACGAGGTTCTCCAGCACCGCGTGCAGGGCGGAGATGGGCGTGCGCAACTCGTGCGAGACGTTGGCGACCAGTTCGCGGCGGTGTCGGTCCACCGCCTCCAGGTCGGCCGCCATGTGGTTGAACGCACCGGCGAGGCGGCCCACCTCGTCGCGCGAGGTGGCGCGCACCCGGCGCGAGTAGTCGCCGCGCGCCATCGCCTGCGCGGCGGCGGTCATTTCGCGCAGCGGCGAGGTCATCCCGTGCGCGAGCACGAGGGTGACCGCCAGGCAGGCCAGCGAGGTGAACACGAGCATGTACCGAAACCGCACCTCGGCCCGCAGCCCCAGGATGATCAGCAGCGTCGAGACGAAGACGGACGCGATCACCAGCACGCCCAGCTTGGCCTTGATCGAGCGCAATCGATCCAGCGGTCGCGGGTTGCCGCGGCCGAGCCGCAGGCGGCGCGACCGCACGGGGCGGAGGTCGGCGGTGTTCAGGACGGTGCCTCCAGCGCGTAGCCCACACCGTGGACGGTGCGGATCCACTCGGCGCCGAGTTTACGGCGCAACGCCTTCACATGGCTGTCCACTGTGCGCGTCCCGGACGCGTCCACCCAGTCCCACACCTCGGCCAGCAACTGCTCGCGCGAGAGCACCGCCCGCGGCCGCGAGGCGAGGCAGACCAGCAGGTCGAACTCGGTCGGGGTCAGGTGCACCTCGTCGACGCCGAGCCGGACCCGGCGCTGGGTGCGGTCGATCCGCAACACGCCCAACTGGAGCGCGGCCTCGGGGGAGACCGCCCGGGCCGCCGCCTCGGCCCGCTCCAGCCGGCGCAGCAGCACGTGCACCCGGGCCACCAGCTCGCGCATCGAGAACGGCTTGGTCATGTAGTCGTCGGCGCCCACCGCCAGGCCGACGAGCAGATCCGTCTCGTCGTCACGCGCGGTCAGCATGAGCACCGGCAGCCCCGGGTGCAGCGCCTGGAGCCGGCGACACACCTCCAGGCCGTCGAGGCCGGGCAACATCACGTCGAGCACGACCAGATCGGGACGGGTGCCGGCGGCCGTGGTCAGCGCCGAGGGACCGTCGGGCGCGGTGATCGCGCCGAACCCCTCCGCCCGGAGCCGGGCGGCCACCGCGTCGGCGATCATGGGCTCGTCCTCGACCACGAGTACGAGCCGCTTTTCCCCCGTCGCGTCGGTCATACCGGCAGCCTACGTACCGTCGGCGGGCGGTGTGCGCGAGTTGGCCAGGCTCGCCCGAACCGGGGAGACCCCCTACGACGTCCAGAGGAGAACGGGCCGGGGCAAGGTACCGAGGTACCCCCTGCGAGCCGGCCCCGATTGGTACTTCAGGGGGAGGATCGGTCTAACCTGATCCGTCTACCCTGGCTGAAGCGTTGCCGCCGGACAACGCACCCCTCGATCCGCCGCGCGGATTCGGGGAGTGGTCCACGACCCGGGTGGTGACGGATCCGATCGAATCGACCGACCGACGGCTCAACCGACAGCATGGGGGACGTGGTGAAGGGCAACGTCACGGAGGATCCCTCCCACGAGGTCGAGGGGCGCGAGCAGTCGCCGCCGACCACGCAGGCGGGGTCGGTGACGAAGGCCGGCGGGGCGACGACGGCTTCGGACGAGGCCGCCGCGGCCAAGGCCCGCCGGATGCGCACGATCAAGGACGCGGGCCGCGAGCTGCTTCTGGTCGCGCTGCTGTTCGGGGTGTACAAGCTCGGTCGCGGGCTGGCCTCGGGCGAGACGTCGACCGCCTTCTCGAACGCGAAGCAGCTGCTGACCATGCAGCAGGACCTGCGACTGCCCGACGAGGCGTCGATCCAGCACTGGTTCATGCAGTCGCACGCGGCCATCACGTTCTGCAACAAGTACTACGCCTACGTGCACTTCCCCGCGACCGTCGGGTTCCTGCTGTGGTTGTGGATCCGTCATCGCGAGCACTACAAGTGGGTGCGCAACATCCTGGCGATGATGACCGGCGCCGCGCTGATCATCCACATCCTGGTGCCGCTGGCGCCGCCGCGGAAGATGCCGGGCTTCACCGACACGGGGATGGATGCGGGCGACTCGCCGTACGCCGGCGCCGGCGCCAAGATCGCCAACCAGTTCGCCGCGATGCCGTCGCTGCACGTGGGCTGGGCGGTGGTGGTCGCGCTCGGGGTGGCCTCGGTGTGGCGCGCGGCCGGGACCGGTCGCAAGATCGCGAGCTGGGCGATGTGGCTGCATCCGGCGATCACGCTGCTCGTGGTCGTGGTGACCGCGAACCACTACTGGATGGACGCGGTGGTCGCGGTGCTGCTGATGATCTTCGCGATGGCGGTACTGCCCGGACCGGATCGTGTACCGCGGCGCGAAACGCCGCGCGGGATCCCCGCGCCGCGGATAGCCCGCTAGCTCGTACCGCCCCTCGTACCGCCCGCGGTGCGGGGGCGGGGCGATCGGCCGTTCGGTGCAGGACCCGCGTGCGGCGGCTTTCGGCGGAGCGTCGAGGGGCATGATGCTCGGGTGTCCGTCTCCCTCCCCTCCGGGGGCATCCGCGCCAAGACTCCCGCCGGCCGGTGGGTGCTGCTCGCCACCGTGCTCGGCTCCGGCATGGCGATGCTCGACTCGACCGTCGTCAACGTGGCGCTGCCGAGCATCGGACGTTCCTTCGACGCCTCGCTCGCGGCGCTGCAGTGGACGGTCAACGCGTACACCCTCACCCTGGCCGGGCTGATCCTGCTCGGCGGCGCGCTGGGCGATCGCTACGGGCGGCGTCGGGTGTTCGTGATCGGGGTGGCCTGGTTCGCGCTGGCCTCGCTGCTGTGCGGGATCGCGCCGAACGTCGAGACGCTGATCGCCGCCCGCGCGCTCCAGGGCATCGGCGGCGCGCTGCTGACCCCCGGCTCGCTGGCGATCATCCAGGCCACGTTCCACGCCGACGACCGGGCCCGGGCGGTGGGCACCTGGTCGGGGCTCGGCGGCGTGGCGAGCGCGATCGGGCCGTTTCTGGGCGGCTGGCTGGTGGACGCGGTCAGTTGGCGATGGGTCTTCCTGATCAATCCGCCGTTGGCGGTGGCGACCATCGTGGTGGCGCTGCGCACCGTCCCGGAGACCTTCGACCCGCAACCGCGCGGCCGGTTCGACGTGACCGGCGCGGTGCTCGCCGCGCTGGCCCTGGCGGGGGTGACCTGGGCCCTGGTGGAGGCGCAGACCAACCCGACCTCGGCGGCGTTCGCGGCCGCGGCCGGGGTGGTGGTGGGTGTGGTGTTCGTCGTGGTGGAGAAGCGCTCGCCCGAGCCGATGCTGCCGTTGGACATCTTCCGGATCCGGCTGTTCACCTCGGTCAACGTGGTGACGCTGTTCGTCTACGGCGCGCTGGGCGCGTTCATGCTGCTCCTGGTGCTCGAATTGCAGACGGTGGCGGGCTATTCGGCGCAGGAGGCCGGTCTGGCGCTGTTGCCGGTCACCGTGGTGATGCTGTTCCTGTCCGCCCGCTCGGGCGATCTGGCCCGGCGGATCGGGCCGCGGTGGCAGTTGTCCGCGGGGCCGCTGGTGTGCGCGGGCGGGCTGCTGACGCTGCTGCGGGTCGGCCCGCACGCGTCCTACGCCACCGACGTGCTGCCCGGCGTGGTGGTGTTCGGTCTGGGCCTGGCGATCCTGGTCGCGCCGCTGACCGCGACCGTGCTGGCCTCGGTCGACGTGGCTCGGGCGGGCATCGCGAGCGGGGTCAACAACGCGGCGGCCCGGGCGGCGGGGCTGCTCGCGGTGGCCGGTCTGCCGGCGCTGGTCGGGTTGTCCGGCGACGGCTACCGGGACCCGGGTGTGGTGGACACCGGCTTCGACCGCGCGTTGTGGATCTGCGCGGCGCTCCTTGTGGTCGGCTCGGCGGTGGCCTGGTTCACCGTGCCGAGCGGGGTGCTGGCCGCGACCGAGCCGGCCGTCCCGGGCGGGCGCGCCGCGCCGTGTGTACGGGTCGGCTGCGACATGGCGGGGCCGCCGCTGGATCCGGGGCACGAGCGAGTACAGGGGGGCGTGCCGGGGCGGGATCGGCCGGCACCGTAGCGTGGCCTCGCGACGTGGGTCGGCGGCGCGGGTCGGCGGTGGAGAGGCGGCGGGATGGGCACCATGGACACCGGGGTCGACGGGCTCGTGGTCGAGGCGGAGGGCCCGATCGCCACGGTGCGGATCGATCGCCCGCACGCGCGCGGGGCGCTGACCGCGGCGATGTGGGCGGCGCTGCCGAACACCCTGGCCGCGCTCGACGCCGACCCCGAGGTGAGCGTGCTGGTGCTGACCGGCAGCGGCGGGGTGTTCTCGGCGGGCGCCGACATCCGCGAGCTGCGCGGGCACTACGCCACGGCCGAGTCGGCGGACGCCTACCACGCGCTGAACGCGGCCGCCGAGCGGGCGCTGGCCGGTTTCGGGAAGCCGACGATCGCCTTCGTCCAGGGCCCGTGCGTGGGCGGCGGATGCCAGCTCGCCGCCGCCTGCGACCTGCGCTTCGCGGACACCACGGCCCGGTTCGGGGTGACGCCCGCCAAGCTCGGCATCGTCTACGACGCGGGGTCGACCGCGCGGCTGGCCCGGCTGGTGGGCGTGTCCACGGCCAAGTACCTGTTGTTCTCCGCCGAGTTGATCGACGCGGCGCACGCGCTGCGGGTGGGCCTGGTGGACGGGGTGTTCGGGCCGGAGGAGGCGCACAAGAGCGTGTACGACCTCGCCCGGACGATCGCCTCGCGCTCGCAGCTGACGGTACGCGCCGCCAAGGACCTGCTGGCGATGGACCTCTCCGGTGTCCCGGGCGCGGATCCGGGGGCCGACGGCGACCCGGTCGAGGCCTGGCGCGAGCGGTGGGAGCGGGAGTCGCGCGGCTCGGCCGACGTCCGCGAGGGGTTGGCGGCCTTCACCGAGCGCCGCGCGCCGCGTTTCGCCTGGAACGGCTGAGCCACGCGCCGGCCCTCCGCCGTCGGCACATCACAGCTCGGCGGCGGCCCGTTCGTCCCCCGCCTGTGGGGCGTTTCGATCTGCCACTGTTGCCCCGGACGGCGTCCTTGACCTTGTGGGGTGGGGTTCCATGGTCGATGCGGAGGGGTCCGACGGGCCGAAACACAGCGCGCTGCTGCGGCGGGCGGCACGGGCCCTGCCGGGGCGGTTGCCGGAGCTGACCGATCGGCTCGTGGCGGAGTTGCAGGAGCTGGAACCCGCCTATGTGGCGGGTGGGGTGCCGCCGGACGAGTTGTGGCAGAGCACGCACGAGGCGCTTCGGGTCGCGGTGGGCGCGCTCGCGGTCTGGCCGCGCGAACTGGAGGGCAGCCGCTGGGCGTCGGGGCGGCTGGCCCGGCGGCGGGCCGAGCAGGGGGTGCCGCTGGAGGCGCTGCTGCACGCCTACCGGCTCGGCGGGGTGATGTTGTGGCAGACGCTCGTCGAGGTCGCGGCGGAGCAGGAACCGGACGAGGTACGGCTGTTGGTGCACGTGGCCACCGACGTGTGGAACTTCGTCGACCGGCACGCGAGCGCGATCGCCGACGAGTATCGGCGGGTCCAGACGGAGCTGACCAACCGTCACGACGAGCGGGTGCACGTCCTGTTGGACACGCTCTTGGACGGCCGGGCGCCGGAGGCGGACCTCGCCGCGGCGGCGGGGGTGTTGGACCTGCCCGAGCGGGGCCGCTACGCCGTGGTCGCGGTGCGCCATCCGCTGCCCGGCACCGGTGTGCACGACGCGCCTCGGCGGGCCGCGCCGAACGGGGTGCGGGTGGTCTGGCGGGCGCGCGCCGAGGGGGAGTTCGCGGTGGTCCTGCTCGGCACCTCGGGGTTGGACGAGATTGCCGAAACGTTCGGCCCGGTGGCCGGGTCGCGGACCGGGATCAGCCCGATCGTGGACGGGTTGGCCGCGCTGGGTCGGGCCCGGCGGCTCGCCGAGATCGCGCTGCGCACGTGTACCGCCGACGGTGAATGCGCGCGCCTGGACGAGCGCTTGCCCGCCGCCCTGGTGGCCTCGCAGCCCGACCTGGCGCGGGATCTGGCGGCCCGGGTGCTCGGGCCGATCCTGGCCCTGGACGCGGTGGACCGGGACCTGCTGCTCGGCACGTTCGGCGCCTGGCTCGACTCGGGCGGCTCGGCGGTGCGCGCGGGCCGGCGGTTGTTCTGCCATCGCAACACCGTGCTCAACCGGCTGCGTCGGATGGAACAGCTGACCGGGCGCGAACTGGGCCTGCCGCGCGACCTGGTGGAGTTGGCGTTGGCCCTGGACGCGCATCGACTGAGCGCCTGAGGAGGGCCCGGGACACGGCCTGCCGCGCGGTGCGGGCTGTGCCGCTGCACAAGACGCACGCCCCCGCGTTGGTCGGCTGCCCCGACCTCGGGGGCGGATCTGGACTCCGTGCACCCCCCGTGCTGTGATCGCGGTCACTCCAACAGCGGGGGAGGGGTGCGATGGAACCGGGAGCGCTCCTCGTCGAGGGCCTGGAGGTCGTCTACGGCCGGTCCGTCCGGGCCCTGCGCGGCGTCTCCCTCGACGTGCCCGGCAACGGCGTGGTGGCCGTACTCGGCGCGAACGGGGCGGGCAAGAGCACCCTCCTGCGGGCCGTGTCGGGCACGCTGTCCCTGCATCGGGGCACGATCGCCGGCGGCTCCATCCGCTACGACGGCGTCCGGCTCGGCGGCCGCGACCCGGCCGCGATCGTGCGCGCCGGGGTGGTGCAGGTCCCGGAGGGGCGGCGGGTGTTCGCCCATCTGACGGTGGCCGAGAACCTGCGCGCGGGCACGCTGGGCCGGCGCGGGCGGACGGCACGCACACGCGCCGAACACGACCGGGTGCTCGACCTGTTCCCGGTCCTCGCCGAGCGGCGCGAGCAGCGCGCCGGCCTGCTCTCCGGCGGCGAACAGCAGATGTTGGCGATCGGTCGGGCGCTGATGGCCGCGCCGCGCCTGCTGCTCCTGGACGAGCCCTCGCTCGGCCTCGCGCCGCGCATGGTGGGTCGGATCGCGGGGGTGATCCGGGAGATCGCCGCCCGGGGCACGGCCGTGCTGCTGGTCGAGCAGAACGCGACGATCGCCCTCGACCTGGCCGAGAAGGCGTACGTGCTCGACGTCGGCGAGGTGCGGCTGGCCGGTGCGTCCGCCGACCTCGCCCGTACCGACGAGGTGCGCCGGTTGTACCTGGGGGAGGCGGTCGAATCGAAGGGCACACCCGCGCCGGTCCGCACCACTTCGCGCCGGACGCTCGGACGGTGGACCGGATGAGCGGCGCGGCGACACCGGACGTGCCCGAGCTGACGCTGCGCGCGGTCACCGTACGCTTCGCCGGGCTGCTCGCGCTGGACGCGGTCGGCTTCACCGTCGCGCCGGGCACGATCCACGCGGTCATCGGCCCCAACGGCGCGGGCAAGTCGACCTGCTTCAACGTGCTTTCCGGTGTGTACCGGGCCGAGCGCGGCAGCGTGCGGCTCGGCGCGCACGACCTGACCCGGCTGCCCCCGCACCGGATCGCCGGTCTCGGACTCGCCCGTACGTTCCAGAACATCGTGCTCACCCGGGGCACGGTCGCGGACAACCTGATGCTCGGCCGGCACGTGCTGACCCGCTCCGGCTTCGCGGCCACCGCGCTGCGGTTGCCGAGGGTGGTCCGCGAGCAGCGCAGGCATCGCGAACGGGCCCGCGAGATCGCCGAGTTCATGCAGCTGGGCGCGGTCTTCGACACCTCCGTCGCGCTGTTGCCGTACGGCATGCGCAAGCGGGTGGAGACGGCCCGCGCGTTGTGCATGGAACCCAGGGTGTTGCTGCTCGACGAACCGGTGGCCGGGATGAACGCCGAGGAGCGGGCGCGGACCTCGGACACGATCGCCTCGATCCGGGACTCGCTCGGCATCTCGATCGTGCTGGTCGAGCACGACATGGGGCTGGTGATGCGGATCGCCGACGCGGTGACCGTGCTCGACTTCGGCCGGCGGATCGCGAGCGGTACACCGGCCGAGGTGCGGCGCGACCCCGCGGTGATCCGCGCCTACCTCGGCACCGGGGACGAGGGCGAGGACGGCGGCGGGGGCGGCGAGCACGAACCCGGCGGCGACGGCGGCCGGAGCGAGAGTCACGAGGAGTCCCGATGACCAAACTCGCCGAGATCGTCCTCAACGGTTTCGCGCTCGGATCGGTCTACGCGCTGATCGCGCTCGGCTTCGTGGTGATCTTCAAGGCGTCGGGCGTGATCAACTTCGCGCACGCGTCGCTGCTGCTGCTCGGCGGGTTCACCGTGGCCAAGCTGCACGACGACCTCGGCTTCACCCTCGCGCTGCTGGTCGCGGTGGTGGTGACGGCCGCGGTGGCGGGCCTGGTCGAGATGGTGTTCATCCGCGGCCTGGGCCGCACCGAGGTGCACACCCTGACCATCCTCACCATCGGCGTGGACATCCTGCTGACCACCGAACTCACCCGCCGGATCGGCTCCGACGTGCTGAGCCTGGGCGATCCGTGGCAGGCGGGCGTGCGGGACTGGGGCGGCGTGCACATCGCCGACGCGCGGATCGCCTGCGTCGTGGTGGCCGTGCTGCTGATCGGCGCGTTCTTCGCGGCGTTCCGCTTCACCGCCTGGGGACTGTCGATGCGCGCGGCGGCCGAGGACCGGGAGGCGGCGGCGCTGATGGGGGTGCGGCTCGGGCGTGTGCAGTTGATCGCGTGGTGTGTGGCGGGCGCGCTGGCCGCGGTCGCGGCGGTGTTCCTGGCCGCGTTCCCGTCCGCGGGCCTGGACCGGTCCACCGGGCAGATCGCGCTCGCCGCGTTCCCGGCGGCGATCCTGGGCGGCATGGACTCGGCCGCCGGGGCCCTGCTCGGCAGCCTGCTGGTGGGGCTGACCTCGGCGCTGACGGCCGGCTACCAGAGCGACCTGAGCCCGCTGGGCGCCAACCTCGGCGATGTCGCCCCCTACGTCGTGATGTTGCTCGTGTTGATCTGGCGGCCGACCGGCCTGCTCGGCTCGAAGGAGCGTGCCCGTGTCTGAGCGCCCGTCCGCGCCGGTGAGCCGGGCCGCAGAATCGATTCCGGCCCGGCACGCCGCGGCGGCCCGCCCGGGGCCGCGCCGATGGTTCGGGCCCGGCGCGGTGGTCGTGGTCGTCGGGGTGCTGCTGGTGCTGCCGTTCTACGTGACCGCGTTCTGGTTGCAGACCGGCCTGTTCGCGATGGCCGCCGCGATCGGTGCGATCGGGCTCAACCTGCTGTCCGGAACCACCGGCCAACTCTCCCTCGGGCACGCCTTCTTCCTGGCCTTCGGCGCCTACGGCTACGTCTGGCTCGCGGGCGACTCGGGGCGCGTGGGGGTGCACCACCTGAGCGGCGTGGGCCTGCCGCCGCTGCTCGCGCTGGTCCTGGCGGTGCTGCTGACCGGTGCGGTCGGCGGCCTGTTCAGTCCGATCTCCGGGCGGCTGCGCGGGATGTACCTCGGCGTCGCCACGCTGGCGCTGGTGTTCATCGGACACCACGTCATGCTCAACGCGACGTCGGTGACCGGCGGCTTCAACGGGCGTTCGGTGCCCTCGATGGGGGTCGGCGACTTCACCCTCACCGACGGCCGGCCCGACGGCCTGGAGGTGCTCGGCATTCCCTTCGGTCGGCTCGAACGGCTGTGGTACTTCGCGCTGATCCTGGTCCTGGTCGCCGCGCTGACCGCGCGCAACCTGGTGCGCGGACGGCCGGGACGGGCGCTGGGCGCGGTCCGGGACAGCGAGATCGCGGCCGCGGTGATGGGGGTCGCGCCGGCCCGGTACCGCTCCGCCGCGTTCGTGGTGTCGTCGATGTACGCGGGTCTCGCGGGCGCGCTGATCGCGCTGGTCTTCGACCGGGTGGTGCCGGACTACTTCGGCCTCGCGCTGTCCATCGACTACCTCGCGATGATCGTGATCGGCGGCCTCGGTTCGGTCACCGGCGCCGTGGTCGGCGCGGCGTTCGTGACGATGTTGCCGCAGGTGCTGAGCAAGTACGCGGACACGCTGCCGCTCGTGGTGGCGCCCGGCAGCCCGGAGTCGGGGGTGGGGCCGGGCGAGGCCGCGCGCTACCTGTACGGCGCGGCGATCGTGCTGGTCCTGCTGTTCGCCCCGGGCGGCCTGGTCGGCCTGCTGCGCGGTCGAGCGGGCGGCGGCCCCGGCGGGCGCGGCGAAGGACTCGGACGACTCGGACGTACCCAGGGCTCCATCCGTATCGGCTCCAAGGAGTAGCACCGTGAGGCTTCGGAACGGCGTGCGTGTGGGGGCGGCGCTCGCGGCGCTCGTGCTGGCGGCGACGGCGTGCAGCACCAAGGGCGACGACGACAGGAAGGACAAGCGCTCGGGTGGGGTCGAGTCCGGCCCCGGGGTCACCGATACGACGATCACGCTCGGCGCGCTGACCGATCTGTCCGGTCCCTACGCGCCGTTGGGCAAGAGCATCGTCAACGCCCAGCAGTTGTACGTGGACGAGATCAACGCGCAGGGCGGGATCTGCGGACGCAAGTTGGCGATCACCGTGCGCGACCACGGCTACGACGTGCAGAAGGCGGTGGCCGCCTACACCGAGATCAAGGGCGGCGTCGCGGGCTTTCCGCAGGTGATCGGCTCGGCCGTGGTCACCGCGTTGCAGGACAGCCTGAAACAGGACCGGATCCTGACCTTCCCGCAGGCCTGGCCGGCGACCCTGCTGAACCGGTCGGAGATCCAGATCGTCGGCACCACCTACGACATCGACATGATCAACGGGATGGACTTCCTGGCCCAGGCGGCGCAGTTGAGGTCCGGGGACAAGGTCGGGCACGTCTACTTCGAGGGCGAGTACGGCGAAAACGCGCTGGCGGGCGCGAAGTTCGCGGCCGGGAAGCTCGGCGTGCAGATCGTCGAGCAGAAGATCAAGGCCACCGACACCGACCTCACCGCGCAGATCGCCGCACTGCGCGGCGCGGGCGTGAAGGCGATCCTGATCAGCGCGGGGCCGACGCAGACCGCGACCCTGGTCGGCTTCGGCGCGGTGGCCGGGCTGCGGGTGCCGGTGCTCACCAGCGCGCCGGGCTTCCACCCGCAGGTGATGGCGAGCGCGGCGGCCGGGGCGCTGGAGCAACTGTTGTACGTGGTGAGCGCGGCGCCGGCGATCGGCGCGGACATCCCGGCGGTGAAGAAGCTCGCCGCCGACTACAAGGCGAAGTATCCGGACGGGACCCTGGACCAGGGGGTGATCTCCGGGTACAACGCGATGAAGATCTTCGGCGAGGACCTGAAGGCGGCCTGCGCGGCGAAGGACCTGACGCACGCCGGGATCATCGCCGCGCACCGGCGGCAGAAGCAGATGGACACCGGCCTCGGCACGCCCGAGGACTTCTCCGACGTGACCAAGCCGGCCACCTACAAGTCGTACATCCTCAAGCCGAGCAAGGCCGCGCCGGGCAACCTGGTGGTGGCCAAGGACGCGTACGAGGTGCCGGCGGCGCGGGAGTACAGGCTGCCCGCGGCGGGGTAGCGGGCCGACCGGGGCGCGACGGCCCGCCCTACCGTGTGGCCGGCGCGGGCGGGCCGAAGGTCAGGGTGATCCCGGCCGGCGGTCGGGCGGTGCCGTCGGCGGCCAGGGAGGCGCCGCTGAGGCTGTACAGGCGGGCGGTGCCGACGCCGGCGTAGGCGGCGATGCCCGGGCGGGCCCGGGCGGCGGCCAACGGGCCGTCGGGGCCGGTCATCCGGCTGCTCGGGCCCCGGTCGTGGTGCAGGTGGACCACGCCGGGGCCGAGCACCAGGTATTGCAACTCGTGGTCCAGCACCCGACAGGCGACCACCGTGGCGGCCGGGGTGGCCTCGTGCCCGAGGTCGCAGCGGGCCCCGTGCAGCGCGGCGGTCTCGGCGATCGTGTCGGCCAGACAGTCGGCGATGCCGCGCTCCGGCCGATCGGTCAGCCGGGCTAGCAGGTGCACCCCCAGCCGCCGCAGGAACCACGCCATGCCGTGCCCGCACCCGCCCACCGGCTCGGTCGACGCGGCGGCCACCACGACCCCGGCCTCGGGCGTGGCGAGCGCGAACGCGCGGTCTGCGGAATCGTTTTTCGGGCCTTCGACGGCCACCTCGGCATGCACGAAGATCAGTCTTGGGGACGAACGTCGGTGGGGACAGGGGTACGGGGCCGATTGGCTCGAAGGAGTGGGCGGCGGGCTGCCGCCGCGGCTCCCGTCGGGCCCCGTACGCTGACGCCATGACCGACGAGGCGAGCCGACGCAGGATCAACGAGGCGATCAGCTCGGTCCGCAGGCTGATGAGCAGTCGGCGGCTGGACGCGCTGCACATGGAGCGGTCCGGGGTGCCGTTGAGTCTGGTCGCGATCGGGGTGTTGCACCGCGTCATCGACTTCGGGCCGATTCGGCCGACGGAGTTGGCGGAGCGGGCCGACATCCAACCGGCCGCGTTGAGTCGGCAGATCCGCATCCTGGAGGAGGGCGGCTACACGGTTCGGGTCACCGCTCCCGAGGACGGTCGGGTGGCGCTCCTGGAGGCGACCGCGCGCGGGCGCGAGGCGTACCGGCTGTTCGTGGCCGCCAACGACGCGATGTTGGCGCGGCAGTTGTCCGGGTGGACGGCGGAGGAGCTGAACGACCTGGCCGATCGTATGCAGCGGTTGGTGGCCGACCTGCGCGGGCCGCTGGACGAGGAGTGAGCGGTGCGGCCGGGTGCGGGTGATCGGCGTCACGGCGAGATGATTGACTCTGTTAATTAACAGAGTTAACGTCCCGTCATGGCATGGGATTTCAGTACCGATCCGGAGGTCGCCGCCGAGCTGGCGTGGATCCGGCGGATGGTGGTCGACGAGATCGAGCCGCTCGACCTGGTGAAACACCGGATGAGCGCGGACAACTGGCGCGCCGTCACCGATCCGCTCAAGCAGGCGGTCAAGGACCGGGGGCTCTGGGCCGCACACCTGGATCCGGCCCTGGGCGGCGGCGGGTTCGGCCAGGTCCGGCTCGCGTTGATGCACGAGATCCTGGGGCGTACGCCGTCGGCGCCGGCCGTCTTCGGCAATCAGGCGCCCGACTCGGGCAACGGCGAACTGCTCGCCGTGGGTGCGTCGAAGGCGCAGAAGGAGCGCTGGTTGTGGCCGCTGCTGGACGGCCGGCTGACCAGTTCGTTCTCGTTGACCGAGCCGCACACGGCCGGCTCCGATCCGACCGGGATCCGGACCCGGGCGGTGCGCGACGGCGCCGACTGGGTGATCGACGGGCACAAGTGGTTCGCCTCGAACGCGCGCCGGGCCGACTTCGTGCTCGTCTTCGCGGTCACCGACCCCGATGCCGAACGCCACCGGCGGGCCTCGATGTTCGTGGTCGAGCGGGGGACGCCCGGGATGCGCGTGGTGCGCGACGTGCCCACCATGCACCACCCGTACGACGGCGCCGCGACCCATCATCTCGGCGGCCACGCGGAACTGCTCTTCGAGGGTTGTCGGGTGCCGCACGAGAACCTGATCGGCGCGCCCGGGGACGCGTTCGTACTGGCCCAGAAGCGGCTGAACGGCGGTCGGATCCAGCACACGATGCGCTGGATCGGCCAGTGCCGGCGGGCCTTCGACATGCTCTGCGAGCGCGCCCTGTCCCGGCGTTCGCACGGCCGGCCGCTCGCCGAGCACCAACTGGTGCAGGCGATGGTGACCGAATCCGCGATCGACATCCGGGCGTTGCGGCTGATGACCCTCGAAGCCGCCTGGATCTGGGACCACCAGGGGCCGGCCGCGGCCCGCCAGGCGGTGTCGGAGGTCAAGTATCGGGGCGCGCGGATCCTGCACGACGTGGTCGATCGGGCGATCCAGGTGCACGGCGCGCTGGGCTACTCGGCCGACCTGCCGCTGGAGGAGATGTACCGGCTGGCCCGCAACTTCCGGCTGTCGGACGGCGCGGACGAGGTACACGTGGCGCAGGTGGCCAAACTCGCGCTGCGCGGCCGGCGGGCGGTCGAGGGATGGCCGAGCGAGCACATCCCGACCCGTCGCGCGGCGGCCGAGGCACGCTTCGCCACGCTGCTGGACCTGCCGTGAGCGCGCCGGGGGCGGTGGACGCGCGGGCGCTCGCCGACTGGACGGCCGGGCGGGGCCTGCTCGCGCGGGGGACGGAGTTGCGGGTCCAGGCGTTGGCGGGCGGCTCGTCCAATCCCACCTACCGCGTGCGCGGCGGCGGTGTCGACCTGGTGTTGCGCACGCCGCCTCGGCGCGGCGGGCTGCCCACCGCGCACGACATGGACCGGGAGTACCGGTTCCAGGCGGCACTCGCGGGTGGTGCGGTCCCGGTCGCGCCGATGCTCGCGCTGTGTCCGGATCCGGCGGTGATCGGGGTGCCGTTCTACCTGATGGGCCGGTTGGACGGGGTGGTGTACGGCAGGGCCGAGTCGGTGCGGGGGTTGGCCGCGGAGACGGCGGCGGCGGTCGGCGGCGAACTGGCGCGCACCCTGGCCCGGTTGCACGCGGTGGATCCGGTGGCGGCGGGGCTCGGCGACTACGTCCGGCCCGAGCCCTATCCGGTACGCCAGTTGCGGCGGTGGCGGCGGCAATGGGCGGCCTCCGGCGCGGGGTCGGTGCCGGCGGTCGACGCGGTGTTGGCCGCGCTGGCCGCCCGGGTGCCGGAGGTGGGCCCGGACCGGATCGTGCACGGCGACTACAACCTGGCCAACGTGATGTACGAGCGGGACCGCCCGGAGCGGGTGCTCGCGGTGCTCGACTGGGAACTGGCCGCGCTCGGCCCGGCGGCGGCGGACGTCGGTCAACTGCTCGCCTACTGGGGGCCGGCGGGACGGCTGTTGGCGGCCGGGCGCGGCGGGCACGTGCCGGACGCCCATCCGGGGTTGCCCACGGCGGACGGGTTGCTCGCCGCGTACCTCGCCGAGCGCGCGGCCGCCGAGCGTGGTGCCGACGGCGCCGACCGCGCCGCCGGAGATGAGCTGAATATCCGTCATATTCCGTTCTGGGAAGCCTTCGCGGTGATCAAGCTCGCGATCGTGTGTGCGGGTGCGCTCGGTCGCGCGGCGGATCCGTCGGGTGAGCGTCGGCGGCGGATCGAGTCCCTCGTGACCGGTTTGACAGCCATTGCCCGGGACACGCTGGAGGAGTGAGGTTCCACCTGGAACGAACCCCGAGAATCGGGGCAAATCCCTCGATGGTTGTGCGGAGAAAAGTAAAATTCTCAAGAACTTCGCCTCGGATACGCATGAGTAGCCCATCGAGGGGCCAAGATTGCAGGTGTTCGCCAGGGAGCGTGGCGAACACTTCGAGACGAGGCGGGCCCGGCCGGGGCGGGCCCGCCGCGTCCCTCCCGGAGCCGAACGATCTCCGACCCGATCAGTACGCGGTGGCCCGCACCCGTTCGAGGTCGTCGAGGACGCGGTCCAGGGCCGACGGATCCGATACGTAGGCCGACACCGCCCGTTGGAACGCGCTGCGCATCGTGGTGGGCATCAGGTCCGACCCGTCGAAGCGGATCGACCGCGCCCCGGCCAACTCGGTGCCGAGCCGCCTGGTCACATCGTCCCGATAGGCGTCCGGCGGCACGTTGCGGTCCGGGGACAGCGCGGTGCCCGACTTGACCCACAACGCCTGTGCCCGGGTGCCCGTCAGGTAGTTGAGCAGGTCTCGGGCCGCCGGGGTCGGGTGGAACATCGCCGCGACGTCGCCCGCGACCTCGCGTGCGGGCGGTGTGTCGAACCGGGGGAAGGCGAACGTGTCGTAGCCGGGGGCCGCGCCGGGCGGGGTGCGCGCCGCGTAGGTGCCGGCCACGAACGAGCCCTGGTGGTCGAACACACAACCGCCGCGGGCGTCGAGCACCTGCTCCGACTTGTCGAAGCCGCTCAGCAGGACGTTGATCGGCCCGCCCTGGACGCTGTCCTGGTTGGTCACCAGTTCTCCCCAGCTCTGCCAGGCCGCCCTGATCTCCGGTGCCTCCCAGGACAGTTGCCCGCGCACCCAGGTGTCGTAGATGTCCGGCCCGGAGCGGGCCAGCACCAGATCCTCGACCCAGTCGGTGCCGGGCCAGCCGGACGTGCTGCTGGAGGCCAGCCCCATGCACCACGGAGTCGTGCCCGCGGCCCGCAACTTGGCTGTGGTGGACTTCAGTTGCTCCCATGTGGTGGGCACCGGTTCGTGGATCGAGTCGAGTTTGGCCCGGTTGTACCAGATCGTGCTCTTGAGCGCGGCCTTGAGTACCACCGCCATCTGACGGCCGTTCACCTGCCCCGGCGCCAGCCACTCGGGCGCGTATTGCGGGCGCACCCCGTCCAGTGGCGCGAGTTTGTTCGTCTTGACGTAGTGCAGCAGGTCGCCCGGCGAGCTGAGCACCGCGATCTCCGGCGGATCGCCCTCCTCCACCCGAGCGGCCACCACCGCCGCCACGTCCCGGGTTCCCTTGTAGCGCACGTCGATCCCGGTCTCCCGCTCGAACGGCGCCACCACGTCCTCGAACGCCCGCTGCTCGGCGTCCTCCCACGTGCCCAGCACGTTCACCACCCGCGTCGGCGACGCGGTGGTGCACGCCACCGGAGTCAGCGCCGCCCCGATCAGGAGCGCTACGCCCAGGGCCGCCCGCGGCCCGCCGCCAGTGATCACCGAAGCCTCCCGTATTCGAATCGGCGCACCAGCACCCCCGCCAGGGCGAGGACCAGCACGGCCGCGCACACCACCGGGCCACCCACCGTCAGCCCGCCGTCGTCGGCCGCCTCGGCCAGCGCCGCGTCGGCCTCCCGGCGGCCGGCGATCAGCGCGTCGGTCAACGCCGCCTCGGCGTCGTCCGCCGCGCCCGACATGAGCCCCTGGGACCGGCCGGTCACCGTGGCCGCCCCGGCGCCGCCGTCCCGGGTGCCCCCGCGCGGCGCCTCCGCCCGGGCCCGCTCACCCGCCTGGCGCAGCGCGCCGAGCGCGGTCAGCGCCCGCGCGCCCGCCGTCCGCAGCGGCACCGACCGGTCCTGGGCCAGCGCGGTGGCGATCAGGCCGCCGAACCTGGGGTCGGCGCCGGAGCGCACCGCGTCGATGTCGTCCACCGACGGCAGCGGTTCGGCCAGGTCCCGCAGGGTGAGTCCGGCCTTGACGTCGCTCGTGCGCGGCACCCCGCCCGAGGCGAGGTCCAGGGCGGTGCTGCCGACCACCTCGTGGACCGCGGTACGCGCCTGCCACAGCGCGGACTGGCCGGTGAGCCCGCGCCCGGCCGCCTCGTCCAGCCGGTCGTGGGTGGTCTGCGCGTGCAGCACGGTCCAGGCGATCAGCGCGGCCAGCGCGGCGGCGCCGAGCAGCAGCGGCGGACTGGTGCGGCGGCGGAAGCGGCGGCGCAGGTACCTGTGCGCGAACAGCAGGAGCAGCAGGGCCAGGAACGCGGTCGCCCCGAACGGGACCGCCACGTACGTACCGACCCACCAGGTCGAGCGGGCCGCCCGGATGTCCTCCAGGTCGGCCCGACGCTGGTCGTAGAGCCCGGTGACGATCGACCGCCGCAGATCGGACGCGTAGAACACGTTGGCCAGGGACAGCGGCCCGTCGCCGCCGGTCTGGGCCAGGCCGACCATGATCGTGTACTCGACCATCAGCGCGTTGACCCCGGTCAGCCGCGCGCGGGCGCCCGGATCGTCGTGGTGCAGGTCGGCGGCCACGGTGAGGTACTGGTTCGCCCGCTTGACCGCGTCCTGGTAGTCCTGCCCCGGACCGGTCAACGAGAACGCGCCCGACACCAGGCTCGTCGCCGTCGCCCGGTCGGCCTCGGTCAGCGCGGCGGCGGCCTGGTCGAGGGCCAGCGCCGCCGGGATGCGCCGGTCGCGCAACTCCGCCGTGGTCGCCCGGGAGCGGTCCGCTATCAGCACGGACAGTGTGCAGACCGGGATCAGCGCGAGCACCAACAGCACTGCCAGCGCGACCAATCGGCTCGGCGTGGAGGCGGGCGACCGGGGCCGGACCCGCGACGGACGGTGTGCGATCGAGCCTGCTGTGGTGCTGGACATGGAACGGGCGCCCCCTCGTTCCGCTCGGCAACCCGGTCAGGTTAGACGCGTGATCGGCCGGTTACCACACGGTGTTCGCCCTTGCCGGAAAAGGGCGCCGTGTGCTAAGTACGGGCTTCTTGAGGGGATTTGGCCGGGATCACCGCCCGGTCCGGCTCACAGGAACGTGTCCCGACCCCCGTTGACGATCAGGGTCTGGCCGGTGACGTAGCGGGAGGCGGGCCCGCACAGGAACACCGCGGGCGCCCCGATGTCGGTCTCCGGATCGCCGACCCGGCGCATCGGCACCTTGTCCGCGATCCGCCCCTCCATGGTCGGATCCGCCTCGAACGCGGCCGCAAGCGCGGGTGTCACGGCCAGTGGCGCCAGCCCGTTGACCCGGACACCGGCGGGACCCCACTCGCGGGCCAGCGCCTTGACGAAGCCCCGCTGGGCGCCCTTGACCCCCGCGTAGAAGGACAGGTTCGCGCTGCCGCGCATCCCGGCCGGGGAGGTCAGCAGCAACAACGCGCCCTCGGTGGCCCGCAGATGCGGGTACGCGGCGCGGGCGACGGTGAACGAGCCGGTGAGCGAGACGTCGGCGTGCTCGCGCCACAGCGCCGGGTCCGCGTGCTCCAGGTCCACCGGTTCGCCGGAGCGCCGCGACGTGGCGTTGTGCACCACCGCGTCCAGCCGGCCGAAGCGGGCCGCGGTCGCCTCGATCGCGGCCTCGACCGACTCCGCCGAGGTGACGTCGCACGTGGTCGCCCACGCGGTGCCGCCGCGCGCGGCGATCTCGTCCACCACCTCGGCAGCGGCCGCGAGTCGGCGCGCGGTCACCACGACGGTGGAGCCGGTCGCCGCCAGGGCCAGGGCGATGCCCCTGCCGAGGCCCGCCGCCGCACCCGTCACCAGGGCCACGTGTTCGGTCACGGCGTCATCAGCGCTCCTCCGTCGACGATCAGGGTGGTGCCGGTCAGCCGGGCCGCCGCCGGGTCGAGCAGCAGCGCCACGGCGTCGGCGACGTCGGCCGGCGTGGTCGGGCCGGGCAGTACCGCCTCGCCCCGGTCCACGTCGGTGCCGCGCAGGTGCTCGGCGCCGTAGGCGAACACGTCGGGGGTGACGAGGCCCACGGTGATCCCGTCGGCCGCCCAGCGGCGCGCGGCCGACTTGGCCAACGCGCGCAGCGTCTCGGCGGCGGTGGCGAGCGGGACCAGGTCGGCGGCGCCCTCCAGGGCGACCGCGGGCACCACCAGAACGAGGCGGCCCCCGCGCGGGGCGAGCAGGTCGCGGGCGGCCTGAAGCACCGTCAGGCCGTGCCGGACCGGGTCCTCGGCCAGCCGCCGCCACTGCTCGTCGGTCAGCGCGGCGAGCGGGCGCGGGGTGAACGCGTCGTCGGGCAGCAGGGTGTACACGAGCGCGTCGACCGCGTCGTGGCCGACCTGCCGCAGCAGGTCGGGGAGGGCGTCGCGGAAGGTGTCCGGGGTGTCCAGGCGGACCCCGGCGGTGACCACGCGCGCACCCGTGGCGGCGGCGGTCTCGGCGAGCCGACCCGACGCCCGCGCCGCCTCCCGGTCGCACAGGATCAGGTCGCGGCCGTCCGCGACGAGTCGGTGCGCAATGGCCTCGCCGAGGCCGGTCGCACCCACGACGAGGGCGACTTGTTCCGCCACGGGACCTCCGAAGATGGGGACCGACTGGTGATCGACAGCGCGATGGAACCACGGAGCAGGTGAATTGACCATGCGTCAGGTGCGATCCGCGTGTCGTCCGTTTCCTTTTGCCCGGCGCTGTGTTGTGCTTCCGGCAGGCCCGGTGACCAGGTGAGGAGGCGATCGTGGCGACCTACGTGTACCGATGCGCGGACTGCGGTGACTTCGAGCTGACCCGACCGCTGGGCGAGGCCCGCCCGAGCGAACGATGCCCCGCCTGCGCGGAGCCCGGTCGGCGCGTGTGGACCGCGCCGCGACTGGCCGGCAACGGCGTCCGGATGCGCGCGGCCGCCGCCGAGGAGCGCTCGGCCCACGCCCCCGCCGTGACCTCGGGCCCACCACCGAGACCAGGTGTACGCGCGCCCGGCGACCCCCGGCACGCCCGACTGCCCCGGCCCTGACGCTTCGTCAACGGCCGCCGTCACCAAGAGGCTTCGAGGAGTCACATGCCCGAGATCGTGTTCGGTGTCGACCAGTCCCGCCCCTTCCGGGAGCAGAAGACGCCGGGCCACAACCGATGGCACCCGGACGTGCCGCCGGTGACCGTGGTCAAGCCCGGCGCCGAGTTCCGGATCGAGTGTCGCGAGTGGTTCGACGGCACGATCGGCAACAACGACAGCGCCGACGACGTGCGCGACGCGGACCTGACCATGGTGCACCAGCTCAGCGGCCCGATCGGGGTCGAGGGCGCACGGCCGGGCGACCTGCTGGTCGTGGACATCCTCGACGTCGGCGCCTGCCCGCAGGACGACACCTTCGCGGTGACCGGCCCCGTGGCCGGCCAGGGCTGGGGCTACACCGGCCTGTTCGCGAAGGAGAACGGCGGCGGCTTCCTCACCGACCACTTCCCCGGCGCGTACAAGGCGGTCTGGGACTTCCACGGGCAACGCGCCACCTCCCGGCACGTCCCCGGGGTCGAACTGACCGGCATGATCCACCCCGGCCTGATGGGCACCGCCCCCTCGGCCCGACTGCTCGCCGAGTGGAACGCCCGCGAGGGCGCGCTGCGCGCGACCGACCCCAACCGGGTGCCGCCGCTCGCGCTGCCGCCCGAGCCGATCGCCGCCGTGCTCGGCTCGATGGACGCCGCACGCGCCGCCGAGGCCGCCCGGGAGGCCGCGCGCACCGCGCCCCCGCGCGAGAACGGCGGAAATCAGGACATCAAGAACCTGACCGCGGGATCCCGGATCTTCTACCCCGTCTTCGTCGACGGCGCCAAACTCTCCGTGGGCGACCTGCACTTCTGCCAGGGCGACGGCGAGATCACCTTCTGCGGCGCGATCGAGATGGGCGGCTTCATCGACCTGCGCGTGGACGTGATCAAGGGCGGCATGGAGACCTACGGGGTGAGCACCAACCCGATCTTCATGCCCGGGCGGTCGGCGCCGCAGTACAGCGAATACCTGACCTTCACCGGGTTCTCGGTCACCGAGGACGGCGAACAGCGCTACCTGGACTCGACGTTGGCGTACCGACGGGCCTGCCTGAACGCCATCACCTATCTGACCAAGTTCGGCTACACCCCCGAGCAGGCGTATCTGATCCTTGGCGCGGCGCCGATCGAGGGCCGGTTCTCCGGCGTGGTGGACATCCCGAACGCCTGCGCGACGCTGTATCTGCCGACGGAGATCTTCGACGTCGACATCCGCCCGTCGGCGGCCGGACCGGTGCGCGTGGACCGTGGGCAGTGCGCCACGACGAGCGACTGAACCCGGGGCCGACGAGCCGAGAAGAGGGCACTCCGCGCGCTTCGGCGCCGGGGTGCACCTCGGCCGAGTGGTTGTCGGCCGGACCCCGTAGCTTCCTGGTGAGGACGCCACGGAGGGTGCACGAGTGTCGAAGACCGCCATCATCGCGCTGCTGGCCGAATTGAACGATGTCGACGGCTCGATCTTCGCACGGATGCGGGAGGAGATGCCGGCGGCACTCCGCGAGACCGAGACGCTGCCGCCGGCCCTGGTACGCGACGCGCTGCGCCGGGCGGACGAGGCCGCGCTGTTCGCGATCGCCGGCAACCTGGGGCTGCCGCGCGGCGCGCTCGCCGAGTTGTACACCGGACCGGCCCTGACGGCGCTGCGCGCGCTGCGGGCACTGGCCCCGAAGAATCCCCGCGCCTACACCGAAATCACGCGCGAATTCGGCGAGTTGATCGAGCGACACCTCGGCGACTCGACCGCCGCCTGGGGCCGACTGCTGGCCGCGTTGCCGACCTGTACGACCTCCCTGGGTGCGGCGATCGAGGCGGCGGGGGCCGGCGAGGAGGCGGCCGACCTGCGCGTTCCGGCGGATCTGCGCGCCGAATTCCGCCAGTTGTCGCTGCTCGCGCCCGCGGAGGTGTTGGCCGAACTTTTGCCCGCGCTGCGCCCGCACACCGTGCGCGACCTGCTGCGGTTCGGCGCCGAGGTGCCCCCGACCGTCCTGACCGATCTGATCGCCCGGGCGACGCCGGCCCAGCGGCTCGCGCTGGCCCGGGCCCGGCGGGCCCGCCCCGAGGTGGCCGGCGCGCTGATCGAGCTGGGCGATTCGGCGCTGAACGCGGCGGTCTACCTCAACCCGCGCACCGGCCCGGCGATCCGGGCCCGGATCATGGCCTCGGCGACCCCGCTGCACCCGACCGTGGCGGAACGGGTGTGCCGCGACTGGGCGATCACGATCCGGCTGCCCGCGCTGTGGTCCGGCGACCCGCTCCTGGTCCGCTCGGCGCTGCTGCGGCGCGGCGCGCTGGGACTGCCCCTGTCCGAGTGCCTGGCGATCTGGCAGGAACGCGGCGTGGAGGGGCTGCGCCCGTACACCCACCACGTGGCGCCGATGCCGACCGGGCGGCAGGCGCAGCCGTTCCGGGCTCCGCGCTACCGCCTGGTGCTGCTGATCACCCTGCTGCGGCTGGGCGAACGATCCGGACCACGCGCCGCCCTGGACCTGGTGGCCGACCTGGGTCTGCCGGAACCCCTGGCCGCCCGCTGCCGCGAACTGCTCGCCGAACCGGACGCGCTCGACCGGCTGCGGGCCGAGGTCGCCGCCGCGGGCGGCACCCGCCGACTCGCCCGGCGGCTGCGCGGCCACCTCCCGGCGGTCGGCTGGCCGATGATCGAGACACCCGTCGTGGACTGGGCCGAGATCCGCCGGGCGCACCGGCGCAACCCGTTCGGCGACCGGGCGCTGGCGCTGCTGCTCGACCAGGACGGGTGCCCGACCGAACTGCGCCGCGCCGCCGAGGCCGTGCCGCGTTCCCCGTACCGCCCGCGCCCCGGTCGTTGGCCGACGCCGGTGACCTGGACCGATCCGCGCGGCGTACACCGGCGCACCCCCGAGGAGCAGACCACCGCGACCGCGTTGGCGACCGGGCGGGTGCCGCTCGCCGAGGTGCTGACCCGGCCGCGCGCGGCGACCGCCGCCGAACTCCTCGGCCGCTGCGAGGCGATCGCCCCCGACGCGCCCGCCGCTCGCGAACTCCGGGAGCGTTTTCGGGCCCTGATAGCGGGTCGGGTCGCGCCGGCGGACCGCGTGCCGTTCGCCGTGGTCGCGCTGCGGCTGCTGCCGGACTTCGAGGGCAGCCTGGCCGAACTGGTCACCACCGCGGCCGGCGCCGCCCGTACCTGACCGTGCCCGGCACCGGCCGTCGCCGGACGGGCCACGACCCGAGAGGGCCTTCGAAATGGAATACCCCGCCGCGTTCGCGCTGCTGGCCGCGCTGGACAACGCCGAGGGCGAGGTGTTCGCCCGGGTGCGCGGCACCTACGCCCCGCACCTGAACAAGACGCGCGGCCTTCCGGTCGCGCTGGTCCGCTCGGTGATCCGGCACGGCTCCGGCACGGACCTGATCAAGGCCGCGGCGCGCAACCCGCACGAGCGGATCACCGCCGAGGTGTTCGCCGACGCGCGACCGGCCGTCGCGGTGTTGCGCTTCCTGCGCCACTGCGGCACCCACGACGGACTGTCCTATCTGCGCCCGATGGTCGAGGTCACCGCGCTCTTGGACCGGCACCTGGGCGCCGACCCGCGCGCCTGGTCGCGGCTGCTCGCGCTGCTGCCGAACGGGCGGGGCACGGTCGCCGAAACCATCGAGGAGGCGGGCGCGGGGTCGGGCGGTCACGAGGCGATTCCCGCGCCGCCGGCCGCGATCGCCGTCGAGTGGCGGCAACTGCTGCTGAGCGCCCGCCCCGAGCACCTGGCCGCGCTGGTCCCGCACCTGCGTCCGCGTACCCTGCTCGACCTGGCGCACTTCGGCGCCGCGTTGCCCGTCGAGGTGGTCGCCGAGACGGTGCGCCGCGCGACCGCCCGACAGCGCCGGACGCTGGCCGCCGCCGAACATCCGTGCGCCGAGGTGTTCGACGCGCTGATCGAGCTGGGCGACCCCGGGTTGAACGCGGTCGTCTACGCCAACCCCCGGGTGGGCGACCGCGAGCGCAACCTGATCATGGCCGCCGCGGGCACGGTCCCGCTGGATCCGACCACGGTGGCGCGGGTGACCCAGTCGGACAACGTGCGCTACCGGCGCCCCGCGGTGTGGTCCGGCGACCCGGCCCTGGTGCGCGCCGCGCTGTTGCGGGTGCGGTACTCGAGCGTGGTGGTGGCCAAGGCGGTCGAGGCGTGGGAGCGCGGCGGGATCGAGGCGCTGCGCCCGCTGTTCTACAACCGCTGGGAGAACAAGCAGCACGAGCCGTTCGTGCCGCCGGTGCAGCGCGGTGTGCTGCTCGGCGCGCTGCTGGGCCTGTGGGACCGGCACGGACCGGCGGAGGCGGAGCGGCTGATCGACGACCTGCCGCTGCGGCCGGGTGTGGCCGCGAAGTTGCGGGCGATGTGCGCGGACGGGGACGCGGGCCGGGCGCGGATGCGGGAGGAGTGTCGACAGGCGTTCGACAAGCGCACCCGGCACGTGGTGCTCCGGGAGCCGATGGGCTATCGGGCCGGTGCCCCGGGCTATCCGTCGACGGGGTGGCCCCTGCTCCTGGCGGCGCACGCGGAGGAGCCGTTGGCCGGCGCGACGGCGCGCACGCTGAGCGCGTTCCCCGGCTGCCCGGCGGAGATACTCGCCGCCGCCGAGGACGGCACCGTCCTGCGGGCGATCTGGCCGGTTCGCGACCGGTGGTGTGCCAAGACCGGGCACGACCACGTGTACACGCACGAGGCGCGTCGACTGCGCGCCGAGTTGGCGAAGATTCCGGGACTGGCCGAGCAGGTGTTCTCCGGCCTGGTGCCCGCCGGGAAGGCACTGGACGTCTACGACCGGATCCAGCGGTACGGCGCCGACGCGTCGCTGGTCGACGACCATCGGGAGCGCATGCCCGCGTATCTCCGCGAATACCTGGGCGAGGGCATCGAAGCCCGGGTGGTCGCGGCCCGACTGGCTCCCTCGTTCGCCGGAACGCTGCCCGAGCTGTTGGCGACGGCCGCCGCCGCGGCGGGCTGAACGGGAGGGGGCCGGCGGTGTGCGAATCGTGTGCGGGTCCGGGAAAAGCGTTGGTGCGGGCGACAGATTCGGGGTACCGATGCACACGTGACGGATGAGCGCGTACTGACGTGGCAGGTGACCGAGAGCGGCGGGCGGGAGACCTCGTGGGTCGAGTTGGGCGCGTCCCGGCTGAGCGCGCGGGGCGAGGCCCTGGGCACGTCGCCCCGGTCCTATCGGCTCACCTACCAGTTGGAGACGGCGGAGGAGTTCGTGACCACCCGGTTGCGCGTGGTCGCGCAGGGTGCGGGCGAGACCAGGCGGCTGGACCTGCGGCGCACGGCCGAGGGCTGGACGGTGGACGGCGCCCCGCGCCCGGACCTGGCCGACGCGCTGGACTGCGACCTGGGCCTGTCCCCGCTGACCAACACCATGCCGATCCGGCGCCACGGGTTGCACGAGGGGCCGGGCAGGCACCGGTTCCTGATGGCCTTCGTGGCCGTGCCGGAGTTGGTGGTGCACCCGTCCGCGCAGACGTACACACACCTGGAGACGACCTCCGACGGAGCTCGGGTGCGGTACGAATCGGGCGACTTCGCCAGTGATCTGTCCGTGGACCGCGACGGATTGGTCGTGGACTATCCGCAATTGGGCACCCGAATCCGGGCCGAGCGTACGCAGTACCGGTGATCATGGCCGTAACAGTCCTGTTGCTCTTGGCGTCCGGCTGTGAAGGCTTTGGCCGGATTCCATAAAATCCGGTCCCATGAGCTCCTCCTCGGACGCAGCGTCCCCGCTGCCCGCCCGCACCCCAGGTCTGCCCACCCGGGTGCCGCAACCCCGTCAGGGCGGACGGCACCGTCGGCCCGACTCCCATGAACTCCCGGAGGCCGCCAAACCGTTGATTCTCGCCGTGCCCGGACCCGCGAACGGCGAACTGCTCGCCCTCGTGGGCGAGGTCGTGCTGTTGGCCGGCGCCGATCTGCCCGGTCTCGACCTTCGACCGGTGGTGATAGAGGAGGACGGCACCGATCTGGCCGCCGTCCTCCACGGTGCGCCGGCGGCGGTCGTCGTCCCGCTCCTGCTCGGCCCGAACGCCGCGGCCACGGCCCGTACCGAGGCGGCGCTCGCCGCCTCGGAGGGGGAATTCCAACACTGCGGCGTGCTCGGCCCGCACCCGCTGCTGGCCGAGGTGCTGCACGAGCGGCTGTCCGAGGCCGGCCTGGCCCGGGCCGACCGGGCCCGACTGTTCAGTGTGGCCACCGCCGCCGAGGGCATCGTGCTGGTCACCGACGGGGGGCCCGAGGCGGTGGCCGCCGCCGAGGTGACCGGTGTGCTCCTCGCGGCCCGACTGGCACTGCCGGTGATGACCGCCGACCTGGGCGATCCCAAGACGGTGGTGGCCGCGGCCGAGCGGCTGCGCGAGATGGGCGCGGCGTCGATAGCGCTCGCGCCGCACGTGCTCGGACCGGACGTCGAGGCGGGCCGGATCGACGAGGTCGCCGAACAGGCTGGCTGTACCGCGGCCGGGCCGATCGGCGCGCACACCGCGGTGGCCAGGCTGATCCTGCACAAGTACCTGGAGGCCTGCGGCTAGTCGCGGGCGACCCTCGTGTCGCACCCGACGGCGCATGGCTCCCCCCGTGCCATGCGCCGTCGAAAGCGACGGGCCCGACGTGCCTTCGACGGCAACCGGCCCGACGTGCCGTCAGAGGCCGTACACCCGGCGGGCGGTCGCGCCGAACACCAGGTCCCGCTCGGCGTCGGACAGCTCGGCGCACGCCTGGTCGGCGATCGAGACCACCGTGTCGTAGGACGCGGCCAGGGTGCATACCGGCCAGTCCGAGCCGAACATGGTGCGTTCCGGGCCGAAGCAGGCCAGTGCGTGCCGGGCATAGGGGAGGATCTGCGCCGCCGTCCAATCCCGCCAGTGCGCCTCGGTGACCAGGCCGGACAGCTTGACCGCGACGTTCGGCAGCGCGGCCAGGCGCTCGACGGTGTCCGCCCACGGTTGCCACGCGCCCGCGCCGATCGCGGGTTTGCCCAGGTGGTCCAGCACGAAGGACACCCCCGGATGCCGCTCCGCGACCCGCACCGCGGCGGGCAACTGCGGTTCCCGCACCAGCAGATCGTAGGTCAGCCCGGCGGCGGCCAGCGCTTCGAGGGAGCGGGTCACGTCGGGGCGGGCCAACCACTGCGGATCCGCCTCGTCCTGAACGAAGTGCCGTACGCCGACCAGGAGTTCACCACCGGGCGCGGCCCGCAGCGCGGCCGCCCGCTCGGCCGGGTCGGGGGCGGTCAGGTCGATCCAGCCGACCACGGCGACCACCGGCGTGCTCGGATCGGCGGCGATCGCGAGCAGGTCCAGGGTCTCCTCGGTGTCGGTGCGCGCCTGGACCGCGACCGTGCCGACCGGGCCGACCGGGCCCGCTGCCCGGGCCAGTTCGTCCGGTCCGAACCGGCCGCGCAGCGGGTCGGCCCACGGGCCGTCCATCCACCCGTACGCGTCGGGGTGGGCGTCGGTGTCCCACAGGTGGTGGTGCGCGTCGATCCGCCGCGCGGCCTCGCTCACGCCTGTCCGATCCGCTGCCGCTGCCGGCCGAGCGAGCCGCCCGGTCCGGTGATCTCCAGTTCGACCACGCTGCCGGCGCGCAGGTAGGGCGTGCCCGGCAGGCCGAGGGCGACGCCGGCCGGAGTACCGGTGTTGATCACGTCGCCGGGCTCCAGGACCATGAACCGGCTGAGGTAGCGGACCAGGTGATGCACGCCGAAGATCATCTTCGCCGTCGAACCGTCCTGCCGCGGCACCCCGTCGACCCACAGCCGCAGATCCAGTGCCTGCGGGTCGGCCACCTCGTCGGCGGTGACGAACCAGGGGCCGAGCGGGTTGAACGTCTCGCAGGACTTGCCCTTGTCCCACTGCCCGCCGCGCTCCAGCTGGAACTCGCGCTCGGAGACGTCGTTGCTGATCGTGTAGCCCGCGATGCAGGCCGCGGCCTCGGCGTCGGACTCCAGGTAGCGGGCCCGGGCGCCGATCACCACCGCGAGCTCCACCTCCCAGTCGGTCTTGTGGCTGTCCCGGGGGATCAGGACCTCGTCGTCGGGCCCGATCACCGTGCCGGGGTCCTTCATGAACACGATCGGCTCGGTCGGCACCTCGGCGCCGGTCTCCTCCGCGTGGTCGAGATAGTTCAGCCCGATGCACACCACCTTCCCGGGGCGGGCCAGGGCCGCGCCGATCCGACCCGGTTCGGTGATCGGGGGCAGTTCGCCGGCCGCGAGCGCCGCGCGGGCCCGGGCGATACCGTCACCGGCGAGAAACGTGCCGTCGAGGTCGGCGGTGATCGACGACAGATCGTGCACCGCGCCGTCCGGGCCGAGCACGGCGGGGCGTTCGAGGCCGGGGGCACCGACCCGCAGGAATTTCACGGAAGGTCACTCCAGAGGTACGGAAAGGTCTGCATGCGACTCAGTCATCGGACCAATGGGATTCGATTTTCCGGAACCCTGGCCTTGATACTGCCGATATGCAAGATTGACTCGACCACTGAAACTTAATGATCGGATCAATGTCAAGGTTGGGTCGCGTCGGAGGGAAACCGTCCGCACCACGACCCGCCGAAGGCGTCGATCCGGGACTCGAAGGGCGCCGACATGCGTGTGGCACTGCACACCCGGCTGCGGGCGGGACACGAGGACGAGTACGAGCAGGCCCACCGCGAGGTGCCGGCGGAGTTGACCGCGGCGATCCGGGCGGCGGGAGTGCGCGAGTGGAGCATCTGGCGCAGCGGGTCGGAGCTGTTCCATCTGATCGACTGCGAGGACTACTCCCGGCTGCTCACCGAACTGGCCGAACTCCCGGTCAACATCGCCTGGCAGGCCCGGATGGCGGAGCTGACCGAAGTCGGCCACGACTACTCGGCGGCGGGCGCACGGGCGAGCCTGCCCGAGGTGTGGCGGCTCTGAGCGCCCCCGGCGCGTTCGGCCGAACGGTCGCCCTTCGGCTGCGGTCGCGCCCGGAGGGGAACACGGGGCCATGGACACGTCACGTACGAGGGACACGGCGCGCACGAGACGCCGGGCCGGGGTCGCGCTGGTGGTGATCGGCCTGCTCACCGGGCTGATCACGGTGATCTGGGACGCGGACCGCACCGAGGGCGGCGCGCGGCGGGATTCGATCACGGCGCCGAGCTCGACCGCGGGCGGGTCGTCCGGATCCGGGGCGCCGGGGAGTGGGCCGGGCGGGAAGGCACCGATGAGCTTCACCCTGACCACCACGGGCGACGTACTCGCCTACCCGACGATCATCGCCCAGTCGCAGCAGGACGCGGGCGGTTCGGGGCACGACTTCCATCGCATCTTCGCCGACGTCCGGCCGCTCGTGCAGGGGTCCGACCTCGCGTTGTGCCACATGGAGACCCCGTACGGGCCGCCCGAGGGGCCGTTCACCGGGTATCCGATCTTCGCCGCGCCGCCGCAGATCGCCGCGACGCTGGCGGACACCGGCTACGACGGCTGCTCGACCGCGTCCAACCACACGCTGGACGGCGGCTTCGCCGGGGTTCGGCGCACCCTGGACACCCTGGACGCGGCGGGCGTGCGGCACGCCGGGAGCGCGCGCACCGAGGAGGAGGCCGCGCCGACCATCCTGGAGGTCAAGGGGGTCAAGGTCGCCCACCTGTCCTGGACCTACGACACCAACGGGATCCCGCTGCCCGACGGCAAACCGTGGTCGGTCAACGTGATCGACAAGCAGCGGATCATCGCCCAGGCCCGGGCCGCCCGCGCGGCCGGCGCCGAGGTGGTCCTGCTCAGCCTGCACTGGGGCACCGAGTGGCAGCGCGAGCCGGACGAGCAACAGCGCACGCTGTCGCGGGAGTTGACCGCCTCGACGGACAACGGGGTCAAGGACGTCGACCTGATCGTCGGCACCCACAACCACGTGCCGCAGGCGTTCGAGAAGGTCAACGACACCTGGGTGGTCTACGGCATGGGCGACGAGCTGGCCAACTTCCCGGACAAGCCGCGCGGCAACTACAGCTCGGCCGGGATGTTCACCTTCGCGCGCGACACGGCGGGGCGGTGGAGCGTGACCCGGGCGCGGTTCCGGCCGCTGTACTCCCACCCCGGCCCGCCGTTTCGGATCCTGGACGTGAACCGGGCACTCGCCGACCCGAGTACACCGGACGCCACCCGGGCGCTGTTGCAGACGGCGCGGTCGACGGTGGTCGACGCGGTGCTGTCCGAGGGCGCGGCGGGGGCGGGGCTGGCGGAGGACCGGTAAGGGCAGGTGCGGGTCGGCTACGACGTCGGGAGAGCGTCCCAGAAGGCCAGTTCGTAGCTCTGCATCAGTCGGGCGGCGGTCTTGGCACCCTCCTGGTCGTCACCCCCGTCGAGGCCGGTCTGCAACAGGGTCAGCGCCGCGTCCTCGAAGCCCGGGGGCGGTGCCGAGAAGAAGGTGAAGAAGGCCACCTGGTCCTCGGTCAGATCGTGGTGGGTGCGCAGGGCCCGCGCGAAGCGGCCGCAATAGTCGCCCCAAAAGCCGAAGTTGACCAACAGCGCGAGCGCCACCTCGGACCGCGAGCCGAACTGGGCCAACCAGGCCAGGTGATGCGGATACCCCTGGGCGGCGGCCACCGGCGGGTGGCCGCGCAGTTCGGCGCCGCCCACGCCGACCGCCTCGGCGTACGGCGTCAGCAACTCCAGCGCCTGCGCCTCGCCGCTCGCGAGCGCCAGGAACAGCGGCGCGGCATCCGGGAAGCGGGCCGCCAGGAGGGCGAAGGAGCGCCCGTCACTGGAGAGGATCCGGTACTCCTCGCCCGCGATCCGGCGCAACGCCTCGACGTCGACCGGCCCGGCCTCGGCGCGGTCCACGAACCGGTTCGCGGCGCCCTCGGTCAGGTCCTGGACGACCTGGGTATAGAGCATTCGTGCGTCCATCGTCCACCGTTCCACTCGTCGGTCCCGGCGCTCACGCGATCTCGGCGCGGCCCTCGTGCGGGAGCCGTATCCCTCCCCGGGAACGGGCCGATTCACTCCCCGATCGTGGCGGCGAGGGCGAAAATCCGTGGGGAAACCGGCGGAAATCCATCGAAGGGGTGACCGGTCGGCGGGACGGATCGTGCGCCGCGTGCGGGGCGACGCACGGTCGGTTGGGCCGGTGCGGCGGGATCGCCGAACGCCTGCCCAACCCCGATACGCGTGATTAAGCTCTGGCGGCACGGGCGACGGAGGAGCGGGTGTGGCGGAGGAAGACAGGGCGTTGCCCATGGAACTCCGGGACGTGCTGCGGGAATCGGGCCGCCGATTGGGCTACGACCGGGGTGACGCGCTGTTCATGGAGGGCGATCACCCGCGCCACGTGGTGTTGATCGAACACGGGCAGGTCAAGATCGAACGGGCCACCTCGGACGGGTCGGCGGTGACCATCGCGGTGCGCGGGCCGGGTGAGCTGGTGGGCGAACTCGCGTGTATCGACGGGCGAGGCCGCTCGGCGACGGTGGTCGCGCTCGGCCCGGTGGTGGCGGTGCTGGTGCCGCTGACCCGATTTCGCGAACTGCTCAGCACGAACGCCCCGTTGGTGTACGCGGTGTTGATCCGCACGGTGTTGCGGATCCGCGAGTCGGACCGCTGGCGGGTCGAGTACGGCGCGCTGGCCACCGGGCGGCGGGTGGCCCGGGCGCTGGCTGATCGTACGCTGGGCCGGGCCGAGGGTCCGTGTGTGATCCGGACCACCCAGCAGGAACTCGCGGACGCGATCGGCATCTCCCGGGAATCGGTGGTCCGGGCGCTGCGCGTGCTGCACGAGTCGGACCTGGTGCAGACCCGGCGCGGCAGCATCGTGGTGTCCGATCCACCCGCTTTACGGGAATGGGCCGACGGATAACGCGTTGTGTGTCATCTGACGCGTACAAGCGGCCGGCGCCGGAGTACTCCTTGAGGGGCAGGAGGCGGGGAGTGGCGAGCGGGGCGTGCGAGCGCACGGCCCGATAGGGGGATTCCGTGGGAGCCAAGTCGCGATACATGTCGATCCTGGTGCTCGACGTCGAGCGATTCGGCAGGCGCTCGGACGTGACGCAGGAGTGGGTACGGGGACGTCTGTACGAACTGCTGCACTCGGCCCTCGAATCGGCGGGCATCGCCTGGGACGCGTGTGTGGTCGAGGATCGTGGTGACGGGGCGATTCTGCTGATCCCGGCGAACGTGCCGAAGGAGGATCTGACCGACCTGTTCATCGATCGCCTGCATGCCGGCCTGCGCAACCACGACCGGCACGCGAGCGACGAGGCACGGATCCGGCTGCGGGTGTCGCTGCACGCGGGGGACGTGGTGCAGGACACCCGGGGCTGGTCGGGCAGCGCGATCAACACCGCCTGCCGGTTGGTCAACGCGGACCCGCTGCGCGACGTGTTGGCCGCCGCGGAGCGTGCGTGTCTGGCGCTGATCGTCTCCAAGCCTTGGCACGAGGCGGTGGTCGTCCCGGAGCGGGGCGGCCTGGAGAGCGCGGCCTACGGGGAGGTCCACGTGCGGGCCAAGGAGGTCGACGAGACGGCCTGGGTGTACGTACCCGGGTATCAGCGCCCACCCGCCACGGAGCCCGAGCGGGCGGCGAATCCGCCGCGAGGCAAGAAGACGACTGTCCGGCGCGGGGGGCTGGACAGGGGCTTCACCTTCGACGGGGAGGTTCGCTCGCCCGGCTGACGTGGTGGGTGGTGACGAACCGGGTCGGGTCCGCAAGCCCCCGACGAAGCCGACGGGGGTTTGCGGACACGACTCGGGGCGCGAGGTCGATGTGGCCGACCGATGGGGGCGGTTTCGACCGGCGCGGCGGCCGGTACCCCCGGGCCTGGGAGGGAGAGGCCCGACGGTGCGCGGCACCCGGGTGGACGGTCGCGCCCCCACGCACGGGGGCCGACCGTCCACCGGCTCGCCCCGGGGCGGGCGCGTGGATCGGTCAGGAGGCCGGCGGCATCAACACGGTGTCCACGATGTACACGGTCGCGTTCGCGGTCGGCACGTTGCCGCAGACCACCTTCGAGGTGTCGTTGACGGTGTACGCGTCACCCGAGCCCTTGGTGCTCAGCGGCTGCTTCTCCAGCGTCTCGAACGAGCCGCCGGCCAACCGGGCGGGGGCCAGGCGTTGTCCCACCACGTGGTAGGTCAGGACCTTGGTCAGCGTGTCCTTGTCGGCGAGGAGCTTGTCCAGGGTGTCCTTGGGGATCTTCGCGAACGCTTCATTGGTCGGCGCGAACACCGTGATGTTCTGCGCGGTGTTGAGCGTGTCCACCAGGCCGGCCGCCTTGACCGCGGCCACCAGTGTGGACAACACGGGGTTGTTCGAGGCGGCGGTGGCGACCGGGTCCTGGGCCATGCCGGTGAAGCTGCCCGCGCCGGTGGCCGGGACCGCGGTACACCCGGCGCCGAAGGGCGCGGCGGCCGGCGTGGTGGTGCCGGGGGCGCCGGCCGCCGCCGATGGGGCCGCGGCCGGTGCGGATGCCGCCGTCTTCGAGGCGGAGTCGTCCTTCTTGTCGTCGCTGCCGCAGGCGGCCAGCGGGAGGGCGAGCGCGGCCACGGTCGCGACGGTGGCGATGGTGCGGGGGAGACGGATGACGGTCATGGCGTGACTTCCTTGGTCGAGGTGCTGCGGACCGCGTCCGCGACGGATGCGCCGCGGAATCGAACGGCTGACGGGATCGGGGGGAGCCGACAGGCGGCGAGGGGGATGGGTGATCAGGCGACGGTGACCACCACCGAATGTCGTCCGGTGGCACCGTCGGGCACCGTGCCGACCCGCTTGTCGGTCTGCACCGCGCCGGTGGCGTCGGTCGCGCGGACCTCGATCCGCTGCGAGCCGGTCCGGGTGGGCGTCCACTCCCACACCCATTGCCGCCAGGTGTCGGGGCCGGGCACCTCGGCCGACCGGGCCGGCTGCCACGGCCCGCCGTCCACGCTCACCTCGACCCCGGCCACGCCCCGGTGCTGCGCCCACGCGACGCCGGCGATCGGTACCGGAACGCCGACCCGCAGGCGGGCGAACGGTTTGGGCGTGTCGATTCGCGACTGGGTCTTGATCGGCGCCTCCCGGGCCCAGGTGCGCTCGACCCAGTAGGCGTCGTAGCCGGCGAACGTGGTCAATTCGAGGTCGACGAGCCACTTGCACGCGGACACGTAGCCGTACAGGCCGGGCACCACCATCCGGAGCGGATAGCCGTGTTCGAACGGCAGCGGTTCGCCGTTCATGCCCACCGCGAGCAGCGCGTCGCGCCCGTCCATGGCCACCTCGACCGGGGTGCCGATGGTCATCCCGTCGATGGACCGGGAGACCAGTTGATCGGCGGGCCCGCCCCGGCTCGGGGGACGCACGCCGGCCTCGCGCAAGAGGTCGGCGAGGCGTACCCCGAGCCAGCGGGCGGTGCCCGTGTACGGCCCGCCGACCTCGTTCGACACACATGTCAGGGTGAGGTCGCGCTCGATCAGCGGGCGGCGCAGCAGGTCGTCGTAGGAGTAGCGCAGCGGGGTGCGGACACCCTTGCCGTGGATCCGCAACGACCAGTTCTCGACGTCCACGCGGGGGACCACCAGGGCGGTGTCCACGCGGTAGAAGTCGGAGTTGGGGGTGGTGAAGGCGGACAGTCCGGGCAGGCGCAGGTCAGTGCCCGGCGGGAGCGGTGCGGCCGGCTCCGCCGCGGCGGGCAGCCGGATGCGGTCGCGGAAGGCGGCGATCGAGGCCCGCCTGCCGTTGGTGACGATCCGCCCGGTGGTGCCGGCCACCGCCGAGCCGAGGACCAGCGCGCCGGCGGTGATCAGGAACGCCCGGCGGTCCAACGCGCGATCCTGTGCGCGTACTCGCACCACCGGATCGGTCGACCACCACAGCGCGGCGGCGCCGAGCACGCCGCCCAGCAGGGAGGGCACCGTGTCGACGAGGCCGGCGCCGGCGCGATGTACCGCCGCGTATGCGCCGACCACTCCGAACGCGAACACTCCGGCCATCGCCGTGCGGCGCAGCCGCAGCGACAGGACGCCCAGGCCCATCGCGATCAGGCCGAGGACCACCAGGATCCCCGTCTTCAGGACGAGTTTGTCGTCGGTGCCGAAGTGGCGGACGGCCCAGTCCTTGACCGCCGGCGGAGTGCGGTCGATCACCGCTCCGCCGACGGCCGGGAGGGGGCCCGCCTCGGGGCGAACGAACGCCGCCGCGAACTCGGCGACGGCCAACGCGGCGCCGGCGGACAGCAGTCCGGCGAGCGCGCCTGCTCCGGCCCGGAGCCATCGGCGGGTTTCGGTTGCCTTCACGTGGGGCCATTCGCCGCCGTCGGCCATTCGGATTGGTCGTTCACTCGAACGGGTCGGGGTGGCGACCCGGCCCGGAAATCGATGGGCGCGCGGACCAATCCGGGCGGTCCGCGGCGCCGAATACGGCTCGGATGGCCGTGTGTGGTGACGGGGCCGGGTGGGGCCCGGATGCCCGGCGCGGGTGTCCGCCTCGGGATCGGCGCGAGTGGGAGTGGGACATGGACGATCGGCACGGACACCGCCGCCGGGACGGGCTCGGGCAGGGGGGTGAGGCCGGGTGAGGACCGTCGTACACATCGCCGCGCCGGGTGGACGCGGGCCCACGCTGGAGGACCGGCTCGCCCTCGTCGCGCAGGGCGACCAGGAGGCGTTCTCGTTCGTCTACGACGCGGTGATCGGCGCGGTGCTCGGGGTCGCCCGGCGGGTGGTCCGCGATCCCGCGCAGTCGGAGGAGGTGGCACAGGAGGTGCTGCTCGACGTCTGGCGCGGCGCCGCGCGATTTCGCCCCGATCGGGGCAGCGCGATGACCTGGGTCCTGACGATGGCGCACCGTCGCGCCGTCGACCGGGTGCGCTCGGCCCAGGCGGCCACCGATCGGGAGCACCGCACCGCGCTGCGCGAGCACACGCCCGAGTACGACGAGGTGGTCGAGGAGGTCGAGGCGCGGCTGGAGCGCGAGCAGGTACGGCGCTGCCTGCGCACGCTCACCGAGTTGCAGCGCCAGTCCGTGACCCTGGCCTACTACCGGGGCTGTACCCACCGTGAGGTGGCCGGCCTGCTCGACGTACCGCTGGGCACGATCAAGACCCGCCTGCGGGACGGTCTGATCCGCCTCCGCGACTGCCTGGGAGTGGGCGCATGACTTCCGCCGACCTGCACACGATGACGGGCGCGTACGCCCTGCACGCCCTCGACGAGGACGAACGGCGGGAGTTCGAGAGCCACTTGGCCGATTGCCCGGCGTGCGCGGGGGAGGTGCGCGAGTTCCGGGAGACCTCGGCACGACTGGCCGTCGCGGTGGCCGAGACGCCGAGCCCGGAGCTGAAGCGGCGGGTGATGGACGAGATCGTGACCGTGCGTCAGCTGCCGCCGGAACTGCCCGATCGGCCCTCGCCCACCCCGGTGGAGCCGCGCCGGACCCGGCGGGTGGTGGTTTTGGTACTGGCGGCCTGCCTGGCGGCGATCGGCACGCTGGGCGGGGTGGCGATCGATCAGTACCGGGACGCGCGGGACGCCGAACGGGCCGTGGCCGAGCAGCGGGCGCGGGGCGCGGCGATCGAAGCGGTGATCACCGCGCCGGACGCGGTCGGGGGCTCGGCGCCGGCCGGTGGCGGCGGGACGGTGCGGGTGATCGCCTCGCCCGCGCTGGACCGGACCGTGGTGCTGACCTCGGGGCTGCCGGCGCTGCCGGACGCGCGGGTGTACCAGGGGTGGTACAACGACCACGGCCACATGCGGTCGATCGGGCTGATCCGGCCGGGGACGGCGCTGCTGGCGTCGGGGTTGGATCGGGCGTCGGGGGTCGGGGTGACGGTGGAGCCGGCGGGCGGCTCGACGCAACCTTCAGGTGAGCCGATCGTGCTGATCGACTTCCCGGTGGGGCGGTCGTGAGCGGTGAGTCGGGCGGCTCGGGCGACCTTGCGGGGTGCGGATCGGAGTTGCTGCGTCACGGTGGGTGATCAGCGATGTGGGCGTGACTTGATTTGTGGTCCGTCGTGTTCGAGGATTTCGGACCATGGGACCTCTCAAGCCGGATGTCGGCGAACTGATCTTCGGAGTCATCGTTTTCGGGCTGGTCTTCGCGGTCTTCGCGAAGGTCCTGCTGCCGCGGATCGGGAAGACGCTCGCCGAACGGCACGACGCGCTCGAAGGCGGCTTCGACCGGGCGACCGACATCCAGGCGGAGAGCGAGGCCGCGCTGGCCGAGCTGCGGGCGCAGATGGCCGAGACCCGGCGCGAGACCGCGCTGGTTCGGCAGCAGGCGGCCGAGGAGGGGGCCAGGCTGATCGCGGAGGCGCGCGCCGAGGGGCAGCGCATTCGTGAGGAGCTGGTGACCACCGGCCACGAGAAGCTGAACGGCGACGTCACGCTCGCGACCGCGTCGCTGCACGCGGAGCTGGGCCTGATCGCGACCGAGCTGGCGAGCAAGGTGCTCGGCGAGCCGGTCGGCACGCTGGTGGCCGACAGCGACGTGATCGAGCGCTTCATGGCGGAGCTGGCCGAGCTCGACGAGACGCCGGAAGGCGGCGCGGCGGACAAGGGCTGACCGACACGCTTTCGAGGCGACCGGTTCCGGGGTGCACTCCCCGGGGCCGGTCGTCTTCGTTTTCGGGGTGGGCCTGTGGTGTGGACGCGGGCGTGGGTTTTTTTTGGGACGGCGAGGCATTCGGGCCGGGCCGCGGTGGTCCCCGCGGCCCGGCTCTCGGCTCGGTACGGGGTGATCCGCGCGGCCCGGCCCTCGGCTCGGTTCGTCAGCCCCGGTAGTCGGGATCCGGGTCGAAGTCCGGGTCGTATTCCGGGGTGGGCTCGAAGTCCGGCTCGTAGTCGGGCGGGTAGTCGGCCTGATAGTCCGGCTGGTAGTCGGGGAGGGGCTCGCGGATGAGTTCGGACACGGGCTCGCGGGTGAGCTCGGCCGCCGGCCGCGTCGATTGCGCCGGTTGTGCGGGCACGGTGGCCGCGGCCGCCGGGGCCGCGCCGGCCAGCGTGTCCAGGATCGGCTGCCCGTACTTGGCCAGCTTGTTCTCGCCGATCCCGCTGATCGTGCCCAGCTCGGCGAGCGTGGTCGGCAGGGCCGTCGCGATCTCGCGCAGGGTCGCGTCGTGGAAGATCACGTAGGCCGGGACACCCTGCTCCTTCGCGGTCGCCCCGCGCCACGCCCGCAGCGCCTCGAAGATCGGCGTGGCCGCCGCCGGCATCTCGACCGGCGCCGCCTTGCCCTTGCCGGTCTTGGCCGCCTTCGCCGCCTTCGCCGCGCGCGCCGGCCGCTCGGGCTCGCGCCGCAACATCACCTCGCGCTTGCGGCCCAGCACCTCGTCGCTGCCCTCGGTGAGCACGAGCGCGTTGTACGACGGCTCCACGGCGAGCAGCTTCATCGCGAGCAACTGCCGCACCACGCTCATCCATTCGGTCCGGCTCAGCTCGGTACCGATGCCGAAGACGCGCAGCGTGTCGTGGTCGAACTGGATCACCTTGGCGGTCTTCGCGCCGAGCAGGATGTCGACGATCTGGCCCGCGCCGAACTTCTGCCCGCGCCGCTCGTTCTTGAGCCGCCATACCGTCGACAACACCTTCTGCGCCGCGATCGTGCCGTCCCACGCGGCGGGCGGGGACAGGCAGGTGTCGCAGTTGCCGCACGCGGTGCTCTGCTGGCCGAAGTAGGCGAGCAGGCGCACCCGGCGGCACTCGACCGTCTCGCACAGCGCCAGCATCGCGTCCAGGTGGGTGCCGAGTCGGCGGCGGTGGGCCGCGTCGCCCTCCGAGCCCTCGATCATCTTGCGCTGCTGTACGACGTCCTGGAGGCCGTAGGCCAGCCACGCGGTGGACGGCAGCCCGTCACGCCCCGCGCGGCCGGTCTCCTGGTAGTAGCCCTCGACCGACTTGGGCAGGTCCAGGTGCGCGACGAAGCGCACGTCGGGCTTGTCGATACCCATGCCGAAGGCGATGGTCGCCACCATCACCATGCCGTCCTCGCGCAGGAAGCGGGCCTGGTTGGCGGCGCGCACCCGCGAGTCCAGGCCCGCGTGGTACGGCAGCGCGTCGACGCCGTTGTCGACCAGGAACGCGGCGGTCTTCTCCACCGAGGCCCGGGACAGGCAGTAGACGATGCCCGCGTCGCCCGCGTGCTCGGCCCGGAGCAGGTCGAGGAGCTGCTTTTGCGGCTTGTCCTTGTGGGCGATCCGGTACTGGATGTTGGGCCGGTCGAAGCTGGCCACGAAGTGCCTGGCCTGCCGCAGGTTCAGCCGGGAGGCGATCTCGGCGTGGGTGGCCTCGGTCGCCGTCGCGGTGAGCGCCACGCGCGGCACGTCGGGCCAGCGCTCGTGCAGCTGGGACAGGGTGAGGTAGTCGGGCCGGAAGTCGTGTCCCCACTGCGCCACGCAGTGTGCCTCGTCGATCGCGAACAGCGAGACGATGCCCCGGTCCAGGAGCCGCAGCGTGGCGTCGACCCTCAGCCGCTCGGGCGCGAGGTAGAGCAGGTCCAGCTCGCCGGCCAGGAACTCCGCCTCGACCATGCGCCGCTCGTCGGGGTTCTGCGTGGAGTTGAGGAATCCGGCTCGCACGCCGAGCGCGGTCAGCGCGTCGACCTGGTCCTGCATGAGCGCGATCAGCGGGGAGATGACCACCCCGACGCCTTTGCGGACCAGCGCGGGGATCTGGTAGCAGAGCGACTTGCCGCCACCGGTGGGCATGAGCACGAGGGCGTCGCCGCCGCCGATCACATGCTCGATGATCTCCTGCTGGCTGCCGCGAAAGGAGTCGTAGCCGAAGACGCGATGCAGAACCTGCAGCGCTTCGCTGATCTGGGGACCGTCGTCGAGCGCTGTCATCCGAGCAGTCTAAGAGCTTGTGGCGACACCCGAGTGCGGTCTGTGGACAAGTGGTCGGGTCGGGGCCGTCGACGGGTCAGGGCTGGATTTCGCGGGGTACGCCCAGCGGGTTGGCGTCGCGCAGTTCCGGAGGCAGGAGGGCGTCGGGCCAGTCCTGGTAGGCGGTCGGGACGAGCCAGCGCCGCAGTGCGGTGCCGCCGACGGAGGTGTGGCCGGGGGCGGTGGTGGCGGGCCAGGGGCCGCCGTGGTGCATGGCCCAGCACACCGCGACGCCCGTGGGCCAGCCGTTGTGGACGAGCCGGCCGACGCGCGGGCGCAGGACGGCGGCGACCCGGGCGGCGAGCGGATGGTCGGCCTCGACGGCGTGGACCGAGCCGGTGAGGCTGCCCGGGAGCACGGCGAGGGCGGCGAGGAGGGCGTCCGGGTCGGGGTAGGTGACGACCAGGCCGGCCGGGCCGAAGGTCTCCTCGGTCAGCTCGGCGGCGTGCGCGACGAACTCGGCGAGGTCGGCGCGCCGGACCACGGGGGCGACCGCCCAGGCGCCTTCGCCGGCGATGCCTCGGGCCGCTTCGGGCCCGGTGTGCGTCGCCGTGGCCCGCTCGTACGCGTCCCGGACGCGCTCGGACAACATCGGGCCGCCGGTCGCGGTGCGGGTGTGCGCGGCGATGGCGTCGGGGAGGCCGCCGGTCTCGGGGACGAACAGCAGGCCGGGATTGGTACAGAACTGGCCGGTGCCCAGGGTGAGCGAGCCGAGGTAGCCCCGGGCCAGTTCGTCGGCCCGCTCGGCCGCCGCGCCGGGCAGTACCACGACCGGGTTGACGCTGCCGAGTTCGCCGAAGAACGGGATCGGGTCGCGCCGGCCGGCGGCCAGGTCGAACAGGGCCCGGCCGCCGGCGAGCGAGCCGGTGAAGCCGACGGCCGCGACGCCGGGGTGGGTGACCAGCGGAGCGCCGGAGGCGGGGCCGACGACCAGGCCGAGCAGGTCCTCGGCGACACCGGCGGCGGTCAGCGCGGCGCGGACCACCCGGGCCACCGCGATCGAGGTCGCCGGGTGCGCCTCGTGCACCTTGACCACGACCGGACACCCGGCCGCCCACGCGGACGCGGTGTCGCCGCCGACCACGGAGAACGCGAACGGGAAGTTGCTCGCGGCGAACACCGCGACCACGCCGATCGGATGCGACATGCGGCGCACGTCGGGCCGGCCGAGCGCCGGATCGGCCGGGCTGAGCACCGCGCCCACGTGCGCGCCGGTCCGGAGCAGCCCGGCGAACATGCGCAGTTGGCCCGAGGTACGCCCGACCTCCCCGCCCAACCGGACCACACCCAACGCGGTCTCCCCGTCGGCGACGGCCACCAACTCGTCCCGCGCCGCATCCAACGCGTCGGCAACGGCCTCCAACACCGAGGCCCGCTCCGCTCCCGTCCGCGCCGCCCACCCGGGCAACACCTCCCGAGCCGCCGCGACGACGCGATCCACCTCGGCCTCGGAACTCGCGGCCACGGGCTCGCCGATCGGCTTTCCGGTGCGCGGACTGAACCCCTGCACGGCGGTGGGCACGACGGTGCTGGGAGTCGAAGTCGACTCGATCACGGCATTTCCTCCGGGGCGACGAATGAACGAGCGGGGGCGCGAGCGGCGTTCGGGAGACATCGAACCACGCCCATCCGCGTGGTTCCGGGTCCGGCGGCCGAGGACCACGCCGTGCGCGGTCGGCCGAGGGATCAGTCGTGACCGCCGCTCCGGCGTGACGTTCCGCGTATCTCCAGGCGGGTTTCGATGGTTCGGCCCGTGGGGGACCGGTCGCCGGATTCCAGTGCCTTGATCAGCAACTCCATGCCGGCGGTGGCGATTTCGACGGGACGCAGGCTCAGGGTGGTGATCGGTGGGTCGGTCTGGGCGGCCGTCGGGTCGTCGCTGACGCAGACGATCAGCAGGTCGTCCGGGGTGCTCAGGCCGTGGGCGCGGATCGTCTCCAGGATCAGCGGCGGGTTGGCCTCGGTGAGTACGAACAGCGCGTCGGGGCGGTCGGATCGGGCCAGCATGACGTCGATCGCGGCGCGGGTGGCCCGGCTCCCGGGACGTTCGCTCAGTTCCACGAGCGGGGCGAACCCTCGTGCCGCGCACCATTCGTGATACGTCGTCAGCGCCAGCTCGTAGAACAGCGACGTGGTTCCCGCGCCGATCACGCCGATCCGTCGCGCGCCGCCCGCCGCCAGGTGATCGAGCACGCCCCGCACCGCGATCTCGTGGTCGATGTCCACCCAGTGCGCCCCCGGCTTGCCCTGCACGCGTCGGTCCGAGACGACCGGGATGTGCGCCGCCAGGAAGTCCTCCACCAGCGGGTCGTCGGCGAGCGGATCGGCCAGTACGGCGGCGTCGAGCGGCAGATCCGCCCACTCGTCGCGGGCCGATCGGGTGGGCAGCAGGACCAGCGCGTATCCGTGGGCGAGCGCGGCCTGCGCGGTGGCGCTGGTGAGTTGGGCGAAGTAGGGCGACTCCATGTACGACCACGGGGTTTCCACGTACTCGCGTACCGCGTAACCGATCAGCCTGGCGTGTCCCGCGCGCAACAGCCGCGCGGTGGCGTTGGGGCGGTAGCCGAGCCGGCGCGCGGTCTCCTGGGCGTGCAGGCGGACCGCGTCGGACAGCCGACCGGTGCCGTTCAGGGCGGCCGAGACGGTGGTCTTGGACAGCCCCGCCTCGCGGGCGACGTCGACGAGGCGGACCCGGGGTACGGGCGCGGGTCGTTTGCCGCCGCTTCGCGGTGAAGTGGTCATGTCGCCACATGCTGCCGGCTGGGCAGCCCTGCGTCACGTTCGCGCACCCCGCTGCGACCTTGAGAAAACCGTTCCCGCAAACCCTTGTGCGGGAACGTTCCCGCATCAATACTCCAGACGACCCCAGCGTCCCCGCTACCCCCTGGAAGAGGTGGGTTCCCTTGCGCATGCTCCGATCCGTCGCGGCGGTTGCCGTCATGGCCGCCGCCGTGGCCGGGTGCTCCGGTGGTTCCAACGACTCGGCCAAGCCGGCCGGCGGGTTCAAGGTCAGCCCGGACACCCCCGCGGCCAAGGGCAACATCCCCTCGGTCACCTGGTCGCTGTACGCCGAGCCGCAGACGCTCGACTACCTCTACGCCTGGGACTTCCCGATCAATACGGTGCTGGCCAACGTGTGCGAGCAGTTCCTGCGCACCACGCCGGACATGAAGATCGAGCCGGGACTGGCCACCTCGTACACCAACCCGGACCCCCTCACCTGGGTCTACGAACTGCGGCCCGGGGTCACCTTCCACGACGGCACGCCGATGACCTCCGCCGACGCGGTGGCCAGCCTCAAGCGGCACATGGACCCCGAACTCGCCTCCGCGTGGGGCACCGCGTTCCGCAACGTCGCCTCGATCGACGCCACCGGCCCGCTCCAGGTGACCATCAAGCTGAACAAGCCGGACGCGCTGCTCAATTCGCTGCTCGCCGCCTCGCCCGGCACGGTGGAGAGCGCCGCCTCGATCGCCAAGGCCGGGAAGGACTACGGCAACCCGCAGGGCGGGGTGAACTGCACCGGCCCCTACTCGCTGGACAAGTGGACCGCCGGCGACTCGATCGTGCTCAAGAAGAACCCGAACTACTGGGACCCGAAGCTGATCGCGAAGAACGACCAGTTCAAGTTCGTCTTCATCCAGGATCCGGCCGCCCGGGTGAACGCGCTGCTGTCCGGCTCGGTCGACGGCGGCTACACCGTGCCCTCCAACGCGTACGGCCGACTGCTCAACACCCCCCAGGGCAAGATGTACTTCGGTCCCGGTACCGGCGCCTACCTGCTCGGCATCACCAACATGCAGGGCCCGATGGGTGACCTGAGGATGCGTCAGGCGCTGTCCATGGCGATCGACCGGCCCGGCCTGATCAAGGCCGCGGCCAGCGGCTATGCCAACGAGGTCAAGAGCCTGCTCCCGATCACCGCCTGGGGTCTGGCCCCCGACCGGGCACAGGGCTATTACGCCACCCTGCCGCCGGTCGGGCAGGACCTCGCCGCGGCCAAGAAGCTGGTCGCCGAGGCGGGCGGCGCGAACAAGAAGATCGTGCTGGCCACCAGCGTGCTCGCCCCCGAGATCTCCGTCTCGTCCACCGCGATCCAGGCCGCCGGCAAGTCGATCGGCCTGGACATCGAGCTCAAGACGGTCACCCCCGACGCCTACACCGCGCTGTTCACCGACCCCGAGGCACGCAAGGGCATCGACCTCGTGGTGACCAACGGATACACGAACACCCCCGACCCGCTGGAGTTCTACGAGTCGTTCGTCACCGGGGCGTTCGCCAACTACGGCAACTACTCCAACCCCGAGTACGACAAGCTCTACGACCAGGCGGCGGCCACCGCCGACCCCGGCGCCCGCTCGGACCTGACCGGCAAGCTCCAGGACATCGCGATGCGCGACCTGGCCTCGATCCCGCTGTTCGAGCAGCCGTCGAACCTGTTCATGAACAAGCGGATCACCGGCGCCACGGTCAGCAGCGCCGCGCTCTACTGGCCGTGGGCCGCGACCGTCGGGGCCGCGGGCTGATGGCGCGTTACTTCCTGGGCCGTTTCCTCGGGTTGGCGATGGTACTGCTGGCGACCTCGTTCCTGGTCTTCAGCGCGATCCACCTCGCCCCCGGGGATCCGGTGACCTTCCTGCTCAAGGGCCACCCGGCGACGCCGGAGGCCAGGTCGGCCGTGCGTGCCCAGTACCACCTGGACGACCCGTTCCTGTCCCAGTACGCGCAGTGGCTCGGCGACGTGTGCACCGGCGACTTCGGCCGCTCGGTGCAATTCCGGCAGGACGTCGGCGCGTTGATCTCGTCCCGGCTGCCCACCACGTTGTTCCTGATCGGCTACGCGGCGCTGCTGATCGTGCTCGCCGGCGTGCTCCTGGGCATCCTGGCCGCGCTGCGCCCGGGATTCGTGGACAGGTTCGTGCTGATCGGCACCGGAGTGGCCACCGCGACACCGTCGTTCGTCGCGGCGATCGGACTGGTCTCGCTCTTCTCGGTCAAGCTCGGCTGGTTCCCCACCTTCGGGGGCGGCCAGGGCTTCGGGGGCCGCGTCGAGCACCTGACCCTGCCCGCGGTGGCGCTCGCGTTCACCCTGTCCGGGTTGCTGGCCCGGGTGACCCGGTCCTCGATGCTGGACGAACTCGCCCGGGAACACGTCGAGGTGGCCCGCGCCCGCGGTGTCGCGGAGACCGACGTGGTGCGCCGACACGTGCTGCGCAACGCGCTCGGCCCGATCGTGACGGTCGTCGGCACCATGATCGCGGGCCTGTTGGTGACCACGTCGATCGTGGAGACCGCGTTCTCCGTACCCGGCGTCGGCGGGCTGTTGGTGTCGTCCGTGAACGTCAAGGACTTCCCGGTGGTACAGGCCATCACGCTGCTGACCGTGGCCGCGTTCGTTCTGGTCAACCTCGTGGTGGACCTGCTGCAGCCGCTGGTGGACCCGCGGCTTTCCCTGACCGGGCGAGGTGCCTCGTGAGTACGATCCCCATCGGCCGAAAGGCCGCCGGCGGCGGGATCGTCCGGCGCCCCGGCTTCGGGGTGTTGCGCGCGCTGCGGCAGGGACCGCTGTTCGCCGGCGCGGCCGTCGTCCTCGTACTGCTCGTGCTGATCGCGGTGTTCGCACCGCTGATCGCGCCGTACGACCCCGACGCCGTGGACCTGACCGCCACGCTCGCCGGTTCCTCGTCCGATCACCTGCTCGGCGCCGACCAGTCCGGCCGGGACATCCTGTCCCGCGTCATCCACGGCGCCCGCACCGGTCTGCTCGGCCCGCTGCTCGTGGTCGGCATCTCCACGATCCTGGGCATCGTGCTCGGCGTCGCCGCCGCGTGGCGCGGCGGGTGGATCGACGCGATGTTGTCCCGCTCGATGGACCTGATCTTCGCGTTCCCGGGCATGCTCGTGGCCATCTTGTTCGTCGCCGTCTTCGGGTCCGGACTGACCGCGCCGGTGATCGCGATGAGCGTCGCGTACACGCCGTACGTCGGCCGCCTGGTGCGCTCGATCGCCGCGCAGGAGAAGGCGCGGCCGTACATCGAGTCCTACCGCGTCCAGGGCTGGTCGGGATGGACCATCTGCGTGCGGCACCTGGTCCCCAACATCACCCCGACCGTGCTGGCCCAGTCGGCGATCAACTTCGGCTACGCGCTGATGGACCTGGCCGCGCTGTCCTACCTCGGCTTCGGCGTGCAACCACCCGACTCCGACTGGGGATCGATGATCAACGAGGGTCAGGCCGCACTGCTCCAGGACGCCATGCTGCCGTCGTTCGCGCCGGGCCTGTGCATCGTCGTCGCGGTCGTGGCATTCGGCATCGTCGGCGAGGGCATCGCCGACCGAGTCGCGAAGCGGGAGCGCTGATCCGGCCATGGCATTTCTGGAAATCGACGAGCTGACCGTGCGGTTGCCCAAGGGACGGGCCGCCCGGCCGATCCTGGACGGCGTCTCGCTGCGGGTGGACGAGGGCGAAAGTGTGGGCCTGGTCGGCGAGTCCGGCTCGGGCAAGTCGGTCGCGTGCCGCTCGGTGCTCGGGCTGCTGCCGGAGGGGTCCTCGGTGAGCGGTGCGGTGCGCGTGGGCGGACGCGACGTACTGGGGTTGCGTCGGGCCGAGTTGCGTTCGCTGCGGGCGCGCGAGGTGGCGATGGTCTTCCAGGACCCGAGGGCGTCGGTCAATCCGATGCGCCGGGTCGGCGACTTCCTCACCGAGGGTCTGCGCGCGGCCGGGACCGCTCCGGCGGTCGCCGCGCGGCGTGCGGTCGAACTGCTCGAAGCGGTGGGCATTCGCGACCCCGAGGGCGCGATGCGCCGCTATCCGCACCACTTCTCCGGCGGCATGCTCCAGCGGGTGGTGATCGCCGCGGCGCTGGCCGGGGAACCGTCGTTGCTGCTGGCGGACGAGCCGACCACCGCGCTCGACGTGACCACGCAGGCCGAGGTGATCGGGATCCTGACCCGGCTTCAGGCCGAGCGCGGTACCGGCATGTTGTTCGTGACGCACGACCTGGAGTTGGCCGCGGCGGTGTGCGACCGGGTCTACGTGATGTACGCGGGGCGGATCGTGGAGTCGCAGACCGCGGCGGGATTGTTCGCGCGACCGAGGCATCCGTACACCGCCGGACTGCTCGCGTCCACGCCGCGCCTGGACCCGGACGCCGGGCCGCCGAAGCCGATTCCGGGACGCCCGGTGTCGCTGGCCGAGGCGCCGACCGGGTGCGCGTTCGCGGCGCGCTGTGCGCGGGTGGGGCCGGAATGCCTGGTCGAGCCGCCCGCGCTGGTGCGGGCCGACGACGCGTACGCGGCTTGTTTTCGGGTCGACGAGGGGATTGTGACGTGACCGGCTCGGTGGCCCGCAGGGCTGGGGGCAAGGGCGGGGGAGTTGTGGGGGCCGGGGATTCGGGGGGTTCCATGGGGTCCACGAGTGCCGGGGGCTCCACGGGTGCCGAGGGTTCCACGGGCACCGAGGGTTCCGTCGACTGCACGCTCGAAGTCGCCGACCTGTGCAAGGCGTTCGGGGGGCATCGGGCCGTGGACGGGGTGTCGTTCACGCTCCCGCCCGGCGGCTCGCTGGGCATTGTCGGCGAGTCCGGATGCGGCAAGACCACGACGGCGCGCATGCTCGTGGGGCTCGTCTCGCCCGACTCGGGCAGCATCCGAGTCGGGGGTCGGGAGCGGGCGGCGCGTACCCGCAATCGGGTCGAACGCCTGGCCCGCGCCCGGGAGATGCAGATGGTGTTCCAGGACCCCTACCTGTCCCTGGATCCGCGCATCGTGGTGCGCGAGTGCATCGACGAGGTGCTGCGCCTGCACTTCGACCTGAGCCGGGATCAGCGGGCGGCGCGTGTCGACGAGTTGCTGGACCAGGTGGGGCTGGGCGAGCGCGAGGCGGGGGCGCTGCCGAAGGCGCTGTCGGGTGGGCAGCGCCAACGGGTGGCGATCGCGAGGGCCTTGGCCGCCGAGCCGAAGGTGCTGATCCTGGACGAGGCGGTCGCCGCGCTGGACGTGTCCATCCAGGCGCAGATCCTCGACCTCCTGGCCGGGATTCGGCGCGACGCGGGAGTCGGCTTCCTGTTCGTCAGCCACGACCTCGCGGTCGTCCGGCACATCACGGAGGACGTGGTGGTGCTGCGTGGCGGGCGGGTGGTGGAGGCGGGCCGGACGGCCGATGTGCTGACGGATCCGCAACACGCCTATACGCGGCTGCTGCTGGATTCGGTGCCGCGGGTGGGGTGGGATCCGGCGCGGATCGCGGCGGATCGGCGGGCGTTGGAGCGGGAAGCGGAGGGCTCGTCGGGGGACTGATCCCCGGTCGACGGAGCCGAACTCGTCGCGGTGCGCCCGGCCGCGACGCAAACACAACGAAAGGAACCAGGACTTCCCATGTCCGATCACGCCGTCGATGAACTCGCCTACCTGCCCGCGACCGAGGCCCTGCGTCGTTTCCGGGACCGATCCCTGTCGCCCGTGGAACTGATGAACGCGGTGATCGCGCGCGCGGAGGCGGTCGAGCCCGTCGTCAATTGCCTCGCCGAGCGGCTGTACGACGAAGCGTTGTCCGCGGCCCGGGAGGCCGAGGCCCGCTACGCCGGCAAGGGCGACGCGCCACGGCCGTTGGAAGGACTCGCGGTGGCGACCAAGGAGGAACAGCCGATCGCCGGCCGGACCATCGCCGAGGGCTCGCTGCCCTTCGCGACCGAGATCGCCGATACGACCCACCCCGTGGTCGAGCGGGTGATGGCGGCCGGCGGCATCGTGCACGCGCGCACCACGACCCCGGAGTTCAGCTGCGCGGCGTTCACCAGCTCGAAGTTGTGGGGCGTGACCCGCAATCCGTGGAACCCGGACTATTCGCCCGGTGGTTCCTCGGGCGGCGCGGGCGCGGCGCTGGCGGCCGGGAGTACGACGCTGGCGACCGGTTCGGACATCGGCGGCTCGATCCGCATCCCCGCCTCGTTCACCGGCACGGTCGGCTACAAGCCGCCCTACGGGCGGGTGCCGGCGCTGCCGCCGTTCAACCTCGACACGTACTGCCACGACGGCCCGATGACCCGCACGGTCGCCGACTGCGTACTGCTCCAGAACGTCATCGCGGGCCCGCACCCGCTCGACGGCGTCGCGCTCGACCCCAAGCTGATCCTGCCGACCGTGCCGGAGGACGTCGCGGGGCTGCGGGTGGCGTTGTCGATCGGGTTGGGCGACTGGCAGGTCGACCCCGAGGTGGAGGCCAACACCCGCGCGGTCGCGGAGGCGTTGCGCGAGGCCGGTGCGATCGTCGAGGAGGTGGCGGTCGACATCCGCCGACGCGACGTGATGGACACCGCGATGGTCCACTTCGGGGCGATCTTCGGCTCGTGGGTGGGCGGGGTCGCGAAGGACCACGGTGATCGACTCAACGCGTACACCCTCAGGTTCGCCGAGGAGACGGTCGCGGCGGCGGACCGGCGCGGACTGCTCTCGGGCCTGGAACGCGAGGCGGCGATCCAGGCCGAGATCGGCGCACTCCTGGACCGATACGACGTGTTGCTGTGCCCGACGGCCGGCATTCCCGCGTTCCTCGCGGACGACGACTACACGTCGACCAAGGTCACGATCAACGACGTCGAGTTGGAGCACTACCTCGAGGCGTCGCTCACGACGGTGTTCAACATCGCGAGCCGGTGCCCGGTGTTGAGCGTGCCATCGGGGCGGGCGGCGAGCGGGGTTCCGACGGGGGTGCAGATCGTCGGGCGGTTCTACGACGACGCGACGGTTTTCCGGGTGGCGGCGGCGGTGGAGCGGGTTCGGCCGTGGGATTACGCGGGGGTGGGGACACCGGGGCGTTGAGGGGGCGCCTGGTCTTCGTGCTCTGACTCGTCTGCTCCCGCTTCGTCCCCTCACCCGCTTGCCTTCGTCGCTTCCTTCCTCTCCCTCTCCTCCGTCTCCTCCGTTTCCTTCTTCTTCGTTACAGCGCCGGGAGTTCCACATGTCTGCGTTCGCCGATGTCGTTTTCCGAGGTGGTGCGGTCCATACGATCGATGCCGTGCGTCGCCGGGCCACGGCGGTGGCCGTGCGGGATGGGCGGATCGTGGCGGTGGGCCATGATCCGGACGTACGGGACCTGATCGGGCCGCGTACCGACGTGATCGACCTGGCGGGGCGGGCGTTGGTGCCCGGGTTCCAGGACGCGCACGTACATCCCGCCCTCGCGGGGATGACGCTGATCCGCTGCGACCTGTCCGAAGCCCGGGACGCCGACGCGACGTTCGCGCTGATCCGGGCGTACGCGGCCGATCGGCCCGACGAGGAGTGGATCACCGGCGGCGGGTGGAACATGGAGGCGTTCGCCGGCGGCACGCCGAGTCGGCGGCAGTTGGACGCGCTCGTACCGGATCGGCCGGCGTTCCTGATCAACGCCGACGGTCACGGCGCATGGGTCAACACCCGCGCGCTCGAACTCGCCGGGCTCGACCGGCACACGCCGGATCCGGCCGACGGGCGGATCGAGCGCGAGCCGGACGGGACGCCGCAGGGCACCCTGCACGAGGGCGCGGCCGCCCTGGTCGGCGACCTGGTACCGGGTCTGGACGCGGCGGACGGCCTGCGGGCGCTGCTCGCCGGCCAGGCACGGATGCACTCGGTCGGCGTGACGTCGTGGCAGGACGCGATGGTCGGCTCCGCGCATCCGGGCCTGGATCCGCTGGAGGCCTACCTGACGGCGGCCCGCTCCGGGCAGCTGACGGCGCGCGTCGTGGGCGCGCTGTGGTGGGAACGCGATCGCGGCGCCGAGCAGTTGGACCGCCTGCTGGAACTCCGCGCGTCCTCGACGGTCGGCCGGTTCACCGCGACGAGCGTGAAGATCATGCAGGACGGCGTCGCGGAGAACTTCACCGCCGCGCTGAACGAGCCGTACTTCGACGGTTGCGGCTGCCACACCGGCAACAGCGGCCTGAGCTTCGTCGACCCGGCCGAACTGCGCGAACACGTCACGCTCCTCGACGCGCACGGGTTCCAGGTGCACGTACACGCGGTCGGCGACCGGGCGGCGCGCGAGGCCCTGAACGGCTTCGCCCAGGCGCTCGCCATCAACGGCCCCGGCGACCGGCGGCACCACATCGCGCACCTTCAGGTGGTCCACCCCGACGACATCCCGCGCTTCGCGGCACTGGGCGTGTCGGCCAACCTCCAGCCCCTGTGGGCCGCCCACGAGGCCCAGATGGACGAGCTGACCATCCCGTTCCTGGGCGACGAACGGGCCGCCTGGCAATACCCCTTCGGCGACCTCCTCCGCTCCGGCGCGACCCTCGCCGCCGGCAGCGACTGGCCGGTGAGCGCTCCGGACCCGATGTGGGGCATCCACACGGCGGTCAACCGAGTGCTGCCCGCCTTCGCCGAGCCGTCGGACACGATCTTCCTGCCCGAACAGCGCATCGACCTGACGGCGGCCCTGGCGGCCTACACGGTCGGCACGGCGTACGTGAACCACCGCGACCACGACACCGGCACGATCGAGGCCGGCAAACTCGCCGACCTGGTGGTCCTCGACCGCGACCCGTACGCGGCCTCGCCGACCGAAATCGCCGAGGCGCGGGTACTGGCCACATTCGTGGAGGGCAAGGCGGTGTATACGGGAGAGGGCCTGTAGGGCCGCCGGGCCGAGGGCGCGAGAGGGCCGGCGCCCGGGGTAGTCCTTGTAAAGATTATCCCCGCGCAGATAATCTGCCCTCGACGGCTCGACGGCTCGACGGCTCGACGGCTCGACGGCTCGACGGCTCGACGGCTCGACGGCTCGACGGCTCGACGGGCCGCTCGGTTTGACGGCTGGTGTGGTGAGTTGGGTGGACAGCCGTCCACCTGCGTGGTCCGCGCGTTCCGTCGGCGGGTTCGTCGATCGGCTGGTCGATCGCCCGAACGCCCGACGGACAGGCGGATGCCTGCCTCGACCATCGGCGTTCGTTCCCGAACGCCCTCCATCCCTCCGCCCCCACGCCATCCGACCTCACTCCGCCCCACCCCGCCCCGCCCCACCGCACCGCGCCGGCACCGCACCGGCACCCGCGCTCAGGGAGGCCCACCATGCCGCTCGCCCCCGACGACAGTCCGGGCTTCCTGCTCTGGCACACCACCCTCCGCTGGCAGCGCACGATGGCGGCCACGCTCGGCCCGCTCGACCTGACCCACCCGCAATTCGTGCTGTTGGCAAGCCTGTGGTGGCTGGAGGGCCGAGACGTACGCCCCAACCAGCTCACCCTCGCCAACCACGCGGGCATGGACGTCAAGACCGCCTCCCAGGTCCTCCGCCGCCTGGAAGCCAAGGCCCTCCTGGTCCGGGCCACCGACCCGACCGACACCCGCGCCAAGCTGCTGCACATCACCGACGCCGGCGCCCGCCTGGCCGCCGAAGCCATCGAGGCGGTGGAAGCCGCCGACACCACCTTCTTCGCCACCACCCCGGACCGCCCGGCCCTCCTGACAGCCCTGCGCCACCTGTCGGCCGGGAACGACGCATAGCCGGTCGGCCATGGTTCGAGCCGGCCGATCGTCGCCGGCCGACGGTCGGCCCGTCGGCCCGCGGCCGGGTCATGGCCGGTCGACCACCCCCGCTGGTCAAGAGCCGACGCGATCCGCGATACTGCCGTACGCACAAGCCCCGGTCGATCCGCCGATCGGCACGCACATGATCACGGCTCACGACTCACGGAACGGCGTGGACGCACATTTCCCGGCCCGCTGCCCGAGTTCCTGTCGCGGATATCGCATACCGACCGTTCGAAATCAGATCATCAGGTCGTCAGATCACGAGATCACTCGATATCCGTCGCAGGCCGAGCGAGATCGCCCGCGACCAGGTCGTGTAGAGACATCACGGCCGCCACGACCGCGCACTCCCGCCGCCCACTCGGAGATTCCAGAATGCGGAAACTGACACACGGCGAATTCCTGGCGATGCGGAGGTTCGACGCGCTCGACGGCCTGCGCGCCTTTGCCGCCGTGATCGTGATCTTCTTCCACTTCGGCGGTCGGAAGGTCGAATTCCTGTCCGGCTGGATCGGCGTTCACGCGTTCTTCATCATCTCCGGCTTCCTGATCACCACGTTGATGCTGCGCGAGCGGGACAGAACCGGACGGGTATCCCTCCGGAACTTCTACATCCGCCGAATCTTCCGCATCATGCCGCTCTACTATGTGGTGCTTGCGGTGGTCGTCGTGGGAGCCTACAAAAACGGCCGTTCGTGGACCCTGCTGAAAGAGCACCTCCCGAACTACCTGGGCTTCATGAACGAGTACCACCTCCCGGCCGGCGACGTGCCGTACCTCTATTCCTGGACGATCGGAATCGAGCAGAAGTTCTACCTGGTATGGCCGCTCGCGCTCATCCTGGTGAGCTTCGTCTCCAGCCGCCTCCGGATTCCCCTCGCCATCATCGCGATCGCCCTGGTCCTGGTCCCCTACTCGGACACCTGGCGCGGAATGGGCATTCACTACGCGGTCCTGCTCACCGGAGCCCTGCTCGCCCTCGTCCTGCACCAGCCGCGCGGATTCGCCCTGTTCAGCCCGCTCACCCACCCCGTGGTCGGCGCAATCGTCGGCGCGGGCTTCGTGACCCTGCACCTGAACCTCAAGAACCTCGTCGAATACTTCGACGACGAACGCCCGGTAGTCCTGCTCTACGGCGTCGCGGTGGCCATTTTCCTCCCCACCCTGCTGGCCCCGGGCATCGGCAAGTGGACCCTGTCCCTCCGCCCCCTGGTATTCGTCGGCGAACGCTCCTACGGCCTATACCTGATCCAGGGCCCCGCCGAGATCGCCGTGGTCGCCATGGCCCCCCACCTCCGCCCCGGTACGGTCCTGTTCGCCATCGCGGTAACCCTGGTCGCGCTCTTCGCCGCCGACGCCCTCCACCACCGCCTCGAAAAGCCCATGGTCGAAGTGGGCCGCCGCGTCATCAAAACCCTCGACGCCCGCAAATCCACCCCCACCGACCAGCCCCCGACCACCCCTCACCACACCCCCCAAAAACCCGAACCCCAAGTCCCCGCCCACCAATCCACCTAACCGCAACACCCCACCCTCAGCCGGAGAACCGAGCCTCCCGAACTCAACAGCAACCTCGGCCGCTCCGCCGACCCCGAGGGCCACGACTCCACGGCCCAACACCAACAAGGCCCCGCCCGACCCTCGAACGGCCCGGGATCCAGAGGTCGGTGCGTATCTCGACCCAGCGAGCGACGCCGAACCACCCACCTGGCACGATGCGTTGGACGACCTGCGCGACAAAGCCGAACCGATCCACGTCGCCCGCCGCGCAGCGTTGCATCGGCCCCACGAAGCCCAGAGCGGGCCCGGAATGCTCACGTGGACCCAACCCGTGGAAGCGCCGCGCTACGAGCCCTGCTCGCCCACCCTGGCCAACTGGCCGCTGTACGGGGTCCGGCAAGATCCCGCTCGTGCAGTCCGTGGACCGGCGCTCGGTGGCCTCGCCGGTCCAGGCCCGTGATCTGCCGACCTCGGTCCCGTACGTCGCCGGCTACAAGCGGGCCGGCGGCCGGCGTCCGCGGTGATCGTGGCTGCTGAGACTGTTCACGCTGTGTGCCCCTGGCAGGATTCGAACCTGCGCACACGGCTCCGAGGGCACTCCGCACACGGCCCTGACCTGCATGTTTAGTCCGCCCCGGGCTTCCGGGGTCGATTGTGGGCGCAGGATGGGCGCGCAGCTGCCACTAGTAGCATGTGGCCCACGGTCGAAGGGGGCGCGTTCATGGTGGGGGACACGACGGAGTCCGCGGGTTTCGGGTGTGCGGCGTGTTGTGCTGAGGACGCGGTGGTGGCGCGGGCGCACCACGGGAGCCCGACCAGGGTCCGGGTCGAGAGGATGATTCGGGACGACTCGCATTTCATCGTCTCCGTTCATCGCTGCGGCCTGTGTTCGCAGGCTTTTGTGAGCGTCTTCACCGAGTACGTGGACTGGGTCGCGTCGAGGGACGCGCAATACCGGACCGTGCTGCCGATCACGGACGCCGAGGCGGACGACCTGATGGCGGGGCGGTTGAGCCCGCACCGGGTCGGGGCCCTCGGACACCGCCGCCGCCGTCTGCAGAGCGACTGGCCGAGCGAGGCCGACGAGCCGTCCGTGTACTGGGACAGCGGCGTCTTCGAGGTGCGCGAGGGGTACTGACCCGGACGGCCCCGTGCCGGCTATGCCGGTTGCGCGTCGTCGTTTCGCCGGCGGGCTCGCTGGTCCAGCAGTCAGCCACCCTTACTCGGCCGGGTACCGGGTCCGGCAGGGGCCCGCCGCGTGATGGCCGAAGCGGCCGAGGGAAGGGGCGCCCGTCCGGGCGCCCTGCCCCCGCCTCTGACGAGTTTTCGTTCAACGTCCGTCTGTGGCGGGTTGCGAAGTCTGCCGGCAAGTCCGCGCCGTGGCGCCTGCGTTGGCGAGTCGCGGGGTGGCCGGCCAACGAGCAGTTCGCCACACTGCCCCTCGCGGAGAGCCGCCGGTCGGAGCTGTCGCAGGCGATGCGCCGCGGTGAGGCGTTCCACGTCCTCACGGGCCCGCCCGAGTCCGAGTACCGCGCCGCGCAGGCTGCCCACGCCGCCCGGGAGGCCGAAGAGGAGGAGGCGGCGCCCAACTCCGGTGGTCCTGCCGGGGGATGCCCTGTGGCCCGCGTTCGGCCGGGCCTATCCAGGGGTACGGTGGCGGACCCTCGCGGGCAAGAGCCGCGAGGGGATCGCAGACGGGTTGGCCGCCGTCGCCATCGCGATGGTCGAGCCCGACGCGCCGGGCCGGCCGGCGCCTCTGGACGTCCGGGCGGTGATGCGGTGGATCGTGGTCCCGGACCACACGCCGGACGACCTGTCCGCCGAACTCCTGCCGGTGTGGGAGTGGTTGGAGAAGAACGCCCGGCCGGTATCGGCTCTGGAGGATCCCGCCGTCGTCCGGGAGGTCCGCTACCGGGTGACGTACAAGCTGGACGGCGCCTGGCCGGGGCCGAAACGGTCAAGCGGCGACGGCGGTCCCTGCAAGGGGCCGTGGCGTACGCCCGGGACGGGGCCTTGACCGTCGACCCGTTCGCCGGCGGGTGGTCCAAGCTGGGCACGACGATGCACCCGATCGACCGCCGGTCGCCGCCGAATCCGACGCAGACTCAGCAGCTCCTGACGGCCGTCTCGTACGTCGGTTCGTGGGACCGGATGCGAGGGCGCCGCCTGGTGGCGTTCTTCGCCGTCATGTAGTTCGCCGCCCTGCGCCCGGCCGAGGTGGTGGGGCCGAGGGTGGCCGACTGCGAGCTCCCCGAATCGGGCTGGGGCGCCCTGACGCTCTGGGAGACGCGCCCGGTCTCGGGCAAGCGGTGGACCGACAGCGGCGCGCGGCGCGACAAGCGCGGCTTGAAGGGTCGGGAGCCGGGGACGGATCGTCCGATGCCCATCCCGCCCGTCCTGGTGGCCATCCTCCGGGCGCACCTCGAGGAGTTCGGCACAGCGAAGGACGGTCGCGTATTCGGCCACGAGCGGGACGAGTCGGTGGGGACGTCCACGTATTGGCGAGTCTGACAGGAGGCCCGAGAACTCGCCCTCCCGCCGGCCCGGGTGCACTCGATCCTCGCCGAGAAGCCCCACGCGCTCCGGGCCGCGGCCACCACCCGCTGGCTGAACGCCGGGATACCGGTCGCCGAGGTGGCGCGCCGGGCAGGCAACTCGGTGGAGGTCATCCACAAGCGGTACCAGGCGTGCATGGACGCCGGTGAGGAGGCGGCGAACCGAGCGATCGATCGAGCCCTGGGGGAGCCGGCCACGTAGGCCCGGGAACCTGGGCGCAGGATGGGCGCGGACAGCGCGACACAACGAGAAGCGCCCGGACTCAGTAGGACTGAGTCCGGGCGCTTCGTCGTTGCGTTCTGGCTGGTCAGCGGCCGATTTCTCGTCCTGACCTTTACGTGCCCCTGGCAGGATTCGAACCTGCGCACACGGCTCCGGAGGCCGTTGCTCTATCCCCTGAGCTACAGGGGCTCGGGTGACGTGAACATTACCAGTTCTTCGGGGGCGGTTGCGAAGGGGTTGGGGTTGGGGGTGGGCGGGGTGGGGACGAGATGTGCGGATCGGGCCCCCTCGCGGGTGTGGGGGGCCTAACCTCACTGGCGTGGGCGGGATTGGTGGTGAGGCGGCGCGGGTCCTTGTCGTGGATGACGACGAGGTGATTCGGCAGCTGATCGCGGTCAATCTGCGGCTGGAGGGGTTCGTGGTGAGCACCGCCCGCGATGGTGAGGAGTGTCTGCGGCTCGTGCACGAGGTGCGGCCGGATCTGGTGACGCTCGATGTGGTCATGCCGCATTTGGACGGGATCGGGACGGCCGCGCGGTTGCGGGCGGATCCGCGGACCAAGGGGTTGAAGATCTTGATGATCAGCGCCTGTGCGCAGGACGAGGATTTTTCCCGGGCGCGGGCGGTGGGCGTGGACGGGTATCTGACCAAGCCGTTCCATCCCGAGCAGTTGATTCGCCTCGTGCGGGCGTTGTCGCCGGAACTGTCACCCGAATGACCTACCCCGCCCGCCGGGCGGGTCGGTCGGCGGGTCGCCTACCCTTGTGCGCGTGACCCCCGCAGAGCTTTCGCAGTCAGTGTTGTCCGCGGTTCGTGCCGCCGTCGAGGCGGGCGAGCTCGCCGTTGCCGTGCCCGAGAGCACGACGGTGGAGCGACCGAAGAACCGCGAGCACGGCGACTACGCGACGAACATCGCGCTGCAGCTCGCGAAGCCGGCGAAGCGGGCGCCGCGGGAGATCGCCGAGCTGTTGGCCGTGCGCATCGCTCAGGTGCCCGGCATCGCGAAGGTCGACGTGGCCGGTCCCGGCTTCCTCAACATCACCGTCGACACGGCCACCCAGGGCGAGCTGGCCCGCGCCATCGTCGAGGCCGGCGCCGACTACGGCAGCAACAACGCGTTCGACGGGCTGAAGATCAACCTCGAATTCGTGTCCGCCAACCCGACCGGGCCGATCCACATCGGCGGGGTGCGCTGGGCCGCCGTCGGCGACTCGCTCGGGCGGATCCTGCGCGCGTCCGGCGCCGACGTCACGACCGAGTACTACATCAACGACGCCGGCGTACAGATCGACAAGTTCGGCAAGTCGCTGATGGCGGCGGCGAACAAGCGGCCCGTGCCCGAGGACGGCTACGTCGGCGCGTACATCAACGACATCGCCGCCGACATCCTCGCCGAGCACCCCGACGTGCTCGGCATGGACGAGGCCCTCCAGGAGAAGATCTTCCGGGCCACCGGACTGCGGCTGATGGTCGCCGAGATCCAGCGCTCCATGGAGAACTTCGGCGCGCACTTCGACGTCTGGTTCTCCGAGACCACGCTGCACGCGTCCGGCGCGGTGGAGAAGGCGATCGAGCGGCTGCGCGAGCAGGGCCACGTCTACGACGACAACGGCGCGATCTGGCTGCGCACCACGGACTACGGGGACGACAAGGACCGCGTCCTGATCAAGTCCGACGGCGAGAAGACCTACTTCGCCTCCGACGCCGCGTACTACCTGAACAAGCGCGACCGCGGCAACGAGGTCGCCGTGTACATGCTCGGCGCCGACCACCACGGCTACGTCGGGCGGCTCAAGGCGATCGTGGCCTGCGCGGGCGACGACCCCGAGCACAACATCGAGGTCATCGTCGGCCAGTTCGTGAAGATGATGCGCGCCGGCGAAGAGGTCCGGATGTCCAAGCGCGCGGGCAACATCATCACCATCGACGACGTCGTGGAGTGGATCGGCGTCGACGCCGCGCGCTACTCGCTGGCCCGCTCGTCCACCGACTCCACCATCACCCTCGACATCGACATCCTCACCTCGCACAAGAACGAGAACCCGGTGTTCTACGTTCAGTACGCGCACGCGCGGATGTCCTCCGTCGAGCGCAAGGCGGCCGAACGCGGCATCGTCAAGGGCGAGTTCAAGCCGGAACTGCTCTCCACCGAGTGGGAGTCCGACCTGCTCGGCATGCTCGGCGAATTCCCGCGCGTGGTCGCCAAGGCCGCCGAGATGCGCGAGCCGCACCACGTCGCGCGCTACCTCGAGCAGTTGGCCGGCACGTACCACCGCTTCTACGACCACTGTCAGATCCTGCCGAAGGGCGAGGAAGCGGTCACCGACCTGACGTACGCCCGAATGTGGCTGGCCGAAGCCGCGAAAACCGTGGTGGCCAACGGCCTCGCCCTCCTGGGGGTGTCCGCCCCCGAGCGCATGTGACGGATCGTCACAACGCAACAGGCGACAGGTCGAAGGCCGGGCGGAAGTACTTGCCCGGCCTTCGGTCGTATCCGCCCCGGCGCACAGACGGACAGCCGCCGACGGACACTCACCGACACCCGGCGACCGAAACCCGCCGACACCCGCCGACGGACACCCCCCGACCCCCACCGACGCCCTGACTCCAAGGGGAGCACCACGACATGAGCCGCTCCGCCCACCCCGCCGGTCCCCGCCACGCGGACGTCCTGCCCGACGGCGCACCGCCCCTCGCGCCGGAGGACCTGGCCCTGCTCGACCCGAAGATCTGGCCCACCACCACCGCCCGCGGGACCGACGGCGTGGTCACCGTCGCCGGCCTGGACGTACGCGACCTGGCCCGCGAGTTCGGCACCCCCGCCTACATCCTGGACGAGGCCGACTTCCGGGCCCGCTGCCGGGACTGGCGCGAGGCGTTCGAGGGCGCCGACGTGTTCTACGCCGGCAAGGCCTTCCTCTGCCGCGCGCTCGTGCGCTGGATCGCCGAGGAGGGCCTGAACCTGGACGTGTGCACCGCCGGCGAACTCGCCATCGCGCTGTCCGCCGGCATGGACCCGGCCCGGATCGCCTTCCACGGCAACAACAAGTCCACCGACGAACTCGACCGCGCCCTGGACGCCGGCGTCGGCCGGATCGTGGTCGACTCCTTCGAGGAGATCAGCCGCCTCGCCTTCCTGGCCGACCGGCGCGGCGTCCGGCAAAAGGTGCTGGTCCGGATCACCGTCGGGGTCGAGGCGCACACCCACGAGTTCATCGCCACCGCGCACGAGGACCAGAAGTTCGGCTTCTCGCTCGCCGACGGGCAGGCCGCCGAGGCGGTGCGCCGGATCCGCAAGCTCGACTCGCTCGAACTGATCGGCCTGCACTCGCACATCGGCTCGCAGATCTTCGACACGGCCGGCTTCGAGGTCGCCGCGCGCCGCGTGGTCGCCCTGCTGGTCGCGGTCCGCGACGAGCACGGGGTCGAGCTGCCCGAGATCGACCTCGGCGGCGGCCTCGGCATCGCCTACACCTCCGCCGACGACCCGCAGCAGCCCGCCACCATCGCCGCCTCGCTCCTGGACATCGTGCGCCGCGAGTGCGCGGCGGCCGGCCTGGCCGCGCCCCGGCTCTCGGTCGAACCCGGCCGCGCGATCGCCGGGCCGGGCACGTTCACCCTGTACGAGGTGGGCACCATCAAGCCCCTGGAGGGCCTGCGCACCTACGTCAGCGTCGACGGCGGGATGTCGGACAACATCCGCACCGCGCTCTACGACGCCGAGTACACCGTGACCCTCGTCTCCCGGACCAGCGACGCCGCGCCGATGCTCTCGCGCGTGGTCGGCCGGCACTGCGAGTCCGGCGACATCGTCGTGCGCGACGCGTACCTGCCCGCCGACCTGGCCCCCGGCGACCTGATCGCGGTGCCCGCCACCGGCGCCTACTGCCGGTCGATGGCGAGCAACTACAACCACGTGACCCGCCCGCCGGTGATCGCGGTACGAGACGGCGAGGCGCGCGTGATCGTGCGCCGCGAGACCGAGGCGGACCTGCTGGCCCTCGACGTCGGCTGAGCGGGACACCCCGTCGGGGGCCGCCGCTCGGCGGCCCCCGCACACAGGAGAAAATCACGGGAGAAAATCCCGTCGGCACCCAGTCGAGCCGCAAGAATTCCCGTCTCGGATCCTGGACCGCAGCCGGTTCGGGGCCTGATCCGAGCGACACTTGTCGGCACTGCCCGTCGCCGGAAAACCGCCGGGGCGGCAGACTCGGACAACCTTTGTCTTCGAGAAGTGAGGTCGGATGATGCGTACGCAGCCGCTGAAGGTGGCGCTGCTCGGTTGTGGTGTGGTCGGCTCCGAAGTGGCCCGCATCATGACGACGCACGCGACCGACCTCGCCGCCCGGATCGGGGCCCCCATCGAACTCGCCGGCGTGGCCGTACGCCGGGCCGGGCGCGAGCGCGCGGGCATCGACCCCGCGCTGATCACCACCGACGCCGTCGAACTCGTCAAACGCGACGACATCGACGTGGTGGTCGAGGTGATCGGCGGCATCGAGCCCGCCCGCGCGTTGATCCTGTCCGCGATGGAGCACGGCGCCTCCGTGGTCTCGGCCAACAAGGCCCTGCTCGCCGAGGACGGCTCGACGCTGCACGCCGCCGCCGCGAAACACGGCGTGGACCTCTACTACGAGGCCGCCGTCGCCGGCGCCATCCCGCTCCTGCGCCCGCTGCGCGAGTCGCTGGCCGGCGACAAGGTCGAGCGGGTGCTCGGCATCGTCAACGGCACCACCAACTTCATCCTGGACCGGATGGACTCCACCGGCGCCGGCTTCGCCGAGGCGCTGGACGAGGCCACCGCGCTCGGCTACGCCGAGGCCGACCCGACGGCCGACATCGAGGGCTTCGACGCCGCCGCCAAGGCCGCGATCCTGGCCGGCCTGGCGTTCCACACCCGGGTGACCGCGGCCGATGTGTATCGCGAAGGGATCACCGAGGTCAGTGCCGCCGACGTGGCCTCGGCCAAGGCGATGGACTGCGTGGTGAAGCTGCTCGCGATCTGCGAGCGCGGCGCCGACGGGCAGAGCGTGAGCGCTCGCGTACACCCCGCGATGATCCCGCGCTCGCACCCGCTCGCGTCGGTGCGCGAGGCGTACAACGCGGTCTTCGTCGAGTCGGAGGCGGCCGGGCAGCTGATGTTCTACGGCCCCGGCGCGGGTGGCGCGCCGACCGCCAGCGCGGTCCTGGGCGACCTGGTCGCGGTCTGCCGCAACAAGCTCTCCGGCACCACCGGGCCCGGCGAATCGGCGTACGCGGCGCTCACCCCGCAGCCGGTGGGCATCGCCCGCACCCGCTACCACCTGAGCCTGGACGTGGCCGACCGGGCCGGTGTCCTGGCCCAGGTCGCCGCGGTCTTCGCCCAGCACGACGTGTCCATCGACACGGTGCGTCAGCAGGGCCGGGACGGGGATGCCACACTCGTGATCGTCACCCATACCGCCACCGACGCCGCGCTCGCGGCGACCGTCGCCGATCTGCGCGGTATGGACATCGTCCGTGACATCGCAGGCATCATGCGGGTCGAAGGGGAGTAGAGGACCGTGAGCGCGCTCAAGGAAGACGTCCGCACCACGCAGTGGCGCGGGGTCATCGAGGAATATCGCGACCGGCTGCCGGTCTCGGCGAGCACACCGGTGGTCACTCTGCGTGAGGGTGGCACGCCGCTGGTCCCGGCCCAGGTGCTCTCCGAGCGCACCGGATGTGATGTTCACCTCAAGGTCGAGGGGGCCAACCCGACCGGGTCCTTCAAGGACCGCGGGATGACGATGGCCATCTCCAAGGCCAAGGAGGCGGGTGCCCAGGCGGTCATCTGCGCCTCCACCGGCAACACCTCGGCCTCCGCCGCGGCGTACGCGGTGCGTGCCGGCATGGTGTGCGCCGTGCTCGTCCCGCAGGGCAAGATCGCGCTCGGCAAGATGGGCCAGGCCCTCGTGCACGGCGCGCGCATCCTGCAGGTCGACGGCAACTTCGACGACTGCCTGACCCTCGCCCGCGATCTGGCCGAAAAGTATCCGGTCGCGCTGGTGAACTCGGTCAACCCGGTGCGCATCGAGGGCCAGAAGACCGCCGCCTTCGAGATCGTGGACATGCTCGGCGACGCGCCCGACATCCACGTGCTGCCGGTCGGCAACGCGGGCAACATCACCGCGTACTGGAAGGGCTACAACGAGTACGCCGCCGACGGCCTCGCCGCCCGCCGCCCGCGCATGTGGGGCTACCAGGCGGCCGGTTCGGCGCCGCTGGTCAAGGGCGCGCCGGTGCTCTCGCCGCAGACGATCGCCACCGCGATCCGGATCGGCAACCCCGCCTCGTGGGACCTCGCGATCGCCGCGCGGGACGAATCCGGCGGCCACATCGAGTCGGTGACCGACCGTCAGATCCTGTCGGCGTACCGGCTCCTGGCCGCGCAGGAGGGCGTCTTCGTGGAGCCCGCGTCCGCCGCGAGTGTGGCCGGATTGCTCCAGGCGGCCGAACAGGGCCGGGTCGACCCGGGCCAGCGGATCGTCTGCACGGTCACCGGCAACGGCCTCAAGGACCCCGACTGGGCCGTCGCCGGCGCGCCCAAGCCGGTCGTCGTCCCGATCGACGCCGCCGCCGCGGCCGCGCAACTCGGGCTGGGCTGACCGCACACCGCACCGCGCCGCATCGACCACGACGCGTCGGCCACCCACGAAAGCGGGTGGCCGACGCGCACGCGCGGCGCCGACACGCGCGCCGCGACGACGTGCACACCACGCCACGCCGGGGCGCACGCGCCACGCCCGACACGCGCGACAACCCCCGACTTCGGTACCGATACGTGTAACGCCCACACAGGCCGAGCCGCACCCGCGAAGCCGATACCCGCGCGGCCGACACTCCCGAAGTCGAATTCCCCCGAAGCCGCGCACCCGCGGAATATCCGCCGGGAAAGCCGCCGACCAGGCGCGCGGCTACGGGAAAATTCCGAGTCGATCGACCGGGTGGGACACACCCCGGGCGAGCCCCACCACGGCCCCGTCGAGCCATTCGGCGGGCGTACCCGATGCCGCCACCCGCCCGGGCGCTCCGCCGACACATGCTCCCGAAGTGCCTGGTCGGCGCCCCGGCCCGACCCGCGCGACGGCCGTCCATCGCGGCCGTTCGGGCGCGCCGCCGACTGGAACACCCGATCGGAGCACGACCGGCGACAAGATCGAATCAGGTCGGCCCATGATCGACCGTCGACCGCCCGCGGTCCTTTTCGATCCCATTTCCGGTACCAATCCCACGACGCGGTGGTTACGGTGTCCCGCGAGGGAACGCACCTTCGGTAGGCTGATCACCGGACGCGACCTTCCACTCGTTCCGCGGCGCATGCCGCCCGAGTCTCGCGTCTGTTCCTGCCGTTCCGCAGCACCCGCGATTTCCCGAATGCGTCACCGGTTCGGACCGCCCCGCGAAGGTGCCCGGAACTCCACGAGGAGGAGTGTCCACGCGTATGGCCGGCCCCGCATTCCGTGCCGCCCCCGTCCGGGTCCGCATCCCGGCCACGAGCGCCAACCTGGGTCCCGGGTTCGACGCGTTCGGACTCGCGCTCGGACTGTACGACGACGTCGCGATCCGGGTCGCGGACGAGGGCTTGTCGATCGACATCGCAGGTGAGGGCGCCGACGACCTGTCCCGTGACGAGAACCACCTGGTCGTTCGCGCGGCCCACGCCGCGTTCGAGGCGATGGGTGGCCGTCCGCCCGGCCTGGACGTCGTCTGCGCCAACCGCATCCCGCACGGCCGCGGCCTGGGCTCGTCGGCCGCCGCCATCTGCGCCGGGGTGATCGCCGCCCGGGCGCTGACCATAGGCGGCGCCGAGCGGCTCGACGACGAGGCCGCGCTCGCCCTGGCAACCGAACTCGAAGGCCACCCCGACAACGTCGCGGCGTGTCTGCTCGGCGGCTTCACGATCGCGTGGACCGACGAGGACGGGCCTCGGGCGGTGCGATCGAGCCCCGACCGGGGTATATCTCCCGTCGTGTTCGTACCTTCCACCCCGCTGTCCACCGAGGTCGCGCGCGGTCTGCTGCCGGCCAAGGTGACCCATCGCGACGCCTCGGCGAACGCGGCGCGCGCCGCGCTGCTGGTCACCGCGCTCACCTCGCGGCCCGACCTGCTCTTCGCCGCGACCGAGGATCGACTGCACCAGACGTACCGGGCGCCCGCGATGCCGGCGAGCGCCGAATTGATCGACAAGCTCCGCGCACAGGGGATGGCCGCGGTCGTCTCCGGCGCGGGGCCGACCGTACTCGCCCTGGTCACACCGGACCGCGTGGACGAGGCGATCGGCACTGCCGGGCCCGATTGGGTGGTTCGGCAATTGGACGTGGACGGGGCCGGAGCAAGCGTCATGCCACTGGCGTGACCTGCGTACTCGCCGTTCGTTGGCAGTACGCCCGGTAGGTCGGAACCGGACCGGCGGCACACTCGGCGCAGCCGGGCGACGGGTCGGCGACGACGGTGGATCCGTTCACTCCACTGCACTACCGCAGGAAAAATGGGCTGCGCCGGGGGAGCGATGGGGTGGGGGAATGTCTCTTGGGTCCGGTAGTGTTAGCGTCATCACCGCACCAGATCCCCCGCCCGCATGGGGTTGGGCGCGTTCGGTGCTCTGTGGCCACGATCCTTTGGGAGTTTCCCCTCCTGTCTGTCCTTCGTGACGAACGTGGCTCCCCGATACAGACCGGCGGGACCACCGCGCCGCGTCGAGCTCATCCCGGGGACCCGAGGGCTGTTCCTTCGCAGGAAATCGAGCCCCTACAGGAATACGAGCCCCCACAGGCATACATGAGCCCGATCCTCGCAGTACCGGGCACATTTTCGACGATTCCCGCCATCCGGCGGACCACCGCACCGGACCGCACTGGAAGCGGGACGGACAGCACAACCGGTCGCCGAGCCCCCTCAAGGCCGACGCCCGCTCCAGGGAAGGACCCTTCGTGAGCGACACCACCGAACTCATGGACGCAACGCCGCAGGCCGCGTCCGCCTCGGGTGACGCGGCTGCCACCGCGGACGCCCCCGCTCCCACGCGGCGCCGCCGCTCGACGGGCACCGGCCTCAACGGCATGGTGCTGGCGGAGCTGCAGCAGGTCGCCACCGGTCTCGGCATCAGCGGCACCGGCCGCATGCGCAAGAGCCAGCTGATCGAGGCCATCCAGGCGAAGCAGGGTGGTTCGGACGCCGCTCCCGCCGCCGCTGCCGCCACGAAGCCGGCCCGGGCGACCAGGGCCAAGGCCGCCGCCGCCACCGCGGCGGACAACGGCGCGGCGCCCGCCGAGGCCCCCGCCGTCGCCGCCGAGGCGCCGGCCGCGGAGGCGCCCACCCGGACCCGCCGGGCCGCCCGCACGCGGGTGGCGGTCGAGACCGCCGCGCAGATCGAGATCCCGGAGCAGGCCGCCGCCGAGGCGCCCGCCAATGGGCGTGGGCGGCGTGAGCAGGGCGAGCCGACCGCCGAGGTCGCCGAGACCGGCACGCGCCGTCGTGGCGAGCGGGCCGAGCGCACCGAGCGCACCGCCGAGGACCAGGGCGAGCAGCGCGAGGGTGGCGAGCGCGAGGGCCGCCGCGAGCGGCGTGAGCGTGGCCAGAACCGGCGCGACCGCGGCGAGCGGGGCAACGAGCGCGGCGAGCGGACCGAGCGCGGTGAGCGTGCGGAACGCGGCGAGCGTGGCGAGCGGGGCAACGACCGCGGCAGCGACCGCGGCGACCGGGCCGAGCGCGGCGAGCGCGGCAAGCAGCAGCAGCAACAGCAGCAGCAGGACAACGGCCCGCTGGACGACGACGACTTCGAGGGCGGCGGCCGCCGGCGTCGTGGCCGCTACCGCGACCGCAACCGTCGTCGCGGCGGCCGTGAGGGCTTCGAGACCAACGAGCCCGTGCTGGCCGACGACGACGTCCTGGTCCCCGTCGCGGGCATCCTGGACATCCTCGACAACTACGCCTTCGTGCGGACCTCGGGCTACCTGCCCGGCTCCAACGACGTGTACGTCTCGCTCGCCCAGGTCCGCAAGAACGGCCTGCGCAAGGGTGACGCGATCGTCGGCGCGGTGCGTCAGCCGCGCGACGGCGAGCGTCGGGAGAAGTTCAACGCCCTCGTGCGGCTGGACACGGTCAACGGCATGGAGCCGGAACAGGCCCGCCAGCGCGCCGACTTCAACAAGCTGACCCCCCTGTACCCGCAGGACCGGCTGCGCCTGGAGACCGACTCCAGCGCGCTGACCACGCGGATCATCGACCTCGTGTCGCCGATCGGCAAGGGCCAGCGCGGTCTGATCGTCGCGCCGCCGAAGGCGGGCAAGACGATGGTGCTCCAGGCGATCGCCAACGCGATCACCGTGAACAACCCCGAGTGCCACCTGATGGTCGTGCTCGTGGACGAGCGCCCCGAAGAGGTCACCGACATGCAGCGGTCGGTGAAGGGCGAGGTCATCTCCTCGACCTTCGACCGCCCCGCCGAGGACCACACGATCGTCGCCGAGCTGGCCATCGAGCGGGCCAAGCGCCTGGTCGAGCTGGGCCACGACGTGGTCGTGCTGCTCGACTCGATCACCCGCCTGGGCCGCGCGTACAACCTCGCGGCGCCCGCCTCCGGCCGCATCCTGTCCGGTGGTGTCGACTCGACCGCGCTGTACCCGCCGAAGAAGTTCTTCGGCGCCGCGCGCAACATCGAGAACGGCGGCTCGCTGACCATCCTCGCCACCGCGCTCGTCGAGACCGGCTCGCGCATGGACGAGGTGATCTTCGAGGAGTTCAAGGGCACCGGCAACATGGAGCTCAAGCTCGACCGCAAGCTCGCCGACAAGCGCATCTTCCCGGCGGTGGACGTGGACGCGTCCAGCACCCGCAAGGAAGAGATCCTGATGGCGCACGACGAACTCGCGGTGGTCTGGAAGCTGCGCCGGGTGCTGCACGCGCTCGACCAGCAGCAGGCGATCGAACTGCTCCTGGACAAGATGAAGAAGACCAAGAGCAACGGCGAGTTCCTCATGCAGATCCAGAAGACGACGCCGATGCCGAACGACTAGCAGGGCCCAGGCGTGGGGTCCGGGGGTCGCCCCCGGATCAGCACAGTCGGAAGACGACGCCGATACCGAACGACCAGTCGATCCGACTGTTCGTCGTACGCAAGACATGGCAGCGCGTCCGCCGGGAGGGAATGCCGCGACCCCGGTCGTGGTTGGGCGGTACAGACCCTGATTTGGGTCCGGTCGCCCCCTCCTGGCAGACTGCTCTGTCGGCCCCGGTTCACGTGATGCCCATTCGGGCGTACGACCCGGCGCCCTCCCGAACCTCAAGGAGACTCCCGTGAAGCCCGACATCCACCCCGAGTACGTGGAAACCACCGTCACCTGTGGCTGTGGCTCGACGTTCACCACGCACAGCACCGCGACGAGCGGCCAGATCCGCGTCGAGGTCTGTTCGCAGTGTCACCCGTTCTACACGGGGAAGCAGAAGATCCTCGACACGGGCGGCCGGGTGGCGCGCTTCGAGAAGCGTTTCGGTACGCAGCCGGTGGCCGGCAAGAAGTAGCGACCCTGCGGCGCCGGAGGAGCGGTGGGCCTTGTCCAAGGTCCGCCCCGCCCCTCCGGCGCCGTTCGTTTGTCTCCGAAAGCCGTACTCCGAAAGCCGGTCCCGAAATCCCGTCCGGCTCCGGTAGCCCCGTCGTCACCGATCCCGCCGAGTTCGCGGCCACAACCAGAGGAGCCCCCAGTGTTCGAGGCGATGGACGACCTGCTCGCCGAGCACGCCGACCTGGAGCGGCAACTCGCCGACCCGGCCGTGCACACTGACCAGACGCGTGCCCGCACCCTCGGGCGGCGCTACGCCGAACTGGGGCCGATCGTGGACGCCTACCGGCAGTGGTCGAGCGCCGCCGACGACGTCGAGGCCGCCCGCGAACTGGTCGCCGAGGACCCGGACTTCGCCGCCGAGGCGGCCGAGGCCGAGGAGCGCCGCGAGGAGTGCGCGGAGAAGCTGCGCCGACTGCTCGTGCCGCGCGATCCGGCCGACGACAAGGACGTGATCCTGGAGGTCAAGGCGGGCGAGGGCGGCGAGGAATCCGCCCTGTTCGCGGGCGACCTGCTGCGGATGTACCTGCGCTACGCCGAACGCGCGGGCTGGAAGACCGAGATCCTCGAGTCCAACGAGTCCGACCTCGGCGGCTACAAGGACGTCCAGGTCGCGGTGAAGACCAAGGGCAACCCCGCGCCCGGCGAGGGCGTCTACGCCCGGCTGAAGTTCGAGGGCGGCGTGCACCGCGTACAGCGGGTCCCCGCCACCGAGTCGCAGGGCCGCATCCACACCTCCGCGGCCGGCGTCCTGGTCCTGCCCGAGGCGGAGGACGTCGAGGTCGAGATCAACGCCAACGACCTGCGCATCGACGTGTACCGCTCGTCCGGTCCCGGCGGCCAGTCGGTCAACACCACCGACTCCGCGGTGCGCATCACGCACCTGCCCACCGGCATCGTGGTCTCCTGCCAGAACGAGAAGAGCCAGCTCCAGAACAAGGAGTCGGCCATGCGCATCCTGCGCGCGCGGATGCTCGCCGCGGCCCAGGAGGAGGCCGACAAGGAAGCCTCCGACGTGCGCCGCAGCCAGGTCCGCACGGTGGACCGCTCCGAGCGCATCCGGACGTACAACTTCGCGGAAAACCGGATTTCCGACCACCGCGTGGGCTACAAGGCGTACAACCTGGACCAGGTGCTCGACGGCGATCTCGATCCGGTCATCCAGGCGTGTGTGGACGCCGACATGGCCGCCCGGCTCGCCCACCAATAACGGAGACGAGATGAATCTGCTGCTCGCCGAGGTGGCCCAGGCCACCCTGCGACTGGCCGACGCGGGCGTTCCCTCTCCGCGCTTCGATGCCGAGGAACTGGCGGCGTACGTGCACGGCGTCAAGCGTGGCGCCCTGCACACCGTCGCCGACGGGGACTTCGACGCCCGGTTCTGGGAGGCCGTCGCGCGGCGCGAGGCCCGCGAGCCGCTGCAGCACATCACCGGACGCGCCTTCTTCCGCTACCTCGAACTCGAGGTGGGTCCGGGCGTGTTCGTACCCCGCCCGGAGACCGAGGTGGTGGTCGGGTGGGCGATAGACGCGCTGCGCGCGATGGACGTGGCCGAGCCGCTCGTGGTGGACCTGTGCACCGGCTCCGGCGCGATCGCGCTCGCGGTCGCGCAGGAGGTGCCGCGCTCCGTGGTGCACGCGGTCGAGCTGGACCCGGGCGCCTGTGCCTACGCCGAGCGCAACGCGAGCGGGTCGCGGGTGATCCTGCACCGGGGCGACGCGCTCTCCGCGCTGCCGCAGCTGGACGGCACGGTCGACCTGGTGATCAGCAATCCGCCCTACGTGCCGCTGGAGGAGCGGGACGAGATGGCCCCCGAGGCGCGCGACCACGATCCGGAGCTCGCGCTGTTCTCCGGGCCGGACGGGCTCGACTTCATCCGGGTCCTGGCCAAGACCGCCTACCGCCTGTTGCGGCCCGCGGGGCTCGTGGTGGTCGAGCACGCGGACACCCAGGGCGGCGCGGTGCCGTGGATCTTCAACGAGGAGGCCGGCTGGGTGGACGCGGCCGACCACCGCGATCTGACCAACCGCCCCCGCTTCACCACCGCGCGCAAGGAAGGCGCGTGAACCGCGCCTCCCGCCCGGCGGCCGGACCCGCGCGGCCCGCATCACCCGTACCACACGCATCACCCGTACCACACGCATCACCCGTATCCCCCGCTTCGCCCGTATCCCCCGCTTCGCCCGTACCCCCCGCTTCGCCCGTACCGTCTGTACCTTTTCTGGAGGTAAGTGCCCGATGAGCCGACGCTACGACTGCTCCGACGCGATGGACCGCGGGCTCGGGCTGCGGGAGGCGACCGGGTCGATCAAGCGCGGCGATCTGGTCGTGCTGCCGACGGACACCCTGTACGGCATCGGCGCGGACGCCTTCACCCCGCACGCGGTGCACGCGCTCCTGGACGCCAAGGGTCGCGGTCGCAACATGCCCTCGCCCGTCCTGGTCGGCTCGCCCAACACGCTGCACGGGCTGGTCACCGGCTTCCCCGAGGTCGGGTGGGAACTGGTCGACGCGTTCTGGCCGGGCGCGCTGACCATCGTGGCCTTCCACCAGCCGTCGCTGATGTGGGATCTGGGCGATACGCGCGGCACCGTCGCGGTGCGCATGCCGCTGCACCCGGTGGCGATCGAGCTGTTGACCGAGACCGGGCCGATGGCGGTCAGCAGCGCGAACCGGTCCGGCAACCCGGCGGCGACCACGGTCGACGAGGCCGAGGCGCAGCTCGGCGATTCGGTGTCGGTGTACCTGGACGGCGGGAGTTGCCCCTCCACCGCGCCGTCCTCGATCGTCGATCTGACCGCCGGCCGCCCCCGGCTGCTGCGTGAGGGTGCCCTGTCGTTGGAGACGTTGCGCGAGGTCGTTCCCGACCTGGAGGGCGTGAATTGACCGCGCCCCCTCCGGTCGGCCGGCCCCCCGGGCACACCTACGGGCCCTACGGCTCCGCGGCCGACTCGTTCCGGATCCTGTTCGTGTGCACGGGGAGCATCTGCCGCTCCCCGATCGCCGAACGGCTGGCGCGGCTCGGCCTGCAGCGCCGGCTCGCCGCGGACGACGCGGTGCGGCTGAGCGTGCAGAGCGCCGGGACCTGGGGCCACGAGGGCGCGCCGATGGAGCCGCACGCGGCCGAGGTGCTGCTCGAATACGGCGCCGACCCGGGCGACTTCCACGGGCGCGAGCTGCTCGACGAGCATGTCGCCGAGGCGGACCTGGTGCTCACCGCGACCCTGGACCACCGTGCGCACGTGGTGTCCATGGGGCACGCGTCGGGCCTGCGTACCTTCACGCTGAAGGAGTTCACCCGGCTGGTCGCGGTGCTGGAGCGGGCCCCCTACCCCGAGCGTGACCTGGTCCAGCGCGGGCGTTCGCTCGTGCGGGCCGCCGCGGCGCTGCGCGGGCGGTTGGCCGCGCCCGATCCGGAGTGGGACGAGGTGGCCGATCCGTACGGCGCGCCGCTGAGCGTGTTCCGGGCCTGCGCCTTCGACATCGGCTCGGCGCTGGACCCGGTCCTGACCGCGCTCACCGGGCACCCCGCGCACACGCACTGACCCACGCGCCCCGACGGGCCCCGGCGCGTTGGCGCGCACGGCCCGACAACGGCGCGGAATCGCCCCCGGAAGGCCCTGTCCGTGTCCGGACCCCCGCCCTATCGTGGAGAGGTCCCTGCGGCCTTGAGGAGCGATGCCATGGGCACTCCCGACGCCTTGTCAACTCCCTTCTGGGGACCGGACTTCCTCGCGCTGCGGCAAGAGGATCCGGAGATCGCCGAGGTGCTGCTCGGCGAGTTGGCCCGGCAGCGCGGCGGTCTCCAGTTGATCGCCGGGGAGAACTTCACCTCCCCGGCCGTGCTCGCCGCGCTGGGCAGCACGCTCGCCAACAAGTACGCCGAGGGTTATCCCGGGCGGCGCTACTTCGGCGGCTGCGCCGAGGCGGACCGGGCCGAGCGGCTCGCGGTGGGCCGGGCGCTGGCCCTGTTCGGCGCGGAACACGCCAACGTGCAGCCGCACTCGGGCACCGCCGCGAACCTGGCGGTGTACGCGGCGCTGCTGAGCCCGGGCGAGACGATCCTGGCCATGTCGCTGCCGCACGGCGGGCATCTGACCCACGGCTCGCGGGTGAACTTCTCCGGTCGTTGGTTCCACGCGGTGGCCTACGGGGTCCGCGAGGGCGACGAGCGGATCGACTACGAACAGGTCCGGGACCTGGCCCGGGCGCATCGGCCCCGGCTGATCGTGTGCGGTGCGAGTGGGTATCCGCGTCTGGTCGACTTCGCCGCCTTCCGCCGCATCGCCGACGAGGTGGGCGCCTACCTGATGGTGGACGCGGCGCACTTCGCGGGGCTGGTCGCGGGCGACGCGACGGCCTCGCCGGTCCCCTGGGCCGACGTGGTCACCGCGACCACGCACAAGGTGCTGCGCGGGCCGCGCGGCGGGCTGATCCTGTGCCGCGAGGAGTTCGCCGAGCGGATCGACCGCGCGGTGTTCCCGTTCAGCCAGGGCGGCCCGCACATGCACGCGGTGGCCGCGAAGGCGGTCGCGCTGCGCGAGGCGGGCACCCCGGCGTACCGCGCCTACGCGCGCCGGGTGGTGGCCAACGCGCAGGCCCTGGCGCAGGGTCTGCAGGCCGAGGGGTTGCGGCCGGTCACCGGCGGCACCGACACCCACATGGCGCTGCTGGACCTGCGGGGGATCGGGGTGAGCGGTCGGGACGCGGAGCGCCGCTGCGAGCGGGCCGGGATCACCCTGAACAAGAACGCGATCCCGTTCGACCCGGCCAAGCCGATGATCGCGTCCGGGATCCGGGTCGGCACGGCCGCGGTGACCACGCAGGGGATGACGGAGACGGACATGAAGGAGATCGCCCTGCTCCTGGGTCGGGCGGTGCGCGAGGACGATCCGGCGGTCCTGGGTGAGGTGCGGGCGGCGGTCGGCGAGCTGGTGGCGACACACCCGGCCTACCCGGGGCGGTGAGAGCCGGCGGGAGTGTTCGCGCCGGCGGGCCCGATGAGACCTATACGACCGACGGGCCGCAATCGCCCTCCGGGGTGGCTGGGATCAGGGTGTTTGTGGTTACGTGTGGGGCGACGGGCCGGTGGTGGCGCCACCGAGCTTGGTGCGATCGTCCCTCGCCGGTGCAGGTTCGGCGATTCTCCCGGTGAGCGGCGGCACGTCTAGTCTGATGCCCGTGCTGCCGCTGGGATGTGCCGAAGCCGGGGACGGTTGAGTCTTGCGCGAATACCTGCTCACGCTGTTCGTCGCCGCCGCGGTGACCTACCTGCTGACGGGCGCCGTCCGCCGCTTCGCGATCGCCGCCGGGGCGATGCCCGAGATCCGTGCGCGCGACGTGCACAAGGAGCCGACGCCGCGCCTGGGCGGGTTGGCGATGTTCGGCGGATTGTGCGCGGGCCTGCTGATGGCCCGGCATCTGCCGGTGCTCTCCGAGGTGTTCACCGCCTCGACCGACGTGCAGGCACTGCTGTCCGGGTGCGCGCTGATCTCGGTGCTCGGGGTGATCGACGACAAGTGGGGCGTCGACGCGATCATCAAGCTGCTCGGCCAGGCGCTCGCCGCGGGCGTGATGGTCTGGCAGGGCATCGTGATCCTGTGGTTGCCGATCCCCGGCTACGGCCCGGTCAGCCTGACGCCGACCCAGGGCACGCTGCTGACCATCGGGATAGTGGTCATCACGATCAACGCGGTGAACTTCGTGGACGGCCTGGACGGCCTCGCGGCCGGGATGGTGTGCATCGCCGCACTCGCGTTCTTCGGATATTCGTACCGCTTGTGGTTCGGTTACGGTGTGTCGTCGGCCGCGGCACCGACGCTGTTCAGCGCGCTGTTGATCGGTATGTGTGTCGGCTTCCTGCCGCACAACCTGCATCCGGCGCGCATCTTCATGGGGGACTCGGGGTCGATGCTGATCGGCCTGATGCTCGCCGCTTCGGCGGTCACCCTCACCGGGCGGATCGACCCGGAGGCGATCACCGCGCAAAACGGCGGCTCGATGGCCTTCACCACGCACAAGCTGGTGCCCGTCTACATTCCGCTGGTGTTGCCCTTCGCGGTGCTGATAGTGCCGCTGATGGACCTGGTGATGGCGGTCGGCCGGCGCGGTTGGGCCGGGCGCTCGCCGTTCGCCGCGGACAAGGGACACCTGCACCACCGGCTCCTGGAGATCGGCCACTCGCACAGTCGCGCGGTGCTGATCATGTACTTCTGGTCCGGGCTGATCGCGTCGTTCACGGTGCTCATCTCGGTGCGGCCGGAACGGCGTCCGATCGTCTACACGGGACTGGGCCTGATCGCCATCGGCCTGGTGTTCCTGATGCTCCCGCGGTTCAAGCCGCACGTGCCGACGGAGCTGCACAACGTGGTTCCGCCGCGCTATCGGCGGCTCCGGCGCGGGAGGCGCGGCGCGAACGTTCCGGCCGACACGATGGTTCCCGGCGAATCAGACGGCGTACGGCTGAACGGAGCAACCGCCACACCCGCAACAGAGTCCCCGGGAAACCCCACGGACCCCTCCCGACCTGCGCATTTGCCTGCGGGGAGAGGGGCGCGAAAGGGTGGGGCAGGGCTGTGAGCTTGTACACACGAACGGGTAAAGCTCTGCTCAAATAGTTTGTGATATCGTTCACGAACCAGGATCAATGGCCGATGAACCCCCAGCAACGAGGGTTCTGGTCCTTCACGGCCAATCCCGAGCGTTGCGTCGCCCCGAGCCCTGCTCGGACGACTGATCCGCCCCCTGCCCCCCACTGATGCCGGAGTCACCGACATGCAGGCCAACGACGTCCGCCTTCTCCGTGGTTCGGTCGTGCCCACGACCGCCGCCGGAGTGATCGCGGCAGTCGCGGCATTGCTCGCGGCCGGTGGCAAAGGACTTCTCGGCGCGGTGTTCGCCACCGTCGTCGTCCTGGCCTTCTTCGTGATCGGCCAGGTCGCGATCGGTCGGATCTCGCGCGACAACCCCATGATGATGATGAACATGGCGTTGTTCACCTACATCGTGCAGATCCTGCTCCTGGGGTTGGTTCTGTTCCTGTTCAAGGACACCGAGGCGTTCGACACGAAGGTGTTCGGGCTCACCATCCTCGGGGCCACGCTGGTCTGGGTCGCCTCGCAGGTGTGGGTCTTCACCCGGCTGAAGATCGCCTATGTCGAACCGGATGGAGAGCGATGACATACGCACAGCGCCCTTCCGGGCCGGCGCGGTGTTCAGCCTCGCCGCCGGTACTGCTAATGTCCGGGGCGTCATGAGCGAGAGAGGCCCCCGTCCACCGGACCGAGAGAATCGGGCGATGGACGGTGCCGCATGGTCGAGTGTCGGTTATCTGCTGAGCGGCATGCTCATCTACGGCGGCATCGGCTGGCTGATCGACCGGTGGACCGGCCACTCCGCACTGTTCCTGCCGATCGGCCTGGTCGTCGGAATCGCTCTGGCCCTTGTTCTGGTCTTTGTCCGCCACGGCAGGTCCTCCTGACCGGGCCCTGTTGCGTGCCGCTCCGTGGCCCCTCGCCACGCCGACACATCGAGGTAGCCGAAAACATGCTTCACGACGAAGGAGTCGGTGGTGACTGCTGACGTCCAGACGCTCGCCAGCGAGAGCGGATGTCACCTGTTCTCCGGGTGCGGCTTCCCCTCGCCCGGGCTGAACGTCTTCGAGTTCAAGCCGATCTTCTCCATCGGGGCCTTCGACTTCACGAAGCCGATGTTGCTCGCGCTCATCTCGATGCTGCTGGTGATCGGCTTCTTCTGGAGCGCGTTCGCCAACCCCAAGATGGTGCCGCGCGGCGCGCAGAACGTCGGCGAGTTGGGCTACCTGTTCGTTCGCGACAACATCTCGCGGGAAACGATCGGCAAGAAGGGCGACCCCTACGTCCCCTTCCTGTTCTCGATCTTCTTCTTCGTCTGGGTCATGAACGTGATGGCGATCATCCCGTTCGCCCAGTTCCCCGCGACCTCGCGAATCGCCTTCCCGGCATCGATCGTCGGCATCGTGTGGGTGACCTACCTGGTCCTCGGCATCAAGAACCAGGGCTTCGTCGGTTACTTCAAGAACATGATGTTCCCGCCCGGTCTGCCGAAGGCGATCTACTTCCTCCTCGCCCCGATCGAGCTGCTGCAGGGTCTGATCACCCGGCCGTTCACGATGGCGGTCCGACTGTTCGCGAACATGTTCGCCGGACACATGCTGATCGTGACGTTCAGCGTCGGCGCCTGGTATCTCCTCGGCTTCCACATCGGGGCGCTCTACTCGGCCACCTCGTTCCTCGTGGTCGTCGTGCTGACCGCGTTCGAGCTGATGATCCAGGCGCTGCAGGCGTACATCATCACGCTGCTCGCGGCGTCCTACATCTCGACGTCGCTCGAAGCCGAGCACTGAGAGACCCACAGACCTTTCTCTCCTCGACCGTCGTCCGGTGGATCGTCCATCGGCCTCGAAAAAAGGATCAGTTCCCATGATGAACCTCGCCGCCGACGGCGTTTCTGGCAGCCTCGGTTCCATCGGTTACGGCCTCGCCGCGATCGGCCCCGGCATCGGTATCGGCATCATCTTCGGTAACGGTGTCCAGGCGATGGCCCGTCAGCCCGAGGCCGCCGGCCTGGTTCGCCAGAACATGCTGCTCGGCTTCGCCCTCGCCGAGGCGCTCGCCCTCATCGGCGTCGTCATGCCGTTCGTCTACGGCACCTGATCAACCCGCTACGGACGGAAGGTCCTCACACCGTGATTGACTTCGCCAACAGCGAGGAGAAGATGAACCCTCTTCTCCCGCCGCTCGACGAGATCATCATCGGTGGCGTGGCGTTCCTCATCGTTTTCGGTTTCCTGTGGAAGGTGCTCCTTCCCAAGATCGCGAAGACGCTGGCGGACCGTACGGACGCCATCGAGGGCGGTCTCAAGCGCGCCGAAGAGGCGCAGGCCGAGGCCCAGGCCGAGTTGGAGCGCTACCGCACCCAGCTCGCCGAAGCCCGTCGCGAGGCCGGTCGCCTCACCGAGGACGCCCGCGAGCAGGGTGCCGTCGCCATCGCGGAGATGCGCGCCGAGGGCCAGCGGATCAAGGACGAGATCGTCACCGCCGGCCACACCCAGATCGAGGCCGACCGCAACCAGGCCCAGAACGCGCTGCGTCAGGACGTCGGCAAGCTCGCCGTCTCCCTCGCGTCGCGCATCGTCGGGGAGTCGCTCGAGGACGAGGCGCGTCAGCGTCGGGTCGTCGACCGCTTCCTGGAGGAGCTGGAAGTCAAGGCTTCCGCCGGAGCGAGCTCGGAGAAGGTGCGCTGATGCAGGGCGCCAGCAGGGAATCCCTAGCCGCGGCCCGTGAGCGCCTGGACGCGCTCGCGACCGCGACCGGTACCGACATGGTCGCGTTGGCCCAGGAACTCCACTCCGTGGTGATCCTGCTCGACAAGAACGTGTCACTGCGTCGGGTCCTCACCGACTCGACGCGCTCCGGGGAGGCCCGCGCGGCCTTCCTGGCAGAGCTTCTGTCCGGTCAGATCTCCGGAACCGCGGCGGATCTGCTCGGCGGACTCGTGCGTACGCGCTGGTCGCGGCCGACCGACCTGGTCGACACGATCGCCGAACTCTCGGTGTCCGCCGAGCTGATCGCCGCAGAGCGCGACGGCAGGCTCGACGAGCTGGAGGACGAGCTCTTTCGTTTCGGCCGGATCGTGGCGGGCGAGCGCGAACTGCGCTCGACCCTGACCGACCCGGGCGTGGCGAACGAGCGCAAGGCGGAGCTGGTCTCCGGTCTGCTGGAGGGTCGGGCCCAGCCCGTCACCCGGCGACTGGTCGCCAGGCTTGTCGCACACCCGCGCAGCCGTAACCTTGAACACGGGCTCGAGTCGTACGCGCGCCTCGCCGCCGATCGCCGGCGTCGCATGGTCGCGTTGGTCACGGTCGCCCTGCCCCTCACCGAGGAGCAGCGCACCCGTCTGGCCGCGGCGCTGGGCCGGATGTACGGCCGCGAGATCCACCTCAACGTGGAAATCGATGCCGACGTCATCGGCGGGGTCCGCGTGGAGATCGGTGACGACGTCATCGACGGCACCGTGACCACACGTCTCGAAGAGGCGGGCCGACGGCTCGCCGGTTGAGACACCGGACGACAGGGGTGTCGTCGACCATCCGGGAAAACCCCCGGACCGGAGCGGCGACCCCCACAGCAGCACCGCGGTTCCGTACGACAAGCGACGGACAGCGGACCGTTAACCCCACCACCTAGGAGAGCAGGGACACCAGATGGCGGAGCTCACGATCCGGCCGGAGGAGATCCGGAACGCGCTGGAGCGCTTCGTCGCCTCGTACGAGCCGGAGACTGCCGCGCGCGAAGAGGTCGGTACCGTCACCGAGGCGTACGACGGCATCGCCAAGGTCGAGGGCCTGCCCTCGGTCATGACGAACGAGCTGCTCAAGTTCGAGGACGGCACCCTCGGTCTGGCGCAGAACCTCGACGTCCGCGAGATCGGTGTCGTCATCCTCGGTGACTTCAGCGGTATCGAAGAGGGCCAGAAGGTCCGTCGTACGGGCGAGGTTTTGTCGGTTCCGATCGGTGACGGCTACCTGGGTCGCGTCGTCGACCCGCTGGGCCAGCCGATCGACGGCCAGGGTGAGATCGAGTCCGAGGGCCGTCGTGCCCTGGAACTGCAGGCCCCCGGCGTCATGATGCGCAAGTCGGTCCACGAGCCGATGCAGACCGGCATCAAGGCGATCGACGCGATGACCCCGATCGGCCGCGGCCAGCGTCAGCTGATCATCGGCGACCGGCAGACCGGCAAGACCGCGGTGTGCCTGGACACGATCATCAACCAGCGCGACAACTGGCGCTCGGGCGACCCGAAGAAGCAGGTTCGCTGCATCTACGTCGCGATCGGCCAGAAGGGCACGACCATCGCGTCCGTGCGCCGCTCGCTCGAAGAGGCCGGCGCGCTGGAGTACACCACGATCGTCGCCGCCCCGGCCTCCGACCCGGCCGGCTTCAAGTACCTCGCCCCGTACACCGGTTCGGCCATCGGCCAGCACTGGATGTACCAGGGCAAGCACGTGCTCATCGTGTTCGACGACCTGTCGAAGCAGGCCGAGGCGTACCGCGCCGTGTCCCTGCTGCTTCGTCGTCCGCCGGGGCGCGAGGCCTACCCCGGTGACGTCTTCTACCTGCACTCGCGTCTGCTCGAGCGTTGCGCGAAGCTCTCGGACGACCTCGGCGGCGGCTCGATGACCGGTCTGCCGATCATCGAGACCAAGGCCAACGACGTGTCGGCGTACATCCCGACCAACGTCATCTCGATCACCGACGGCCAGTGCTTCCTGGAGTCCGACCTGTTCCTGCAGGGCGTGCGCCCCGCGGTCAACGTCGGTATCTCGGTCTCGCGAGTCGGTGGCTCGGCGCAGATCAAGGCGATGAAGAGCGTCGCGGGTCGACTCCGCGTCGACCTGGCCCAGTACCGCGAACTGGAGGCGTTCGCGTCCTTCGGCTCCGACCTGGACGCCACCTCCAAGGCTTCGCTCCAGCGTGGTGCGCGCATGGTCGAACTGCTCAAGCAGGGCCAGTTCGAGCCGTTCGCGATCGAGCTCCAGGTCGTCTCGATCTGGGCCGGTACCACCGGCAAGCTGGACGAGGTGCCGGTGCAGGACATCCGCCGCTTCGAGAAGGAGCTGCACGACTACCTGCAGCACAAGCACGCGGGCCTGCTCACCGGGATCGTCGAGACCGGCAAGCTGGAAGACGACACCGTGATGGCGCTCACCGACGCGGTGGACTCCTTCAAGCAGACGTTCACCAAGTTCGACGGCGAGCCGTTGATCCAGGACGTGGCGCCTGCCGGTCTGACGAAGGAAGACGTCGGCCAGGAGAAGATCACCCGTCACGTGGCCAAGTCCGAGTAAAGAACGGAGAACCCTGACCAATGGGAGCCCAGCTTCGGGTCTACCGGCGTCGGATCCGTTCCGTGTCGGCGACCAAGAAGATCACGCGCGCCCAGGAGCTCATCGCGGCGTCGCGGATCGTGAAGGCGCAGCAGCGCGTCGCGGCCTCCAAGCCGTACGCCGACGAGCTGACGCGCGCCGTTTCCGCGGTCGCCACCTTCTCCAGCACGCAGCACCCGCTGACCACCTCGGTGGAGCGGCCCACCCGGGCCGCGGTGCTGCTGGTTACCAGTGACCGCGGTTTCGCGGGCGGCTACAACTCGAATGCCATCAAGGCCACCGAGCAGCTGGTCAAGCTGCTCGAGGACGAGGGCAAGACGGTCGACCGCTACGTGATCGGGGCCAAGGGCATCGGATTCTTCCAGTTCCGCGACGTGGACCTGGCCGGGCAGTGGAAGGGATTCTCCGACCGCCCCGAGTACTCCGACGCCAAGAAGGTGGCAGGTGAGCTGATCGACGCGTTCGTGACGCCCACCGACGAGGGCGGTGTGGACGAGATTCACCTCGTCAGCACCGAGTTCGTCTCCATGCTCACGCAGAACCCGGTCGCGGTGCGGGTGCTCCCGTTGGCGGTCGAGGAGACGGACGAGCCGCCGGCCGGCGGTCCCTTCCCGCTCTACGACTTCGAGCCCTCGGCCGAGGGTGTTCTCGACGCACTGCTGCCGCGGTACGTGGAAAGTCGCATCTTCAACGCCCTGCTGCAGTCCGCCGCTTCCGAGCACGCGGCCCGCCGGCGGGCGATGAAGTCGGCGACCGAGAACGCCGAAGACCTCATCCGGACCCTCTCTCGACTGGCGAACAATGCCCGCCAGGCCGAGATCACCCAGGAAATCAGCGAGATCGTCGGTGGCGCCAACGCCTTGGCCGACGCGACCGCGGGGAGTGATTAGACATCATGACTGCCACTGTTGAGACGGCCGCTGCCACGGGCCGCGTCGCCCGCGTCATCGGCCCGGTCGTCGACGTGGAGTTCCCCGTCGACGCGATGCCGGAGATCTACAACGCGCTGTACGTCGACCTGGACCTCACGGAGCAGGGCGAGGGCGAGGGCAAGACCACGCTCACCCTCGAGGTCGAGCAGCACCTTGCCGACGGCATCGTGCGCGCGATCTCCATGCAGCCCACCGACGGCCTCGTTCGCGGCGCCGTCGTCACCGACTCGGGCGCGCAGATCTCGGTTCCCGTCGGCGACGTCACCAAGGGCCACGTGTTCAACGCCCTCGGCGAGGTCCTGGACGTGGACCGGGCGACCTTCGAGGTCACCGAGCGCTGGCCGATCCACCGCCAGGCGCCGGCCTTCGACCAGCTCGACTCGAAGACCGAGATGTTCGAGACCGGCATCAAGGTCATCGACCTGCTCACCCCGTACGTCAAGGGTGGCAAGATCGGCCTGTTCGGCGGTGCGGGTGTCGGCAAGACGGTGCTCATCCAGGAGATGATCGTCCGTGTCGCCCGTCTGCACGAGGGTGTGTCGGTGTTCGCCGGCGTCGGCGAGCGCACTCGTGAGGGCAACGACCTGATCGAGGAAATGAAGGAAGCGGGCGTCTTCGAGCAGACGGCGCTCGTCTTCGGCCAGATGGACGAGCCCCCGGGCACCCGTCTGCGCGTGGCGCTGTCCGGTCTGACCATGGCGGAGTACTTCCGCGATGTGCAGAAGCAGGACGTGCTGCTCTTCATCGACAACATCTTCCGGTTCACCCAGGCCGGTTCCGAGGTGTCGACGCTGCTCGGCCGCATGCCCTCCGCGGTGGGTTACCAGCCGACGCTCGCCGACGAGATGGGCACCCTCCAGGAGCGCATCACCTCGACCCGCGGTCACTCGATCACCTCGATGCAGGCGATCTACGTCCCCGCGGACGACCTGACCGACCCGGCCCCGGCCACGACGTTCGCGCACCTCGACGCCACGACGGTGCTCTCGCGTCCGATCTCCGAGCTGGGCATCTACCCGGCCGTGGACCCGCTGGACTCGACGTCCCGGATCCTGGACCCGCGCTACGTCGCGCAGGACCACTACGACTGTGCGATGCGCGTCAAGAGCATCCTGCAGAAGTACAAGGACCTCCAGGACATCATCGCGATTCTGGGTATGGACGAGCTGTCCGAAGAGGACAAGCTCACCGTGCACCGCGCGCGTCGCATCCAGCGCTTCCTGTCGCAGAACACCCACGTGGCGAAGCAGTTCACCGGGCTCGACGGATCGGACGTCCCGCTGTCCGAGACCATCGAGGCGTTCAACGCGATCGCCGACGGCAAGTACGACCACGCTCCCGAGCAGGCGTTCTTCATGCTCGGTGGGCTGGACGACCTCGAGAAGAAGATCGCCGAGCTCAACAAGGGCTGACGATCGCCTGATCGACGAGGGGCGGTCCCGCACGGGTCCGCCCCTCGTGTCGGTTCCCGGTACCCGCCGCGCGCGGATACCGGAAACCCGCCGGCGTTCGAGCCGGTTGGAGCCAGGCCCGTCCGGGCCACTATCCTTGGACACCACCCGCCCCTCGAGGGCGGAGGCGAAGACCCGCGTGTCTTCGACCCGACATGAGGAGCCACGTTGGCTGAGCTGCACGTCGAGCTGGTCGCGGCCGACCGCAAGGTGTGGTCCGGCGAGGCCACCATCGTCATCGCACGCACCGCGGACGGTGACATCGGCATCCAGGCCGGTCACCAGCCGGTCCTCGGAGTGCTCGAATCCGGCCCGGTGACGATCCGTCAGGCCGACGGTTCGGTCGTCATCGCGGCGGTCCACGGCGGGTTCATCTCGTTCGCGGACAACAATCTCTCGCTGCTCGCCGAGATCACCGAGCTGGCCGACGAGATCGATGTCGCCCGCGCGGAGCGGGCGCTCGAGCGCGCCGGCGCGGCGAAGGACGCGGGCGCCGAGCGGCGCGCGGAAACGCGTCTGCTCGCCGCCCAGCGGCGCTAGATCCGGTAGCGGCACCAGAGCCCGGACCGACACACGGCCGGGACCACTGCTCAACGCGCGAACGAGGAGGTCGATCGGGATGGTCCTCGTCGTGCTGAGCGTGGTGTCGGCCGTCGTCGTGGTGTTGGTCGTCGGTGTCGCGGCGTTCGCGTTGCGTCGTCGACTCATCCAGCGACCGGGCGGCACCTTCGACTGTTCGTTGCGTACGCGCCCACCGGTATCCCCGGCCGGCGCAGCCGGATCCACCGCCGCGGCGTCCCCCGGACAGACTCCGGGAGGCGCCGCGTCGTCGTCCCCGGAGGGTGCCGGGAAGGCACCGGCGGACGACGATCCGGCCGCGCCGTCGGCCGATCCGGACCACGGCAAGGGCTGGGTCTTCGGGATCGCCCGCTACAGCGGCGACCGGATCGAGTGGTTCCGGGTGTTCAGCTACGCGCCGCGCCCGCGTCGGGTGTTGCAGCGCGCGGGCATCCATGTGATCGGTCGGCGGGAGCCGGCCGGCCAGGAGGAGTTGGCGCTGCTCGCCGGCGCGGTGATCCTGGTCTGCGAACACGCCGGCGACCGGATCGAACTGGCCCTGAGCGACGACGCGTTGACCGGCTTCCTGGCCTGGTTGGAAGCGGCGCCGCCGGGACAACGCGTCAACGTCGCCTAGCGAGTGCCGGCCGGTTCAGCGATTGGCGCCCGGTACCCACAACACGTCGCCGACCTCGCGGTTGGCGTGTCGGGCGAGAATGAACAGCAGGTCGGACAGGCGGTTGAGGTACTTCACCGTCAGCGGGTTCATCGAGTCGCCGTGCACCTCCAGGGCCGCCCACGTGGTGCGCTCGGCACGGCGGGCGACGGTGCGGGCCTGGTGCAGCAGGGCAGCGCCCGGGGTGCCGCCGTTGAGAATGAAGCTGCGCAGCTTCTCCAGGTTCTCGTTGTACGCGTCGCAGGCCGCCTCCAGGGCGTCGATGTAGCTCTGCTCGACCCGCAGCGGCGGATACTTGGGGTCCTCGACCACCGGGGTGGACAGGTCGGCGCCCAGGTCGAACAGGTCGTTCTGGACGCGGGTGAGCAGCGTGACGACGTCCTCGTCGAGGTTGCCGAGCGAGAGCGCGACGCCGATCACCGCGTTCGTCTCGTCCACGTCGGCGTAGGCCGCGAGCCGCGGGTCGGTCTTGGCCGTGCGCGACATGTCGCCGAGGGCGGTGGTGCCGTCGTCGCCGGTGCGGGTGTAGATCCGGGTGAGGTTGACCATGTACGCACCCTAACGGCGCGCCCGCGTCTGGCTTTGTCCCGGCTTGGTGCCGTCCGTGGACGGGCCCCGGAATCAGTACGATTCTCCGATGGACAGGTTCCGGGTGACAGGTGGTCAGCGGCTCGCCGGCGAGGTGCGGATCACGGGCGCGAAGAACAGCGCGCTGAAATTGATGGCGGCCGCGTTGCTCGCGGAGGGCACCACGGTGCTGGAGGAGGCTCCCCGGATCCTCGACGTCGAGATCATGAGCGAGTTGTTGCGGCGCCTCGGGTGCGAGGTCGAGGGCGAGACCACCGGGACGGTGCGGATCGACGTGCCGGCCGCGCCGCGTTTCGAGGCCGACTACGACCTGGTGCGCAGCATGCGGGCGTCGATCTGCGTGCTCGGGCCGCTGCTCGCGCGCTGCGGTGAGGTGCACGTCGCCTACCCGGGTGGGGACGCGATCGGCTCGCGCGGCCTGGACATGCACATCGAGGGCCTGGTCAAGCTCGGCGCGACCGTGGAGAACTCGCACGGCGTGCTGATCGCCAAGGCGCCGAAGGGATTGAAGGGCACCACGGTCTGGCTGGACTTCCCCAGCGTCGGCGCGACCGAGAACATCCTGATGGCCGCGGTCCTGGCCGACGGGCGCACGGTGATCGACAACGCGGCCCGCGAGCCGGAGATCGTGGACATCTGCGCGATGCTCACCGAGATGGGCGCGCGGATCGAGGGCGCGGGCTCGTCCACCCTGGAGATCGAGGGTGTCGACGGGCTCAAGCCGGTGCGCCACCGCACCGTCCCGGACCGGATCGTGGCCTGCACCTTCGCGGTCGCGGCGGCGATGACGCTGGGCGATGTGACGGTGCGCAACGCGCATCCGGAACATCTGGAGATCGCGCTCGACAAGCTGACCCTCGCCGGCGCCGAGGTCTCGCACGTGGGGGACGGCTTCCGGGTGGTGATGGACCGGCGGCCGAAGGCGGTGGACGTGGTGACGCTGCCCTACCCGGGGTTCGCGACCGACATGCAGCCGTTCTTCGCGGCGATGAACTCGATCGCCGAGGGCTCGGCGATGATCACCGAGAACCTTTTCGAGGCACGGTTCGTGTTCCTCCAGGAACTGCTCCGGCTCGGCGCGTCGATCCGCACCGACGGGCACCACGCGATCGTGCGCGGGGTGGAACAGCTGTCCGGTGCACCGGTGTTGACCGCCGACATCCGCGCGGGCGCGGGTCTGGTGCTGGCCGGTCTGGTGGCCGACGGGGACACCACGGTGAGCGGGGTGCACCACATCGACCGCGGCTACACGGGCCTGGAGGTACAACTCCAGTCGCTCGGCGCGAAGATCGTCCGGGAGCCGGAGCCGGAGAGTACCTCGCGTTTCTGACGGGTCGTCAGGTGGGGGTGCGCGGATCCCGGGGCCGCTGCGGCTACGCTCCGGGCGAAGGGCGTTCGTGTGTGGACGCCGGCTCGGGATCGTGTACTGGAGAGGTTGCGCAGTGACCAAGAAGATCGCCGTCATCGGGGCCGGGTTGATGGGATCGGGCATCGCCCAGGTCGCCGCCCGGGCGGGCCACACCGTCGTGCTGCGCGATGTCACCGACGCCGCGCTGGCCCGCGGTCTGAGCGGGATCGAGGCCTCGTTCGAGAAGTTCACGGCCAAGGGCACGCTGACCGCGGAGGACGCCTCGGCGGCGCTCGCCCGGATCACCACCACGATCGACCTGGACGCGGTGGCGGACGCGGACGTCGTGGTCGAGGCGGTGTTCGAGAAGGTCGAGATCAAGCAGGGCGTATTTCGCGAACTGGACCGCATCTGCAGGGCCGACGCGGTGCTCGCGACCAACACCTCCGCGATCCCGATCACCGAGATCGCCGCGGTCACCGGCCGCCCGGAGGCGGTGGTCGGCATGCACTTCTTCTCCCCGGTACCGCTGATGAAATTGTGCGAACTGGTCCGCGGCTTCAAGACCTCCGACGAGACGCTGGCCGCCGCGCGGGAACTCGCCGAGGAGATGGGCAAGACCTGCATCGTGGTCAACCGGGACGTGGCCGGCTTCGTGACCACCCGACTGATCACCGCGCTCACCGTCGAGGCGGTCAAGCTGTACGAGGCGGGCGTGGCCACCGCCGAGGACATCGACATCGCCTGCCGGCTCGGTTTCGGACACGCGATGGGCCCGCTGGCCACCGCGGACCTCACCGGCGTGGACATCATGCGCAACGCGACGAGCAACATCTACACCGAGACCAAGGACGAGAAGTTCGCGCCGCCGGAGCTGCTGAACCGTATGGTGGCCGCGGGCGACCTGGGTCGCAAGTCCGGCAAGGGTTTCTACGCCTACTGAGCGGGCCGTGCGACGGGTGGTGCGCAATCGGCGCATCATCCGATCAATCGTCACCGGTACGAGTGAAGTCCACTGTGATGAGTGAGGATTATCGGGTTTTGGGTGTTCTGCTGGGGAGTCGAACCGTCGGCGAACGGACGGACTCCCCAGGAGGAGACGATGCGCGTTTGGGGCGACCCGCGTGAGCTGCACTTGGAAGGCGTGCTCGACGTGCGGTCCACCGCCGACGTCCGGTTGGCGCTGCACGACGCGCTGGACCACGGCGACGGCGACCTGATTCTCAACCTCACCCACGTGCCCGCGCTGGACACCACCGGCCTGGGCCTGATCGTCGGCGCGCATCGGCGCGCGGGCCGACGCGAGCGTCGACTGGTGCTGATCGGGGTCAATCCCGACGTGCACCGCGTCCTGGTGCTGACTCGATTGCACCGCATCCTCACCCTCCGCCAACCCACCGCGGCCTGATGGGACGGTGCGTCGACCGGCGCCGACACACTGTCAGGCAGGCCGGGAAACGACTTGCGGGCTGTGGTCGATCACACCTGTCCGGAGCTGTTACCCGTCAGTACACTCCGTGGTAAGCAGGGCCGAACCAGGCGCGGTGACAGCGGACCAGCGGGGTTGCCCAGGCCGGTAGTCGCCGAGGTCCGGTCGGCCCGGAACCTCCGGAGGTATTCCGTGGCGAGCCAGACGCCCTCAGCTCAGCCCTCGCAGCCGACCCCGGTCGAGCGCGACCGCCCCTGGGTCATGCGCACCTACGCCGGTCACTCCTCGGCCGCCGCGTCCAACGCGCTGTACCGCCGCAACCTGGCCAAGGGCCAGACCGGTCTGTCCGTGGCCTTCGACCTGCCCACCCAGACCGGCTACGACCCCGACCACGAACTCTCCCGCGGCGAGGTGGGCAAGGTCGGCGTACCGATCTCGCACATCGGCGACATGCGCGAACTCCTGGACGGCATCCCCGTCGAGGGCATGAACACCTCGATGACGATCAACGCGACCGCGCTGTGGCTGCTCGCGCTGTATCAGGTGGTCGCGGAGGAGCAGGGCGCCGACGTCGCCAAGCTCACGGGCACCACGCAGAACGACATCATCAAGGAATACCTCTCGCGCGGGACCTACGTCTTCCCGCCCGGCCCCTCGCTGAAGCTGATCACCGACACGGTCGCCTACACCGTCTCGCACCTGCCCAAGTGGAACCCGACCAACATCTGCAGCTACCACCTCCAGGAGGCGGGCGCGACGCCGGTGCAGGAGATCGCCTACGCGATGTGCACCGCGATCGCCGTGCTGGACGCGGTCCGCGACTCCGGGCAGGTGCCGCAGGAGCGCATGGGCGACGTGGTCCAGCGCATCTCCTTCTTCGTCAACGCCGGTGTGCGCTTCGTCGAGGAGATGTGCAAGATGCGGGCGTTCGTGCAGCTGTGGGACGAACTCACGCTGGAGCGCTACGGCGTGCGCGACGCCCGACAGCGCCGGTTCCGCTACGGCGTACAGGTCAACTCGCTCGGGCTGACCGAGGCGCAGCCGGAGAACAACGTCCAGCGCATAGTGCTGGAGATGTTGGCCGTGACGCTGTCCAAGGACGCCCGGGCCCGCGCGGTACAGCTGCCGGCCTGGAACGAGGCGCTCGGGCTGCCCCGGCCGTGGGACCAGCAGTGGTCGTTGCGGATCCAGCAGGTGCTGGCCTACGAGTCGGACCTGCTGGAGTACGGCGACATCTTCACCGGCTCGCATGTGATCGAGGCCAAGGTCGCGGACCTGGTGGCGGGCGCGCGCGAGGAGATCGACCGGGTGCAGGCGATGGGCGGCGCGGTCGCGGCGATCGAGTCGGGCTACATGAAGTCGCAACTGGTCGGCTCGCACGCGGCCCGGCGGGCCCGGATCGAGGCGGGCGAGGAGGTGGTGGTCGGGGTGAACCGGTTCGAGACCACCGAGGAGAACCCGCTCACCGCGGACCTGGACGCGGCGATCATGAGCGCCGACCCCGACGCCGAGCGCTCGGCGATCGAGAAGGTCCGGGCGTGGCGGCGGGCGCGCGATCCGCAGGCGGCGGAGGCGGCGATGAGGCGGCTGCGCGAGGACGCCCGGTCGTGGAAGGCGGCCGACGCGGTCAACCTGATGCCGGCCACGCTGGCGTGTGTACGGGCCGGGGTGACCACGGGGGAGTGGTCGCAGGCGCTGCGCGAGGAGTTCGGCGAGTATCGCGCGCCGACCGGGGTGTCCGGGGTGGTCGGCGTGCAGGACGGCGCCGGGCTCGGCGAGGTGCGGGGGGCGGTGCGCCGGACCGGGGAGGAACTGGGCGGGCGGCTGCGGTTGTTGGTGGGGAAGCCGGGGCTGGACGGGCACTCGAACGGGGCCGAGCAGATCGCGGTTCGGGCGCGCGATGTCGGGTTCGAGGTGGTGTACCAGGGGATTCGGCTGACGCCTGCCCAGATTGTCGCGGCCGCGGTGGAGGAGGACGTGCACTGTGTGGGGCTGTCCATCCTGTCGGGATCGCATCTGGAGCTGATCCCCGACGTGCTCTCGCGCATGCGCGGCGCGGGGATCGGTGATGTGCCGGTGGTGGTGGGCGGGATCATTCCCGCCGCGGATGCGGCGTCGTTGTCGGCGCAGGGGGTGGCGGCGGTGTTTACGCCGAAGGACTTCGGGATCACGGAGATCATGGGGCGGATTGTTTCGGTGATTCGGGAGGCGAACGGGCTGTCCGCCTGAGTGGGTCGGGCTCGGTCGTGGTGTGGGCCGAGGTCGGCTTGCCGTCCTCAAACGCCGGACGGGCTGGAGTGGGTGGGCTTCGGCTTGTGGCCGGCTTTGTGAGGTCGGTGGGTTTCCTGTGTCCTCAAGCGCCGGACGGGCTGGGGTGGGTGGTGGCTTCTCCTGTGTCCTCAAGCGCCGGACGGGCTGGTTTTGGGTTCGGGTTTGGGCGGGGGTGGGGTTTCCGGTGTTCTCGGGCGCCGGACGGGCTGGGATGGGTCCGTCCGGCGCTCGCGGGTTCGGTTATGGGATCGGGGTGGTCATGTCCGTGGTGATTTCTGTGGGGGTCAGGGCTCGGTTGTAGATGCGGATGTCGTCGATCAGGCCGGCGAAGTGTTCGCCCCAGATGGTGTTTCCGCCGATTCTGAGGGCGCCGCCCTCGTCGATGATCGGGCCGGTGTGTGGGGTGGCCCGGACCTGGACGCCGTTGACGTAGAGGCGCAGGGTGGTGCCGTCGTACGTGGCTGTGAGGTGGGTCCAGGTGTTGGTGGGTAGTGGTGCGGTGCCGTCCGCGTAGGTGTCGTTGTTGGTGCCCGTGGTGTTGATGGACGTGTTGGGTGCGGTGGTGCCGTTCGCGTACAGGGCGTAGGACAGGCCGCCCCCGCGTTCCTTGAGCAGGATCGAGCGCCAGCCGGTGATCGTGGTGGGTTTGACCCACGCCTCCAGGGTCATGCCCGCCGTGAGGGTCAGGCGAGCGCTGTGCGGGACCGTGACCATCGATGAAGTGCCGTTGAAGGAAAGGGCGTTGCCGGTACGACCGGGTACCCATGCGGCGCCGGCGACGGTGCCGTCGTTGCCCTGTCCGGTGCCGTCGACTAGGACCGTGCCGCCGGCGGCGTTGAAGCCGTACCGCGCCATCAGCCCGGGTACCGGCCCGTCGACCTCGCGGAACGTGGCGGTCAGGGTGAGCGGTGTCGCGGGCGCGGTGATGTTGTGTGCCGCCGCGCCGCCGTCGGACCACGACGCGAACTCGTAGCGTTTGCCGTTCAGCGTCTGCGGCGACGGCGCCGCGATCGACGAGGTGCCGCCGACGATCACCGTGCCGGTGAACGGTGCCGGGCGCTGGGACGAGAACAGGCCCAGGGTCAGGCCGGGCGGATTCGAGGCGAGGGTGATGTCCACCGTCCGCGGATCCAGGCGCACGCTCGTGGTCCCGGTCAGGCCGCCGGAGTCGGTTGCGGTCAATCGCAGTTCCAGCCAGGACGGATACTCGTGGTCGACCGCGGTGAAGGTGCCGGAGGCGCCGTCCTGTGCGGTGATCTGGTGCTCGTGGCAGCTGGTCGGCGTGGTGCAGTGGTGCATGACGATGCGCCAGTTCAGGCCGCTGCCGGGAATGGCGCCGTCCTGGGGGTCGGTCGCGTGCCCGGTGAAGGCGATCGGGTCGCCCACCTTCCAGGTCAGCGTCGACGCCGGGGAGTCGATCACCGGTACCGGCGGCGAGTTGCCGGCGGTGACGGTGATCGGGGCGGAGTCGCCGGTCAGCCCGACCGGGTCGGTCACCCGCAACCTGGCGCGATAGGTGCCGGGCACGGTGTACGTGTACGACGGGTTCGCCGCGGTCGAGTCGTCGAACGCGCCGTCGCCGTCGAGGTCCCACGCGTACGTGAGGGTCTCGCCCGGATCCGGGTCGGTGGAGGCGGATCCGGTGAAGGCCACGGTCAGCGGGGTGCTCCCGGTGGTCGGCGTGGCCGAGGCGACCGCGGTGGGCGCGCTGCCGGTGTAGCGGATCCGGTGGATCGCGCCGTCCTCGAAGCCGACGTAGTACACGTCGCCCTCGGGGCCGGTGGTCAGCTGCACCGGATTGGCGTTGGTGACGAAGACCTGGCGCGTGGCCGGGTCCGGAAGGCCGTCGGCGCCCGCGCGCATGCTCCAGACGCACCGCCGACTGTGGTCGGCGAAGAACATCGCGTCGCGGTAGGCGGCGGGGTAGCGCTGTCCGCTGTAGAAGGTCACCCCGGAGATCGCCGAGCCGTTGCCGGTCGGGCAGCCGTCGCCCGGCGTCACCACCGAGCCGTGCCGGTACGCGTAGTAGGGGGCCCGGACCGCGCCGGCGCCCTCCGCGTACAGGTTGGCGCACAGGTTCAGGCCGATCGACTCGTAGCCGCCCTGGCGGGCCGAGCCCTCGTAGCAGGGCCAGCCGAAGTTGGCCACGGCCGTGCTCGACGGGGTCAGCCGGTCGATCTCCTCCCACGTGCTCCAGCCCACGTCGCCGACCCAGACCTCGTTGGTGCCCGGCCGGAAGCCGAACCGGAACGGGTTGCGCAGGCCGGCCGCCACGAGTCGGCGGGCGTTGGCGTCGGCGTTGCCCGCGAGCGGGTTGCCGGGCGCGCCCGCGCCGGTGGCCGGGTCGATCCGGATGATGCTGCCGTTGAGCGCGAACGGATCGCCCGCGGTACGGAAGTCCTGGGCCCGCAGCGCACCGCCCTCGGCGTTCGGCGCGGTCAGTACGGTGCCCACCGCGGCGGTGCCGTCGGCGCACGGATTCGCCGGGATCGGCTCCTTGCCCGGGATCGCGCCGCTCGCCGGGGTCTGCCCGTAGTCCGCCCAGTCGAAGCTGGCCCCGTCCCCGGCGGAGGCGTAAAGGTAGCCGTCCGGGCCGAAGGCGAGCGAGCCGACCGAGTGCGACGGGAACTGCTGGCACCAGCCCTCGACCAGCACCTGCTCGGGACCGGCGGTGTTCCCGGTCGCGGTCAGCCTGCTGATCCGGCCGGTGATCAGACAGCCCTTCGCCTGGGCGCCGGGCGGGTCGGGACACCCGTCGTCGGCGCCGGTGGCGGTGCCCCAGTAGGGCGCGGAGCCGCCGGGGCGCGCGTCGTGCGCGTACATCACGTAAACCGACGGGTCGGTCGGGAAGTTCGGGGCCAGGGCCAGGCCGAGCAGGCCGCGATCCCAGAAGTTGTGCACCTGCGCCCGCAGATCGGTGAACACCGTGGGTGTGGTGTCGGTGGGCGAGTCGAACACCTTGACGACGCCGGACTTCTCGGCGACGAAGATCCGGCCGTCCTTGGCGAAGGCCACGTCGATCGGCTGGGACAGCCCGGTCAGTACCGGTTCGTCGGCGAACTTCGGCGGTACGGCGGCGGCTCGGGCCGTCGCGTCGCGCGCGGTCGGCGGGGAGGCGAAGAGTTCGGGGCCGGGCGGGCGCGTGGATGTGCTCGACGTACTCGTGGTCGCGGCCGGCGATGCGCCGGCCGAGGGTATCGACAGTGCCAAGGAGGCGAACAGCGCGACGGCGCACGCAAGTCGGGTTCGTCCCCGGTGCACCTGCCGTCCCGCGTGTCGCGAGTGTATGGAACCGGACATATATGTCCCCCTGTTCCCCCTGTGCGCCTGGCAGTTGTGGCGCCACATCTGCACCATAGGGTGACTCGCCGGGCGTAGGCCGACTTTTCGGCAACCTCATCCGCCCCCGGTCACCCGCGTGCGCCGGCCCCGTGACCACTTGCGGACGCGCGCGTTGTTGTTGTGAAGAGCGAGCGAAGGTCGACCCGGAGACGGTCCGCTCGACGGCGGGAGGTGGCAAGGTGGAACGTGGTACGAGGGGGAGACACGATGCCCATGCTCGGCCGCCTCGGTGCGCGCCGCGTCGGTGCTCAACGATCTTGTCACGAACCCGGCGCCGGGTATCGGTGCGCCGGCCGCGCCCGGCACACTGATCACCGGTTTCCGCCCCCGGGTGCCCGGACTCGTCCCAGGTCGCGCCGGTGCGTCGAGGAACCACGACGGGGAGCACAGGGAGTGGCATGAACGGCGGCGGCAGGCAACGGCCGGAAGAGGACGGGGAGCAGCACCTCGGGGACGAACCGCCGCGGCCGTCGGCCGGCGACCGGGAGGTCTCCGGGGGCGACCCGTGGAGCGACTCCTGGGGTGACGACGCCTATCTGGACGAGCTGTTCGGACCGCGCCCGGCGCGAGGCGCCTCGGCGCCTCGGCGGGACTCGGACGATTCGGGCGAGTTCGCGACGGACGGCGCGGGCGGGTTCGGGACCGACGGCTCCGGCGGGTTCGGCGGGAGCGCGGCGGGCTTGGACGCCGCGAAGTCGGGTGGGAGCGCTCGCGGGTTCGCGGCGGTCGGGTCGGGCGAGCCGCCTTCGGGGCGGGGCGAGCCGATCCGGATCGACGACGACTGGTCGGACCCGGTCCCGGGCGGGCGGGCCGGCCCCGACGAACCCGGGCCGAGCGTGCTGCGGTTGTACGCGGGCGACCTGCTCCTGACCTTCGGCGGCGCGGACGGCACCGACGTCGCGCCGGTGCCCGCCGGCGCCCGGCCGCCGCGCCCGTCCAGGCTGCCCGGATCGGTGCCCTCGACCGGCCCCGAACCGCTGGGTCGCGACGTCGAGATCGCCGAACTCACCGGGCTGCTGCAACGCGGCACCTCGGTCCGGATCGGCGGATCCGCCTCCAGCGGGCGCACGACGCTGCTGCGCCGGCTCGCCGCGCTCGATCCCGCCCACGCGCCGGACGGGGTGGTCCTGCTCGACGGGCGCCGGCGCGGCCTGGACGACCTGCTCCAGCAACTGCACGACGCGTGCTTCGCCGGACCCGCCTTCCGGCCGACACGTGTGCAACTGGCCCGGATCCTCGCCGACGTGGCCGCCCTCGTGGTGATCGACGACCTGGACATCGGCCAGGAGGACATCGCCGAGCTTCTGCGGATCGCCCCGGAATGCGCTTTCCTGGTGGCCGGGCCCGAGCTGGTCGACCCGATCGCGCGCCGGGATTCGCCGCTGCACGAGATCACCCTGCGCGGCCTGCCGCAGGAGGCGTCCTTCGATCTGCTGCGCCGGGTCGCCGGACGCGAACTCGACGACGAGGAACTGTCCTGGGCCTCCGCCCTGTGGTTCCAGGTGGGCGGCCACCCGGGGCGGTTCGTCCAGGCGGGGGCACTCCTCGCGCGGCGCGAGCGCGGCCGTTACGGGCTGCTCGACGACGGCGCGGCGGACGGCGCCTGCGAGTTGCCCTCGCCCGGGGACCCCCGGCAGTTCGTACCGCGTCTGGTGCCGCTGGTGTCCGCGTCGGCCCAGCAGGTGTTGCGGCTGGCCTCCGCGCTGGACGGCGAACTCCCGGACCCGGTACACCTGCCGGCCCTGACCGGTGCGGTGGACGCGGTGGGCGCCGCCGACGAGTTGGTCGAAGCCGGGCTCGCCGCCTGTGAGTTCGGTCGGTACCGGCTCACCGGGGGCACCGCCGAGGCGGTCGCCTCGATCGTGCGCGGGCCGTCCTCGTGGGCGGTGGCGGCCATACAGCACTTCACCTGGTGGGTCTCCCACCCGTCGGTGACCCCGGCCGAGATCGCCCGCGAGGCGGACACCATCCTGGCCTGCCTGCGCGAGTCCGAGCGGCTGGGCAAGGCCGGTTCGGCGCGGGCGCTGGCCCGGGCGTCGGCGCCCGCGTTCGGCGCCTCGGCGCGGTGGGACACCTGGGGCGAGGTGCTGGAGCTGGGCCTGGCCTCGGCGCGCGAGGCGGGCTCCTCGGCGGCGGCGGAACACGCCTGGTTCCGCCACGAGTTGGCGATCCTGGCATTGTGCACGGGTGATCCGGAGGGCGCGCGCGAGGAGGCGGTGGCCGCCACCCGGATGCGCGACGTCGGCTCGGACAAACGCGGACTGGCCGCGGACCGGCGGGTGTTGGCGCTCGCCGGGGGCGATCGGGCGGCGGTCGCGGCGGTCGGCCGGGAAGGCGCGGCCGGGGCCGAGCGGGGTGGGATCGGTCGGCGCGGCGTGTTGATGACGGCCGGCGCGGCGGTGGTCCTGGTGGTCACCCTGGCGGCGGTGGTCGCGATGGGCTCGGACTCGCCGGATCGGGGCGATCATCGTAATCCGGTGGGTTCGACGGGCTCGGCGACGTACGACCCGAACACGCCGAACCGGGGGCCGGAGGCCGACCCCAAGGTGGACCGGGACAAACCGCCGCCCCCGACGGGCAGCCGCAGGCCGGGGGCGAGTGGGGCGACGTCCTCGGCCGCCACGACGGCCCGCGAGACGACGGCGCCGAACACGAGCGCCCCGGCCACCGCGCCGCGCTCGTCGACTCCGGCCAACTCGGCGTCGCAGAGCGCGAGTTCCGCCCCCGCGAGCACTCCACCCGCCTCCACGCGCGCGCCGTCGCCGACCTCGACGACCCCGCAGTCCCCCGTCGGCGACGTGAAGGTGCCGGTCGGGGGCTGAGCACCACCCGCGCCGGCCGGGGTGGGCGGAGCCGGACTCGGGTCAGTGTGCCGCCTCGCGCAGGACGGGAAGCACCTCCTTGCCGAGGCGGGCCACGTTCTCCAGGGTGCTCGCGCCCACTCCGGCGCCCTCGGCGAACAGCAGGAAACGGTTGATGCCGGTGCGCTCGGCGGTGCGCGAGAGGCGGCGGACGCAGTCGGACGGCGCGCCGACCGGGTGGATGCGACACAGGAAGTCGGTGTACTCGACCGGGTCCCGCATGTGCCGCTGCCGGCCGTCCACCGTCACGTGCGCCGACAGGCCCCGGCGCAGCCACTTGGGCATCGCGTGGCGCAGGACCTCGACCGCCTCGCGCCGGGTGTCCGCGACGTAGGCGACCGCCGCCGCGGCGTGCTCGACCGCCTTCGGGTCCCGCCCGCACGCGGACGCCGCGCACTCGTAGGTGCGGACCATCGCCGCCTTCTCCGCGTCGTCCGCGTGCATCCCCAGGAGCATCGGCAGCCCGTGCCGCGCGGCCAGCGACGCAGTCTCCCGGGAGGTGCACGCGACGATCACCGGAGGGTGCGGGTAGGTGCGCGGACGGGGCACCACCGGCACCTTCCGGAACGAGAAGTGCTCGCCCTCCGCGCCCACCCGCTGGTGGGTCAGCCAGCGCATCAGCAGGTCCAGCGACTCCGCGAACGCCTCGTCGTGCCGCCGCAGCCCGGTGCCGAAGACCTCCAGGTCCACCCACGGCCCGCCACGTCCCACGCCGAGGGTGAAGCGCCCCCCGGACAGCTGGTCGAGCAGCGCGGTCTGCTCGCCCAGGGCCACCGGATGCTGGTTGGACAGGACGCTGATCGCCGTACCCACCCCGATCCGATGGGTACGCCCCAGTAGCATGGAGGCGAAGGTGACCGCCGACGGGCACAACCCATACGGCACGAAATGGTGTTCGGCGATCCACGCCTCGTCGAATCCGGCCTCCTCCGCGGCGATTCCCGCGTCCATGGCGGCGGTGAGCACCGCACCGTGGTCGCCCGCGTCGAACTGCGCCGCCAGCAGGAAGATGCCCACCCTCATCGCGTCCTCCTCGTCGTGTCGTGGCCGATGCCGACCGGCCGGTCCCGCCGGACGTCGCCGGCGGGGGCGGGTGTGGGGGACAGGGCGCCCACACGACAACACAACGCGTGAAGACGCGGGTAGGTAATCCTTCACGCCTGATGGTTTTTTACCCGATCGGGCGGATATCGGCACCCACGACGTCATCCCGTCGAACATGGGACCGAATGTCCGAACGCACGTTCGGGACGGATCGAGGCGAACGGCACATCCCACCGGCCTGTGCCTGTTCGACAGGGACTGCGATACTCCCTGGAAACCCGCGGTACTACTTCGCAGTAACCAAGGCGTACTCCCGGTCGGGAGACGCCATTTCAGCAGCGAGGAGCACAGCAGATGAGCCGTGACATCAGCACGGTCGGCGTGGTCGGCCTGGGCACCATGGGCGCCGGCATCGTCGAGGTCCTGGCCCGGGCCGGACTGACCGTCGTGGGCGTGGACGTCTCCGCCGAGGCCGTCGTGCGCGGCCGGGCCCGGATCGCCGAGTCGACCGCCCGCGCCGCCGCGCGCGGAAAGCTCACGGAAGAGCAGCAGCACGACATCTTCGAGCGGGTCACCCTCGGCACCGACCTGACCGCGGTGGCCTCGGCCGACCTGGTCCTGGAGGCCATACCCGAGCAGCTGGCGCACAAGCAGGCGCTCTTCGCCGAGCTGGACAAGATCTGCGGCCCGGAGACGATCCTGGCCACCAACACCTCGTCGCTGTCGGTCACCGAGTTGTCGGTGGCCACCACCCGCTCCTCGCGCGTGGTCGGGCTGCACTTCTTCAACCCGGCGCCGGTGATGAAGCTGGTCGAGGTGGTCCGCACCGTCGTCACCGAGCCCGACGTGCTCGCCGACGTGGTCGCGCTCGCCGAACGCCTCGGCAAGTCGCCGGTGGTGGCCGGCGACCGGGCCGGGTTCATCGCCAACGGGTTGTTGTTCGCCTACCTCAACCACGCGGCGTCGATGTACGAGCAGAAGTACGCGACGCGCGAGGACATCGACGCGGCCATGCGCTTCGGCTGCGGCCTGCCGATGGGTCCGCTCGCGGTGCTCGACCTGGTCGGGATCGATACGGCGTACGAGATCCTGGAGCAGATGTATCGCCAGTCGCGCGATCGCCTGCACGCGCCCGCGCCGATCCTGAAGCAGATGCGCACCGCGGGGCTGCTCGGGCGCAAGAGCGGTCGCGGCTTCTACACCTACGAGCAGGCCGGATCCCCGGTCGTGGTGGCCGAGCCGGGCGGGGCCGCGGCGGTCGCCGGCACCCCTCGTGAGGTGCACGCGGTGGGCGTGGTCGGTACCGGCACGATGGCCACGGGCATCGTCGAGGTGTTCGCCAAGTCCGGCTACGACGTGGTCTATGTGGCGCGCAGCGAGGAGAAGGTCGAGCGGGTGCGCGGGGCGCTGGTGCGCTCCCTGGACAAGCAGATCCAGCGCGGTCGGCTGACCGAGGAGGCCAAGGCCGAGGCGCTGGCCCGGGTGACCGGTACCACCCGGCTCGACGATCTCGCCTTCGCCGACCTCGTGGTGGAGGCGGTGGTCGAGGAACTGTCGGTGAAGCAGGCCCTGTTCGAGAACTTCGACGAGATCTGCAAGCCCGGCGCGATCCTGGCCACCACCACCTCCTCGCTGCCGGTGATCGACTGCGCGGTGGCCACCTCGCGGCCCGCCGACGTGGTCGGCATGCACTTCTTCAACCCGGCCCCGGTGATGAAGCTGGTCGAGGTGGTGCGGACGGTGGCCACCTCCGACGACGTGGTGGCGACCATCCACGAGGTGTGTCGACGCACCCGCAAGCACGCGGTGGACTGCGGGGACCGGGCGGGCTTCATCGTCAACGCGCTGCTGTTCCCGTACCTGAACGACGCGGTGCGCATGCTCCAGGCCAACTACGCCGGCGCCGACGACATCGACACGGCGATCAAGCTGGGCGCGGGGTATCCGATGGGCCCGTTCGAACTGCTCGACGTGGTCGGGCTCGACGTCTCGCTGGCCATCCAGAAGGTGCTGTTCGCGGAGTTCCGCGAGCCGGGCTGGTCGCCGGTGCCGCTGCTCGAACACCTGGTCACGGCGGGCTATCTCGGGCGCAAGACCGGGCGGGGCTTCCGGGACTACGCGAAGCGGTAGGCGGTCGCCGGGCGGGCGGGCGGCCGGCCGGACCGCGCCGGGCGGCGCGCCGGGCGGAAGTAAGTAGTACGAGAGGGGTACGGGCGCATGCGGTGCGTGCACCCGTACCCTTTTTGTGTGCCGCGTCGTAACAAGCCAACCAGCCGCTCCCGGTCCGTCGACCGGGGCGAGCCCCGCGATCCCGGCCTCGGTTTCGAGGAGCGCGAGTCGGGGGCCGACGGGGAGTGGCTGGTGCGCCCGATCAGCGGGCAGGCCGCGACCAAGACCTATCGGTGCCCGGGGTGCGACCACGAGATCGCCCCGGGCGTGCCGCACGTGGTGGCGTGGTCCGCCGACGGGCGGGTCGAGGAGCGTCGGCACTGGCACCGGCCGTGCTGGAACAGCCGAGGGCAGCGGCGGATCACCCGACGGCGGTAGCGGCCTCGTCGACGGCCGGCGCCCGGGTGCCCCGGGCGGGTCGGGTGGCGGCGGTGGCGACGCCCAGGAGGGCGAGCGCGGGTACGGTCACCGCGAGGACGAGCGGGACGAGCAGCGCGGCGGCGGAGACGGCCACGTGCAGGCCGGCCGAGCCGATCAGGCCGGCCCGGGAGCCGGCGCCGGTACGCAGTCGGTCGCGCAGGTTGAGCGCGGCCCAGACCGACCAGATCGCGACGACCAGGCCGAGCAGCGCGAAGAAGCCGATGCCGACCGTGCCGACCAGCGCGCTGTTGTCGGTGCCGCGGTCGTCCAGGGCCTTCAGGACCAGGATCGGCGCGACCACGCCGCAGCCGAGGACCGCGGCCACCGCTTCGGCGAACAAGGTCGCGATGGCCGCGTACGTCACGATCCCCCGGGTGAACGTCATAACGCGCGATCGTGCCGGTTGGGCGAGGGTTTGTCGAGAGTGCGTTCGAGAGGTCGGGGCGTAACCCGTGCCATTCCCCGGCCGGATCGGGCCCGCCGGCCGGTACCGAGTCGCCCCCGGCGAGGGCGTGGGCGATCGAGCGCAGCGAGGTGAACACCGGGTGGTCGCACGGGCCGATCACCCGGCCGCGCCGAACGGCGGATTCACCGCTGGCTCGTTCTTTCGCGCAGCACGGATTTGCGGACCTTGCCGGCCGCCGTCAGGGGGAGTGCGTCGACGAACTCGACGCTCCTGGGCGCCTTGTATCCGGCGATCAGCGTCTTGACGTGGGCCCGGAGTCGTTCGGCGGTCGGCTCGCGGCCGGGGTGGGGTACCACGACGGCGTGCACCCGCTCGCCCCACCGGGGGTCGGGCAGCCCGATCACCGCGCAACAGGCCACGTCCGGATGGGAGTTGATGGCGTTCTCCACCTCGGCGCTGTACACGTTCTCCGCGCCGGTGACGATCATGTCCTTGAGCCGGTCGACCACGGCGAGGTAGCCGTCGGCGTCCATGAAGCCGAGGTCGCCGGTGTGCATCCAGCCGTCGCGCAGGGCCTGTTCGTTCTCCTCGGGCCGGTTCCAGTAGCCCGTCATCACATGGTTTCCGCGCGAGACGATCTCGCCGATGCCGCCGCGCGGCAGCTCGTTCCCGTCCGGTCCGACCACACGTACGTCGGCGTGCAGGCAGGGGCGGCCCGCCGAGCGCAGCTTCGCCGGGTCGCCGGCCAGGTGATCCTCGGGCAGCAACAGGGTTGCCAGCGGCGAGAGTTCGGTCTGTCCGTACGCCTGCACCAGGGCGACGCCCGGCAGCGCGGCCAGGACCCGGTCCAGGAGCGTGCTGGTGATCGGCGAGGCACCGTAGGTCAACATGCGCAGCGAGGACAGGTCGTGGTCGGCGAACTTCGGGTGGTCCAGCATCATCCGGAGCATGGTCGGCGCGAGGAAGACCTCGGTGATCCGCTCCCGCGCGATGATCGCGGCGGCCCCCTCGGGGTCGAAGACGGGCAGTACCACCTGGGGGATGCCGAGGATCGAGGTCATCAGCGACACCCCGTACCCGGCGATGTGGAACAGCGGAGCGGCGTGCAGTACGCGGGCGTTCGGGGTGATCCGGTAGGCGGCGGTGGCGACCAGGCCGCCCATGGCGGAGGCGAGCAGGTTGTCGTGGGAGAGCATCACGCCCTTGGGGAAGCCGGTGGTGCCGCCGGTGTAGAAGACGCCCGCCAGGTCGCCGCCGCCGCGCCGTGCGTCGGGGACCGGGGCGGTCGCGGCGATCAGGTCCTCGTAGCCGTGCATGCCGGAATCGGCCGGCGGATCGCCCATGTGCACCACCACGCGCAGACTCGACGAGGCCGCACGCAGGGCGGGGACCAGGGCGGCGAAGGTGTCGTCGACGATCAGTACGCCGGTCCGCGAGTCGTCGAGGGAGAAGGCGATCTCGGCCGGGCTCCAGCGGATGTTGACCGGGTTCAGCACGCCGCCGGCCCAGGGCACGGCGCTCAGGCACTCCAGGTAGCGGGCGGAGTTCGGGGCGAGGACGGCGACCCGGTCGTCGGGGCCGACGCCGAGGCCGCGCAGCGCGCCCGCGAGCCTGGCCACCCGCTCGCGCAGGTCGCGGAACGTGGTCCACGCGGCGCCGTCGACGAGGGCTTCGCGGTCGGGGCTCTGCTGGGCCCAGCGGTGCAGCGGCAGGGTGATGCCCATGGGACGACTCCTCGCGGGGGAGGGGAGGGGTGGCCGACGGGGTGCGGTGGAGGCGGCCTGTTCGCGCTCGGGCGCCGGGTGGGAATGCGGCGGCGCGGGCGCGCCGTGGGGCCCGCCCGCGCCGCCGAAGGGTGCCGATGCGGGATCAGCAGTCGCGCAGGGTCGGTGACTGGTTGAGCAACTGGCCGCGGATCGAGGTGAACTTCGCGTACCGGTCCGCGTCCAGGCCCTCGATCGGGAAGACCGCGACCCGGTGGCAGTTCTGGAACGCGAGTTTGACCCCGAAGTGCCGTTCCATCGAGCCGCGGATCGCGTCCGAGGCCAGGGCGCGCAGCAGTTGCCCACGCTCGGTCTCGGTGGCGGGCGGCACCTGGTTGTCCGCGAACGGGCCGCCATCCACCCGCAGTTGTGTCGCCAGCGCGGCGACGAGATTCCAGGCGTAGGGCAGCGAGTCACGCACGCAGTCGACGAACTCCGCCTCGTCGACCTCACCCTGTTCGGCCTGCTCCAACAGCTTCGGAGGCACATCGAGCGACATCGGTGCTCCTTCCGGCCGGGACGTACGCAAGTTCGCCCGGCGGTTCGGGTCGTGTCTCGTACGTGTCAGTGGCTGGTGGCACCCGTGCATAGCCCACGGCCCGCCCCGAACGCCCATCCGCCCGGCCCGCACCGTCTCCGGACTCACCGTAGGTCATCGCCTACACATTGCTCCAGAGCGAACCAGAGGTGAACACGGTTCAGGAGAGGGCGTGCGCCCGGCGGGCCGCTCCCCGGTTCGAACATCGCGCCGTGTCCGCGACGGCGGTCATGCGCGGTGTTCGACGTGGCCGAAGGTCGCCACGATGAGGTGTGTCACACGGGGTGCGGCCGGGGGTGGGGGATGGGCGAGGGAGGGGCTTCGGAGGCGGTAGCGTCGGGGCATGCGTCTCGTCATCGCCCGTTGCTCCGTGGACTACGTCGGGCGACTCACCGCCCACCTGCCGTCCGCCCCCCGGCTCATTCTGGTCAAGTCGGACGGGAGCGTGTCCATTCACGCCGACGACCGCGCGTACAAGCCGCTGAACTGGATGAGTCCGCCGTGCACCCTCAAGGAGGGGGACGGCGTGTGGACGGTGATCAACAAGGGCGGCGAGAAGCTGATCATCACGATCGAGGAAGTCCTCCACGACACCTCGCACGAGCTGGGTATCGACCCCGGCCTGGTCAAGGACGGCGTCGAGGCGCACCTCCAGGAACTGCTGGCCGACCGCCTCGACGCGCTCGGCGCGGGCTGGACGCTGATCCGCCGCGAATACCCCACCCCGATCGGCCCGGTGGACATCCTGTGCCGGGACGCGGACGGCACCACCGTGGCGGTGGAGATCAAGCGCCGGGGCGAGATCGACGGCGTCGAACAACTCACCCGCTACCTCGAACTCCTCAACCGGGACACGCTGATCGCCCCGGTCAAGGGCGTCTTCGCGGCCCAGGAGATCAAGCCCCAGGCGAGGGTCCTGGCGGTCGACCGGGGCATCACGTGCGTGACGCTGGACTACAACGCGCTCCGCGGTACCGAGGACGACAAGCTGAAACTGTTCTGAGCGCGGGCGGGGCCTCGCCCGCCGGCGTGTCATGCCTATGAGGTTCGACCGGCGGGCGGCGCCGGGGTGCCGCCCGCCGATGCCCTCGGCCGGGCCAGGCACGGGCTGGAGACCATGATCATCACTTCCTCCGCCGATGCTGTAGTTTGCAAGATGATCGAGAATCCGTCCGCGGGCTTCATCGCCGTCAAGGTGCCCGCACCCTTTCCGGCGGTCGTCGCCGTCTCGAACCTTCGGATTCGGAATCCCATTCCCTCGATGGTGGCGCGAGCCTGCCGGAATACCGATTCCTGCCGCCGTGGCGGCATCGTGACGTTTTGGATGCGCAGTGCGGTGAAGGTCTTCTCGAAGGAATCCTTCCCGCCCATCACCTCTCCGCACGGGGATACATCGAACGACGGCGCACGATCGACGGCGGGGGCTTTGATGCCCTCGACGACCAGCCGCGTGTATTCCTCGGCGATGGCTCCGGCCTGATCCTCGGATATTTCGGGGATCCTGAATTCCTGCCTGTTCGCGGAATCTCCGCATCCCGAAGCCGGACTCAATACCAACACCGCGGACAAGGCCGCGCATATACCGGACAGGCGGCGTGCGATCACGATGTTCGCCCTACTTGACGTGTGGTCGGTTCAGCGGATTCGGGTCGTTGTACATACCCGCCACGATCTTTCCCTGGTTGAGCAGGCTTTCGCTGCCGGAGGCCCAATATCCGCTGTGGCCGTCGGCATCGCCTTTCAGGCGTTTCCCACCGAAAGCCTCGTCCGTCGGGCCGACACGATCGTCGCTGCCGATGAACGCGTCGGCGACCACGTCGAAGAGGCTCGGCTCCTTGTCGGTGCCGTGTCGTGCGCTTCCCAGGTCGACGACGGCCTGGTCTTCGTCGAGCTTCACCGGTGAGCGGTCCGCCCACACGTGGCCCGGGTCGATGTTCAGGTCCTCCGCGCGCTCGACGTGTATTCCGGGACTGCCCAGGGCGACGATGTCGTCGGCCGCCAGTCCACCGGTCTTCGCCGCGTCGCCGACGAGTGCGGTTCCGTAACTGTGGCCGATGACCGTGATGTGCTGATCGTTGCCCTGGGCGCGGACTCCACCGACGAAGGAGTGCAACCGTGGTGCCCCCTCCTCGGAGCGCGCCCATCCGGCCATGCTGCCGATCCCCTTTTTCTCGGGTGCGTCGTAGTCGAGCCAGAAGACCGACGCCACACCGCTTTTTCCGTCCGTCAAACCCACCGCGGTGTCCCGGATCCTGTCCGCCCGGGTGATCCCGCCCGCGAGATTGTCGGCCACCGTGGCGCCGGTCCCGGGGACGAGCACGGCGACGTGCCTTGCCCTGTCGGGATCGCCGACGGACATGATCACCTGGCCGTCGAGGAATTTGTCCCCGAACTTCAGCAGCATCAATTCCTTGCCCGGCGGTCGAGCGTATCCGGCGACCAACACCTTCTTGATCTTCGTGAGGTTTTCCCACTCGCGTTTGTCGTGGTCGGGGGAATCGCCGCCGGCCAGTGCCGGGGCGAGTTCGGTCAGGCGTTGGTCCAAGGCGATGCGGTTGGCCGTGTCGCGGACGGCTGCCGGGAGGCCGTCCATGCCGCCCAATCGGTGCGGATATGCGGCCAGGTACAGGGCCCGCTGTTCCTCGGACAGGCCGCGCCACCAGGCCGCCGTCTGCGTGGGATCCAGTTTCGGGACCGGGCCCACGCCGTACAGGCCGGCCACGCGCCGGGTGTCCTCGACGCTGTTCTGCCAGGAGTCCGCCCGGGTTTCCGCGACGTCGGCCGGCATCAGCGTGGTCAGTGTCGCGGCGAATTTGGCGTCGGCCTCGCTCGCCTGGCGCAGCAGTGTGTCGAATCGGGCCACGAAGCCGTCGATGGCGCTCTGTTGCCGTGCCGCGTCCGCCGGAGTGGGATCTCCGGCCGCTCCGGCCGCTCCGGGCGGGCCGGCGGCCTGCACGGTGTATCCGCCCGGGTATTCCACGATCCGGAGACCGGAGGTCTCGGCCTCCTGGATGGCCGCGCGGAACATGGTCTGAATCGCGGGGAGTTCGGATGCCGCACGTTCGGCCGCGATACCGATGGTCTGCGCCTGGCTTGCGGAGACGGCGATCTGTCGAACCGTCACTTCGAGGTCCCGGTCGGCTGTTCCGGCGGCCCGCCCCTTCCATCCGGCCGCCTCCACACCGTCGTTGACCCCGGTCCGGAACGTGTTCTCCAGTTCGGCGAGTTTGCCGGCGGTGGTCCTCCAGGTGCGGGCGGATTCCCGCCAGCTCTCGAAGTTCGCGGCCCTCAGCTCGGTGAAGCCGACCATGGTCACGACCCCGCCGTGAAGTCGGTGGCCACGTTCGTCTCGGTCTGGGCGTACTTCGTTCGCGTGCGGTAGATCCTGTCGGCCCCCGCCTGCGCCCGGTCGGCGAGGTGCGCGATCGCGCCGCCCCACTCGCGGCTCAACTCGCCCAGTTGGAAACCCGTCATGAACCCCGGTGTTCCTGCCGGCGGGCCGTGGTTGATGTCCGCACCCAGACTTCTCAGTTCCATGGCCACCGAGACCGCCTTGCCGGCGGCCGGGGCCAGCTCTTCGATTTTGACCCGGAAGGAGGAATCCGAGGGTGCCGCCAAGGTGGCGTGGGAGGGCTCGGCCGGCGGAATGATGCTGCTCTTCGGCGGGCCGCTCGTCGGGTCGGTGCGAAAAAACTCCGGCGACAGGGCTCGATTCAGTGCCGTGTCGGCGATCTCCTGCTCGGGCATGCCGGTATTCTCCCGCGCGTCTTTCATGTGGATTTGCCAGTAAATCCGACAATCCAGCGGAAGGTGTGTCGGTCGGGTCTTCGGCGGCATCGCCGGGCCGGCCTCGGATCCCGACCCGTGTTGACCTTCGAGTCGGCTGAAGCCCGAGGATGTCGGGATGTCGGATACCGAGTTGATGCCGATCGGGGCTTTCGCCCGACGTAGTGGTCTGACCTCGAGTGCGCTGCGGTTCTACGCGGACTCCGGGTTGCTGCACCCCGCCGAGGTCGATCCCGTCTCGGGCTACCGCTACTACAGCGCCGACCAGGTGCCGCGGGCCACGGCGCTGCGCCGACTGCGTGAGATCGCGATGCCGCTCGCCGAGGTCGACGCCGTCCTCGATGCCGGACCCGAGGAGGCGTCGCGGCTGATCGACGAGCATGTCGCCAAGGTGCTCGCGGATGCGGAGGCGGCGCGGCGGAAGGCCGCCGTGGTCAAGTCCTCGTTGGCCGGGGCTCCGACCGGTGTACCGATCGCCGCCCTGAAGGGGCCGGTACTGGCCGACGCGATCGAACAGGTCCTGACCGCGACCGCACGGGAGCCGGGCATGCCGGTACTCGGCGGCGTGCGCGTCGAGGCGACCCGGGAGGCGATCACCCTGACCGCGACCGACCGCTACCGCCTCTCGATACGAACCCTGGTGCCCGCCGAGACGCCGACCACACCGTGGGCGGCGACGGTCGCGGGCGACGATCTGCGAGCCGCCGCCGCGGCCGTCCGGCGCAGCGCGCTGGTGCGGGTCGAGGCGACCGCGCACGGGATGTGGCTACGGCCGGCGGGCCGTGAGGACCGGCATTGCCGGTTGTTGTCCGAGGAGTTCCCGGACCACCGGTCGATGCTCGCCTCGTTGCCCGAGGCCGGCACCCGCCTGACGATCGGGAAGGACGTACTCCTGCGCGCCCTGGCGGAGCATCCCGGCGAGCGGATCACGTGGCATGTGACCCGCCGCGGGATCGATGTCCCGTCGATCGGCGACGGGCATCCGGACGTCGCGATCCCGGCCGTCGTGACGGGGCGGGACCTTCGCATCGTGTTCGAACTGACCACCCTCTATCCGGCCGTCGGTACCGCGATCGGCCCCGATGTGATGCTCGACCTGAGGGGACCCGACCAGCCCGTCACGATCCGCTCCGCCGACCGCGGCGATCTCACCACTTTGGCCATGCCGGTCGGGCCCGACCACCCCGGCTCCGCCTGAAGGCGGCGCCGGCGACTCGGCCGGGATGGAATCTGCACTGCGCGGATAAAAATCGACGCTGTGTAGACTTTGGGGTGGGGAGTCGGTCGGCTCCCTGTGCGGATGTGTTCAGGAGGGGCCATGCGGCAGCGGAACTGGCTTGTCACCGGGGTCGGGTCGGGGCTTGGGCGGGCGATTGCGGGGGCTGCTCTGGGGGCCGGGCATACCGTGGTTGGCACGGTGCGCTCCGAGGGGGATTTGCGGGAGTTCGAAGGGCTTGAGGCCGGTCGTGCCCACGGTCGTCTCCTGGAGGTGACCGACGACCGGGCCGTCTTCGACGTGATCGCGGAGGTGGAGCGCGGCGTCGGGCCCCTTGACGTCGTCGTCGCCAATGCCGGCTACGGCCTGGAGGGGACCTTCGAGGAGACTCCGCTGGACGAGGTGCGGCGGCAGTTCGAGGTCAACGTGTTCGGGGCGATGGCCACCCTGCAGGCGGCGCTGCCGCACATGCGCCGGCGTCGACGGGGCCACCTGATGGCCGTCACCTCGATGGGCGGGCTCATGGCCGTGCCCGGCATGTCCGCCTACTGCGGCAGCAAGTTCGCGCTGGAAGGCATCCTCGAAGCGCTGGGCAAGGAGGTGGCGCGGTTCGGGATCCACGTGACGGCGATCGAGCCGGGCTCCTTCCGTACCGACTGGGCCGGCCGGTCCATGACCCGGGCCGAACGCACTGTCGACGACTACGACGAGCTGTTCGAGCCCATCCGGGAGGCGCGCCGGAAGGCGAGCGGGAACCAGCTGGGCGACCCGGCCCGGGCCGGGGACGCCGTCGTACACATCGCCTCGGTCGACCGGCCGCCGGCCCACCTCGTCCTGGGTTCGGACGCGTTGCGCCTGGTCACCGCCGCACGCACCGCCGTCGACGAGGACATCCGCGCGTGGGAGACACTCTCCCGGACGACCGACTTCGCCGAGGGCGCACAGCTCTGATGTCCGGCCACCCCGCGCGGAGCAGGCGCGGCACCACGGAACGTAAGGGCGATGTCCGGGAGCGGGCCATCCTGGACACCTGCGAGGCCCTGTTGGCGGACAAGGGCTACGACGCCATGACCGTCGGGGACATCGCCCAGGGCGCCGGCATCACGCGCGGCGCGCTCTACTTCTACTTCGGATCCAAGCAGGAAGTGGTCACGGCACTCGTGGCCCGGACCGTCGAGCACCTGTGGGAACGCTCGCGGGCCACCGCGCGGCACGACGAGCCGCGACCGGCCGTCGCGACGGCCATGCGGCGCACGGTCGAACTGTGGAACGCGCACGGCACGGTCATGCGCACCGCGATCGACCTGTCGTTGACCGTGCCCGAGATCGGCGAACTGTGGAGTCACACCGCCGACTTGTTCATCGAGGCGATCACCGCCGTCCTGGAACGCGCCGGTGTCCCGGCCGGCAGCGAACCGCGGCAGGCCTCGGCGATGGCGCGCGCCCTGTGCTGGATGATCGAACGCACCTTCTACCACGCCTCGCGGGAGTCCCCGGAGAAGTTGCCGGAGGCCGCCGCGACCTGCGAGCACATCTGGCTGATCAGCGCCGGCCTGAGCGACTGAGGGGCCGGCCGGCGCGGGGGCTGCCCGACCTTTTCCGGCCGGTGACCATGTACGCGACGGCATCGACCCGGCCACCATGGGGGGAGCCGACGAGAGCGGGCGCGCGGCGGGTTCGAGTGCCCCGCCGGCCACCGAGTTCGACCTCATCAGGCCGTATCGGCCCTGACGTCAAGGGGGTGCGCGATGCCGGGGACGGTGATCATCGGGGCCGGGTTCGCCGGGATCTGCATGGCGATCCGGCTGCGCCGCGCCGGCATCGAGGACTTCACCGTCTACGAGAAGGCCGACGACGTCGGCGGCGTGTGGCGCGACAACACCTATCCGGGCGCGGGATGCGACATCCCGTCGATGTTGTACTCCTACTCGTTCGCGCAACGGGCCGACTGGTCCCGGGTGTTCCCCGAACAACACGAGATCCTGCGCTATCTGCACGAGTGCGCCGAGAAGTTCGGCATCCGGGCCCACCTGGCACTCGGAACCGAGGTGAACGCCGCGCGCTGGGACGAGACGGCCGCGGTGTGGCGGATCGAGACCTCGCGCGGGGCGGCGACCGCCCGGGTGCTGGTCTCGGCCGTCGGTCAGCTCAACCGGCCGCGCCATCCCGACCTGCCCGGCCTGGACTCGTTCGCCGGCACCGCGTTCCACTCCTCGCGGTGGCGGCACGACCACGACCTGAACGACCGCACCGTCGCGGTGATCGGCACCGGGCCCAGCGCGGTGCAGTTCGTGCCGCGCATCGCCGGGCGGGTGCGCCGGCTGTACGTCTTCCAGCGGTCCGCGAACTGGGTGGTGCCCAAGCCGGATCGGGCCTACGGGCGGATCGCGCACCGGGTCTTCCGCCGGATCCCGCCGACGCGGACCGCGGTACGCGCGGCCACCTATCTGCGCGGCGAGACCGCGGTCTACTGGGCGATCCGCGGCAACCTCGGCGCCTGCCTGGTCCGGCGCGCGGCACGCCGGCACCTGGCCGCGCAGATCGCCGATCCGGCACTGCGGGCCCGACTGACCCCGGACTTCCCGATCGGCTGCAAACGCATTCTGATCTCGACCGACTTCTATCCGACGCTGACCCGGGACAACGTGGAACTGGTCACCGACCCGATCACCGAGATCACCCCGAGTGGACCGCGCACCGCCGCGCGGGACTACCCCGTGGACACCCTGATCCACGGCACCGGGTTCCTGGCCACCGAATTCCTGCGGCCGATGGACATCGTCGGGCGCGACGGCGTACGGCTGCACGACGTGTGGCGGGAGGGGGCGGCGGCCCGGCTGGGGATGACCGTGCCGCGCTTCCCCAACCTGTTCCTGCTGTACGGGCCGGGGACGAACCTGGGCCACAACTCGATCATCCACATGATCGAGAGTCAGGTGGCGTACGTGCTCCGCAGGATCCGCGACGGGCGTGTCCACGAGGTGGGCGCGGCCGAGTACGAGGCGGATCGGCGGGCCCTCGCGGCGGGCGTGGCGGGCACCGTGTTCGGGGCGGGCTGTACGAGCTGGTACAAGGGCGCCGACGGGCGGGTGACCACCAACTGGCCCTGGCACACCTACCGATACCGGTGGGCCACCCGACGCGCTTGACCACCACGACCCGATACCGCCGGCCTCAGTCGGCGTAGTAGTCCGTCATCAACTCGCTCGACCACGCCGCCTGGCGAAGCTCGCCGCGCGGGCCGAACTCGGCGAGATAGGGCTTGAGATCGAGCACCGGCGTGCCGTCGACCGCGTCGAGGCCGCGCACGTGGACGTCCAGGCCGTCCACCCGCACCAGCGAACACCGGGAGACGGCGAGGCGGTTCGGGCGGTTCTTGCCGCGCTGGGCGAAGATGCCGACGAGCGGCCAGGCCGGATTGCCGCGCGGCCGGCGGGCGCCGGTCTCGACGGCGGTGTCCGCGACCCGGTGGAAGTGGAAGACCACCTCCAGGTGGGAGAAGTCGTCGAGACCGGACAGCGCCTCGGGGCCGAAGCGTTCACCGTCCAGACGGATCACCGAGGACACGTTCCCCCAGTGATCGTCCACGAGTTCCACGCGCGGGGCGGACACCCGCCCGATCGGACGCAGGGTGATGTCGGGCGGCGGTGCCGCGGGTGTGCTCCCTCCCGTCACGGTGTCAGGTCCATGGCGTGGACGACCAACTCGGCCAGCGCGTTCACCGCGCTCTCCCGGTCCCGCGCGTCGCATTCGGTCATCGGCGTGCGCGGGCCGATCGACAACGCGTCCCGCAGGTCCTCCTCCGGATAGCGCGGCGCGCCGTCGAAGAGGTTGACCGCGACCACGAACGGGATCCCGGACCGCTCGAAGTAGTCCACCGCCGGGAAACTGTCCTCCAGTCGGCGGGTGTCCACCAGGACGATCGCGCCCACCGCGCCGCGCACCAGGTCGTCCCACATGAACCAGAACCGGTTCTGCCCCGGGGTACCGAACAGGTAGAGCACCAGGTCGGCTTCCAGGGTGATCCGGCCGAAGTCCATCGCGACCGTGGTGGTGCGCTTCTCCGGCAGGCCGGACAGGTCGTCGACGTCCTCGCTCACCACCGTCATGACCGACTCGGTGGTCAGCGGCGGGATCTCCGACACGGCGGCGACCAGCGTGGTCTTGCCGACGCCGAAACCGCCCGCGACCACGATCTTGGTCGAGGTGATCGGCGGCCCCTCGCCGATCCGCCGACCGGCCGCGCCCGCGGCCGGCATCGGGATGGCCGGGACCTCGTCGCCGAGGCCGCCGACACCGCCGAGGTCAAATCTTGCGTAGTCCACCGAGCACCCTCTCCAGCAGCGCACGATCGGGTCGGCCGGCCTCGTGCTCGGTCTGGTACACACTGATCCGGCCCTGTGAGGCCAGGTCGCTGATCAACACCCGGACCACGCCGAGCGGCATGTGCAGAATCGCCGCCACCTCCGCCACCGACCGCACGCCGCGGCACAGGTGCACGATGCGGGCCACCTCGGGCATGTCGCCCGTCTCGTCCTGCGGGCAGTCCAGGGTGGTGACGAGCGTTTCGACCAGCAGCACGTGGCCGTAGCGGGTCCGGCCGCGGGTCAGCGTGTAGGGACGCACGCGCGAGGTGCGACCGCCCGGTTCGGGACGGGCCGGAAAACCCCCTGCGTCGTCGTAGTCGGAATAACCGCCGTCAGGAGCCAACGCGACCACCTCCACGGTCCTGGTGCATCTGTGCGCGCAGGGCCGGCGTCAGGACGTGGCCGGCGCGCCGAACGAACGAGGTCATCTGGTAGGCGATCACGCCCAGATCGGCGGACCCGCCCGCGTGCACGCCCAGACAGGAGCCGTCGCTGATCGACATCGCCACGACGTAGCCCTCGGCCATCGTGACGATCTCCTGGCGGACCGCGCCCATGTCGAGCACCCGCGAGGTGCCCTCGGCCAGGGCCACCAGGCCGCTGACGATCGCGCCGAGCTGCTCCTCGGCGTCACCGGCCGCGCCGGCCGCCTCCGGGCCGCGGGCACTGGCCAGCATCAGGCCGTCGGAGGAGACCAGGACGACCTCGCGGACCCCCGGGACGTCCCCGGCCAGCCCGGCCACCAGCCAGTCGACATCGCGGGCCGTGGTGCCATTCGATCCGGTCACCGGTCTCCACCTCCTGTCTCCTCCCGCACGTCCGGCGGGAAGGCGGGTTCTTCGTCGGTCGACACGATCGGCCCGAACGAGCGGATCGGACCGGTCGGTTCGTCCTCCCGGCGGGCCGCCTTCAGACCTTCCTGATAGCCCGTCAGCCGTCGGCGCAGTTCGGCGGCCGAGAGCGTTCCGGTGTCCCGGGCGGGGTCCGCGGCGGGCGGGATCGCGAACGCGCCGCTGTCGTCGCCGGACGTCAGCCGCTTGGGCAGACCGCGCCGGGTACGACCGACCGCGGAGGCCGCGGGGCCCGTGCCGTCCCCGCCGATCGCCGGCCGCGGCGCGACGGGCGGCGTCGCGTCTGCGGTCTTCGCCGTCGCGCCCTTCACCGTCGCACTCTTCGGCGCCACGCTCTTGGCCGCCGGGCTCTTGGCCGCCGCGGTCCTCGGCGCCGCGGCCGAGTTCGCCACCGGCGCCGGGTTCGCGCGACGCGTGGGCGGGGCGACCTCGGGGCGCGCCGTCGACCCGGTCGCCTCGAACAACGCGCCCGGCGCGACCAGTTTCGCCGCCGGCGCCTCCGGGGCGGGCGGATTGGCCGCCGGGGTGCGCTTGGGCAGGCCCTTGGGCGTCTTGACCGGTGGCGCGGCGTCCTCGCGGGGCACGATCGGCCCACGCGGCGCGGCGGTCGCGGATCGGGGACGTTCGGCGGCGGGGGCAGTGGCCGGCGCGGCGCCGGCCGGCGCGGGCGCCTCGGTCGCGGGCAACGCGAGCCGGGCCGCGCCGGGCGGGATGGCCCGGGCGCCGGGCGTCACGCCGGGGATGGCCATCCGGTCCCGCTCGCGCTCCTGCTCGCGGTCGCGCTCGGCGGAGAACTCGGCGGGCGAGGGCCCCAGGCCCTGGAAGATCGAGGCGGGGATCACCACGACGGCGCTCAGGCCACCCTGCGGGCGGGGCCGCAACTGCACCCTGATCCCGTGCCGTCGGGCCAGCCGGCCCACCACGAACACGCCCAGGCCGCCGGCGCCGCCGGCCGCCTCCTCCTCGGTGCTGTCCCGCTCGATCTGCGAGTTCAACTCGGTGAGCCGGTCCGCCGGTACGCCGATCCCGTTGTCGTCCACCGACAACACGACCTCGCCGTTCTCCAGCGTCCAGCCGCCGATCTCCACCCGGGACTCCGGCGCCGAGTAGGCGGCGGCGTTCTCCAGCAGTTCGGCCAGCAGGTGGCCCACGTCGTCGGCGGCGCGCCCGAGCACGTCGGCGCGCGGCACGTGGCCGACGTCGATCCGCTCGTAGCGCTCGATCTCCGAGACACCGGCGCGGACCACGTCCAGGAGCGGGATCGCCGGTCGCCGGCCGCGCCGTTCGTCCGCGTCCGCGAGGACCAGCAGGTTCTCGCTGTTGCGGCGCATCCGGGTGGCCAGGTGGTCGAGCCGGAACAGGTCCTGCAGGCGCTGCGGTTCGTCCTCGCCGTGTTCCAGCTTCTCGATCAGGTCCAGTTGGCGCTCGACCAGGGTCAGCGTGCGCATCGACAGGTTGACGAACACGTCGTGCACCCGGCCGCGCATCAGCGTTTCCTCGTCGGCGAGTGCCGCCCGCCCGCGCAACAGTTCGGTGTGCTCCGCCTCGAGTCGGGCGCGTTCGGCCTCCAGGCGGGCGCTCTCCGCGGCCTGACGTACGGTCAACTCACGGAGTCGGGCGATGCGCTGCTCGGCGACCCGATGCCGCAACCACGCGGCGATCGAGGACAGCGCGACGGCGGCGGTCAGCAGCGTGCCCGCGAGGGCCGACTCCCACAACGTGTCGGTGTCGCCCAGCAGGACGATGGCGGTCGCGATCCCCGCCAACGCGAAGACGGCCGCCGCGGAACCGAACCCCGCGGCCGGTCCGCCGACCGTGCGCCGGCTCCGGTGAACGGGTTCCGGAACGCGTACGGATGCCGCGTCCGCCGCGTCGGGTGTTCCTGGATCCCCCTGCCCATACATGAGACGTGAGCATATCGTCGGACCCTCTTTTGATGTGGTTTCCGAAGCTACGCGAGTCGGCCCGAAAACGGCCGAAAAGGCCCCGCCCGGCACATGTCGGGTGAGACCTTTTCGGTATACGGAGCAACTTTTTTGACGATCGGTCAGGCAAATGCCCCAACCGACCCGATCACACGTCGCGCGAGCGCAGCCGGATCCCGCCGGCGATCAGCACGATCGCCGCGTAGGTCGCGATCAGCAACAGCGAGGGCCACGGCCCCGGACCGCTTTCCCCGTCGCTGCCGCCGATCAGCTTGCCCAGCGCGAACATCGGCGAGTACTCCATGACCTTCGAGCCCACCGAGTGCGGCAGGAACGGCCCGATGATCATCGGCAGCAGGATGGCGCCCATCAGCGCGGTGATCGCGCCCGCCGAGTGCCGCAGCAGCACCCCGAGCCCGAGCCCGAACAGACCGATCACGGCCAGGTAGAGCGAACTGCCGACGACGCTGCGCAACAGGTCCACCTCGGCGGTGGAGTCACCGATCCGCGAGGTGAACATCGCCTTGCCGAGCACCGCGGTGATCCCGATGGTGATCAGGCCGACCACGAACATCAGGCCCGCGAACACCACGCCCTTGGCGACCAGCACCTGGATGCGGCGCGGGTACGCGGTCAGCGTGGTGCGGATCATGCCCGTCGTGTACTCGGCGGAGATGGTCAGCACGCCCAGCGTCGCGGCGGCGAGCTGGGCGATGATCACGCCGATCAGCGAGATGCTGACGTAGTCGTCGTCGGGCTTCGGGTTGGCCAGCCCGGCGATCAGCATGCCCAGGCCCAGGATCAGTGCGACCATCACGATCAGGGTCCACACCGTCGAGCGCACCGTGCGGATCTTGGTCCACTCGGACAGCAGCACCCGGCCGAAGCCCGCGTTGCCGCCGCCGATGTTGCCGCCGACGTGCGTGGGGTGACCCGCCTGCTGCCCGGGCGGGAACTGCTGACCGGGCATCTGCTGCGCCTGCATCTGCTGCGCGGGCAGTTGCCGCCCCGGCGCCTGCTGTGCCTGCATGTGCTGGTGCGTCGGGGCCGGTTGGCCCTGCGGGAGCAGGTGTGGCGGGCCCTGGGGCATCGGGGGCGGAGTGTTCTGTGCCATCGCTCAGCCCTCGCTTCCGTTGGATCGCGGCATGGACGGGGACGGGGCGCCGGCGGGCGCGCCCCACGGGGCGCCGGGCGCGCCCTGCTGCGCATACCCGGGCGGCGGACCGGCGAACTGCGGGCCGCCCTGCTGCGGGTATCCGGGCGGCGGCGCCGCTCCGGGCGGACCCCACCCCGGCGGCGGACCGCCCGGCAGGCCCGCGCGGTACTCCACGCTGTGCTGGGTCATCCTCATGTAGACCTCTTCGAGCGAGTCGAAGCGCGGCGACAACTCGTGCAGCGCGATGCCGTGTTCGGCGGCGAGGTCACCGATCACCACGGGCGACAACTCGTGCACCCGGAACGAGCCGGCCACCGCCTGGTCCGGCGTGACCGTGGCGCCCTTGCCCTGGAGCAGCGTGTTGAGCTTCTCCGCCTGCGGCGAGCGCACCACGGTGAACGACTGCGAGTTCGTCTCGATGAAGTCGCGCATCGAGGTGTCGGCGATCATCCGGCCCTGACCGATCACGATCAGGTGGTCCGCCGTCACCTCCATCTCGCTCATCAGGTGACTGGAGACGAAGACGGTGCGACCCTCCGAGGCCAACTGCTTCATCAGGTTGCGGATCCACAGGATGCCCTCGGGGTCGAGCCCGTTGACCGGCTCGTCGAACATCAGGATCCCGGGGTCGCCGAGCAGCGCCGAGGCGATGCCGAGCCGCTGGCCCATGCCGAGCGAGAAGCCCCCCGCGCGCTTCTTGGCGACCTGGGTCAGGCCGACCATGGCGAGCACCTCGTCGACCCGACGGTTCGGGATGCCGTTGCTCTGCGCGAGGCACAGCAGGTGGTTGTACGCGGTCCGGCCACCGTGCATCGCCTTGGCGTCGAGCAGTGCGCCCATCTCCCGCAGTGGGGCCTGGACGTGGTCGTACGGGCGGCCGTTGACCGTGACGTTGCCCCCGGTCGGCGTGTCCAGCCCGAGGATCATCCGCATGGTGGTCGATTTGCCGGCCCCGTTGGGGCCGAGGAAGCCGGTCACCGAGCCCGGACGCACCTGGAAGGAAAGCTGATCCACCGCCAGCTTGTTTCCGTAGCGTTTGGTGAGCCCTCTTGCTTCGATCATCTGTTGCCGCACTCCCAGGAAGACTTCGGGGGGATGGTGCCGGACCGACTCTGGAGCCGACCGGGCTTCGAGCTTAGGCCCGAACCCCAGCCGCCGACGGCCGCCGTACGACGGGCCCGCGCTGGGACATGGGTTCGAGGGAAGTTTCGCACGTCATCCCAGAGGATGATTGACAAGCTCAGGCCTGATTCTGGCGGGGCGTGACCACTTCGCGCAGGATGAGCAGAACGGCCGCCGCGATCGGAATCGCGAGCAGTGCCCCGGTCACCCCGAGCAGCGCGCCGCCCACCAGAGCCGCGATCACGGTGATCGCCGGCGGCACGTTCACCGCGCGGTTCATCACGCGCGGATAGATCAGATAGTTCTCGAACTGCTGGTAGGCCAGGAAGAAGATCACGCAGGTGAGCGCCTTGCCGGGGGAGTCGAAGAAGACCACGACCGACACCACCGCCGCGCCCACCGTGGCGCCGATCATCGGGATCAGGTCGGTGATCGCGATCACCAGGGCCAGCGGCAGCGCGTAGTCGTTGCCCAGGATCATCAGGAAGATGAACGAGGACAGCCCCGCGCAGGTGGCCACGATCAGCGCGCCGTTCACGTAGCCGCCGATCCCGGACAGGATCTCGTCGCCGAGCAGCCGCACCCGGGCCCGGCGCGACCTCGGGAACAGGTTGTACAGGTGCTCCTTGATGCTGGGCAGCGCGCCCAGGAAGTACAGCGTCAGGACGATCACGGTGAGCGTGTCGAACACCGAGGTCAGCACCATCTTGCCGAAGCCCCACAAACCGCCCGCCACGTTCTCCGCCGTGTTGGCGTTGGCGGCCCAGTCCTTGGCCCGGTTCACCAGGTCGTACTTCTCGTCCAGCTGCCGGAATCTCTCGTTGTTGCGCAGCTCGGTGAGGCTGTCGGGGATCGAGTTGATCAGGCTCGACGTCTGCTCGACCAGCGGCTGGGCGATCGCGGTGACGAAGGCGGCGGCGAAGAGGACGAACCCGAACGCGACGGTGCACACCGCCCAGCGTCGGGGCATGCCGCGCTTTTCGAGCCGTTCGACGAACGGGTTCAGCCCCGCGGCCAGGAAGAACGAGATCAGGATGATGATCAGGACGTGCTGGATGCCCATCACGGCCTGGGCCAGGAACCACGCGGTGATCAGGCCGAGTCCGCCGATGAAGCCGATGTAGAACGGCGAGGAACGGTGCAGCGGGCGACCCGGCTCGCCGAACCGCGAGCCGACGCCGGTCCACGGCTGGACGCGGGCGGGGGCCTTGGCGTCGTCGGGGACGGGGGAGGGCACGCCGGGGGTGGCGGTCGGGTCCGGGGCGGTCGGGGATGCCGCCGGACCGGGTTCGGCCGTCGCGATCTGGGCGGGCACCCGGGCGGGGGCGGCGTCGGCGCTCGTGCCGGTGGGCCGGTCGCCGACCGACGTGTCGCCGGAGGCCGGTGCCGTCGTGTCGACGGTGCCGGCGGTACGCCCCGCGTCCGTCGTCGTGTCGACCGTGCCGCCGGTATTGCCCCCACCCGGGGTCGCCACGTCGGCCGCCGTGCCCGCGGTACCGCTCCCGCGCGGTGCGGTCGCCCCGTCGCCGGTGCCGCCGCTGTCGCCGCCGCCCGGGGTTGCCTCGTCCGCCGCCGAAGGCGCCCCGGGCCCCGCGTCCCCGCCCGGCGCGGCCGGAGGCGTCGCGGTGGACCCCGCGTCCGCGCTCGGCGCGGTCGCGGGCGCTCCCGTGGATGTCCCGTCCCCGGCCGGTGTCGCCTTGCCCGGTCTGCGGCGCGGTCGGATGTTGCCCAGTCGACCCATGGCCCCGTACTCCTCGTCCCCTGCCCGGGCCGTCGGCGGCCCGGATCCGGATGTGCCCTCGCCGACGTGTCCGGGATCACGTCATGAAAAATGCGGCCGGGCGGCGGACGGGTCCCCATGGAACC